>CAZFTQ010000010.1:0-23260 GCA_964522365.1 uncultured Desulfovibrio sp. | reverse complement strand
GGATGCCCCGCGCCCCTCTCCCGGGCTGTGGACAGGCAGACTTTCCGGGAATATGCTGACAGAAAAAAGAACGGGCAACGACACTCCCCTCACAGACATTTCCGGCACACTGGAGCCTCGCATGATCCGCCGTCTGGTTCTCTGTCTCCTGCTCTTGACGTCCGTCTGTCTTCTCCCCGCTCCCGCGCAGGCCGGGCCCTCCTACCGCAAGGTGGCCGTGCCCCCGCCGGAAATTCTTTCCTGGCGGGACGGCATCCCCCTGCGCTTCGAGCTGGACCGGGAGGCCTGCCGCCGGACCTACGGCGAGCGCTGGCCCGAAGAGTGCTCCTCGGCCCCCCTGGGCCAGCCGGGCGCTCCGGCGGAAGGCGTCCGCCTGAGTCCCGAAACCCCCGGCTCCTGGCGCTGGAGCGACGGCGATGTCCTGCGCTTCCAGCCCGCCGCCCCCGCGGGCGCCCTCCGGCCCGGGACGACCTACACCGTGGATCTGAGCGGCCTGCGCCTGCCCGCCCGCGTCCGCACGGACCGTCAGAACATCAGGTTCACGACCCAGCCCCAGGCCGTGAACCCCGGAAAGGAACGGGTCTGGATCGATCCCTCCCCCGCCGGGGCCCACAGCCTCTCCCTGCCCCTGACCTTCATCTGGCCGGCCGACCGGAAGGCGGTCGAGGCCGGTCTGCGTCTGGAGCCCGAGAGCCCCGGTCTCCAGCTGGGTCCCCCGGAACTCGTCTGGAACGCCGACGGAGACCGGGCCATGCTCTCCTGCCGTCTGCTCAGGCTGGCGGAAGGCCCGGCCCGCGTGCGCCTCTCCTTCCCGAATCTCCCCCTCTACGCGGACAGTCAGAAGGACGGCCGCCGGATCCTCCAGGGGGACACGGGCCGCAGCTTCGGGGTGCCGGGACGGACGGATCTGCTGCAGATCCGCCAGATCGAGCTCACCCGCGGCCACGACGAAAACCTCAATCCCCGTCTTGAGCTGCACCTCACGGCCAGCCTGCGCCTGGATCCCCAGGCCCTGCTCAGACACATGACCCTCCTCGAGCTCCCGGAACGGGCCGAGCCCGGGGCCGCTGAGCCCACGGACTGGACGAAGTTCCCGGCCGTGCGGCTGCAGGATGTGCAGAACTCCCGTCCCCTCGAGCCCCGGCTCGTTTCCCCCGACGAGGCCTCGGACGACCTGCGCTTCGTCCTGCCCGTGCGTCCCGGCCGCTGCGTCCTGCTCTTCGTGGAGGACGGCCTCGCCTCCGAGGCGGGCCCGACCCTCGCCCGGCCCGTGCTGCGGGCCCTCAAGGCCCCGGACGAAGGGGCCGAGCTCTCCTTCCTTCTGCCGGGCCAGATCATGAGCCTGGCGGGCTCCCGCAGAATCCCCCTGCACTGCGCGGGGATAGAGAGCATCAGCTGGCGGGCCAGGCGGGTGCGCGCCCCCTTCCTGGCGCACTTCGCCGCCACGAGAAACATGTCCGCCGAAACCATGACCTGGCAGGGCGCCGCCGAACTGGACGACACGGCGGAAAGCCGCGAAGGCAGGCTGGCCGTCCCGGCCGCCGAAGCGGGCAGGGCCTCCTTCCCCCTGCTGGACATCGCGGACTTCCTGCCCCCCGGCGAGCAGGGGGGCCTCGTGCTGCTCGAGCTCACGGGCCTGCGTCAGGGCCGGGAGGCGGCGAGCGCCAGACGGCTCATTCTCCTCACGGACATGGGCCTCACGGTGAAGGAGGACGCCGAGGGCCGGCGCCATGTCTATGTGCAGGACCTGCGGCAGGGCACGCCGGTCCAGGGCGCCGAGGTGACCCTCCTCGCCCGCAACGGAACGACGCTCTCCCAGGCCATGACCGGCCGCGAGGGCTCCTGCGTGCTCCCCTCCGCCAGAGGTCTTTCCTCCGAACTCGAGCCCGTGGCGGTGCTGGCCCGCAAGCCCGGCGAAGGCGCCGACATGGCCTGGCTCTCCCTCAAGGATCCCTCCCGCGTGCTGGACATGGGGCCCGAGGCCCTGGCCGGCCGCCATGTCCAGGCCGACGGCCTCATGGCCTCGGTCTTTTCCCAGCGCGGCCTCTACATGCCGGGCGACACCCTCCATTTCGGCATTCTGATCCGCCGGGCGGACTGGCGGGCGCTGCCCGGAAAGCTTCCCCTGGAAGCCGTGCTGACGGGTCCCGCGGGCCGCGTCGTGCAGCGCACGCCCCTGGAAGGCGATCTGACGCTCACGGAAACCTCCTGGACCTCCACCCCCGAAAGTCCTGCCGGGCCCTACACCCTGGACGTGCGCCTGCGGGAGGAAAAGGGCCACGGCCCCGTCATCGGCAGCGCCACGGTGCGGGTGGAGGAATTTGAGCCGGACACCCTCGCCCTCTCGGCGGAACTTCTGCCCGCGGAAGCGGGACGGGGCGGCTGGATTCAGACGGGCGCAGGCGGAGAGGCCCCCAGAGTGCGGGTGAGCCTCCGGACCCTCTACGGCGACGCGGCCAGGGGCCACCGCCTCTCGGCCACCCTCAGAGCCGAGCCCTCCCAGGTGCGGGTGCCGGATCATCCGGGCTTTCTCTTCTGCGATCCCACGCCCCAGGCGGGCGAGCCGCGCAGCATCCGCCTGCCTGAACTCGTGACCGACGAAAAGGGCGAGGCCGTCTTCACCCTGCCCGATCCGGGTCTCGCCGGCAGTTCCCTGGCGAGCTTCCGGGTGGAAGGCTTCGAAGCGGCGGGGGGCCGGGCCGTGGCCCGGCAGCTGAGCGTCCGCTTCTCGCCCCTGAAAACCATCGTGGGCTGGAAGCCCCTCCAGGAAGCCGGCACCCTCTCCCGTCTGCGGCAGAACGCCCCGGCCTCCCTGCGCCTGCTGGCCCTGGACGCCTCCCTCAGACCGAAGGCCCTCTCCGGCGTCAGCTGCACCCTTTCGGGCCGGCGCTGGATCAATTCCCTCGTGCGCGACGCCCGGGGCGAATTCCACTACGAGTCGGCGCCTCTGGACAGACCCCTTGAGAAAACCCGCGTGACCCTTCCCGCCGAAGGCCTCACCCTGCCCCTCAGGACCGGCACCCCCGGCGACTATGTCCTCACCCTCACGGGAGAGGGCGGCGAGACGCTGCTCACCGTCCCCTACAGCGTGGCGGGCCGGAACATCGTCCTTTCCGACGGCACGAGCTCCGCGCCCCTCACGGACGGGAATCTGCGGCCCGAGATCGTGAGCGGCGAATGTGTGCCCGGCCAGGACCTGGCCCTCAGGATCTCCGCGCCCTTCGCGGGCACGGGCCTCATCACCATCGAGCGCGAGACCGTGCTCGCCCACAGCTGGTTCCAGGCGGAGGCCGGCGAGTCCGTCCAGCGGATCCGCATCCCGGCGGACTTTGAGGGCGAGGGCCGCGTCTCGGTGATCTTCAGCAGATCGGCCTCTTCGGACGCCATCTACCTGAACCCCCTGGCCCACGCGAGCCTGCCCTTCGCCTGCGGGCTTTCCCGCAGGGACATGGGCCTCAAGCTGGAGCTGCCCCCGAGCGTTCTGCCGGGCGGAGATCTCTCCATCCGCCTGAGCAGCGCCAGACCCGGCAGGGCGCTTCTTTTCGCCGTGGACGAGGGCGTGCTCTCCCTCACGGGCTTCGCCACGCCGGATCCCCTGAAGGATCTGCTCACGGGCCGGGCCCTCGATGTGGTGACCCGTCAGGCCTTTGACCTTCTCATGCCGGACCAGGCCCGCCTGCGCGGACGCCTGCCCGCCTTCGGCGGCGACACGGCGGGCGCCGGCGGCCGCTTCCTCAACCCCTTCCGGCGCCGCGGCGAGCCGCCCTTCGCCCGCTGGCTGGGCATGGTGGAGACCGACGGCAATCCCAAGACCGTCAGGGTGCCCGTGCCCGCCTGGCTCTCGGGAAAAATCCGCGTCATGGCCGTGGGCACGGGCGGCGACAGGGATCTGCTTCTGGCGGGTTCCGCCGAGGCCTCCTGCCCGGTGCGGGGCTCCCTCATCCTCCGGCCGCTCCTCCCCCTGGCGGCGGTGCCGGGCGACGTGATCGAAGCCGCCCTCGGCGTGGCCAACACGGTGCCCGGCAGCGGCAAAGCCGCGCCCGTCACTCTCCGTCTGAGAACGGACCCGGGCCTTGAGATCCTGGGCGACGAGGCGCCCCCGACCCTGCGCGTGGACGAAAACGGCGAAAGCGTCCTGCCTCTGCGGCTGCGGGTCACGGACGCCGCCGGAAACGCCGCCCTGCACGCGGAAGCCACCCTCACCCCCTCCAGAGGACCGGCCGTCACGGTCAGCCGCAGCCAGAGTCTCTCCCTGCGGCCCGCCTCAAACCTCGTCACGGCAGAAGAGACGGGTCCCCTCACGGAAAGCCGGGACATCGACGTGTCCCGGGACCGCTATCCCGTGGGCCTCGCAACCCGCCTCTCCGTGGCGGGCCGGTCGCTTTCGGACTTCCGGGCCCTTGCGGCGCGCCTCGCGGACTACCCCTTCGGCTGCACGGAGCAGCGGATAAGCAGGGCCTTCCCCGTCCTCGCGGCCCTCGCGCGGCCGAAACTCGCGGCCGTGCTTTCGGCGAGACCCGATCTGCCCCCGGCCGAGCGCGGAAAGCTGGAGGAAGAGAAACTCCGGGAGGCCCTGGGAGCCCTGCGCTCCTCCTTCCAGGAAGGCCGCGGCGCGGCCCTCTGGGAGGGCGGCGAGCCGGACGATCTGGTGACGGTCTACGCGGCGGACTTTCTCCTCTCCCTCTCCGAAAGCGGCCGGGGCGCGCCCCCCGATCTCCTGCAGGGCCTGCGCTCCTGCCTGCGCGGCCTCCTCTGGCGCGATCCCCAGAGCCTTCAGGACGCCCGCGTCAGGGCCTACGCCTGCTGGGTGCTTCTCCGGTCCGGCGACATCGTCACCCAGGACGCGGAACGCCTCATGAACTGGCTCGAGCAGAGCGGCCTCTCCTGGCGCGAAGACGTGACGGCCTCTCTCCTGGCCGACTGCCTGGCCATGCTCCGCAGGGACAGGGATGCCCGGGCACTCCTCCCCGGACGCCTCGGCCCCTTCCAGGACGAGCCCGGCGGCATCTTTGACGCGGGCTGCGCCCTCGCCCTGCACGCCCATATCCTCAGCCGGCCCCACTGGCGGAACGGCGAAAAACCCGTCCCGGACACGGCTGTCCGGGAGGCCATGGACCAGGCCGCCGAGCGGGCCATGCGGAGCCTTTCCGGCACCATGGCCATGGCCCTCACGACGAGAGCGCTGTCGGCCGGACTCACGGCGCCCGAAAAGGCGCCGAAGGTCAGCCTGAGCTGCCTTGAGCCGGAAGGCGCGGAAAGCCGGATCGCGGATCTGCCGGGACTTTCCGAGATCTCGGCCCCGGCCTGCCGGCGCTTCCGCGCCCAGGTGCCGGACGGCGCGGGGGACCTCGCCTGGCGGCTTGTGACCGGCGGCTACGACAGAAAGCCTCCGCAGGAGGTCCGCCAGGGCATGGAGGTCCGGCGCCGCTACCTGGACGCCCAGGGCAGAGCCGTGACCCAGGCCCGGGAAGGCGACCTCATCACGGTCGAGATCAGTCTCCGGTCCGACAGACCGTACAGCAATGTGGCCCTGACCGATCTGCTCCCCGGCGGCCTCGAGCCCCTGCTCGACCAGACGGGCTGCGGCCCGGCCCCCGAGGCCGGCGCCGTGCACAGCGAGCGCCGGGAGGACAGGTACCTCTTCTTCGGCCGCAGCCGGCCCGATCCCGTTCTCTATGTCTACAGGACCCGCGCCGTGACGGCGGGCGAGTGGCGGATCCCGGCCTGCACGGCCGAGGCCATGTACGCGCCCGAGATCCACGCCCTGGTCTCCGGCGGAATCTTCACCGTCACCCGCAGGCCCTGAGGAAAAGCGGGGAGACGGCGGGGTGCCCGAGCGCAACGGAGCCCGGGAAAAGCCGGAGCCCGGAAGAAGGCCCGGCGGGAGACCGGGCCGGAGAAGGACGCTTTTCCGCGTTCTGACGGCCCTTCCCCTGCTGGGACTCGTCTGCCTTGTCTGCTGGATCCTGACGCCCTGCCCGGCGCCCCTCGACGGGGTGCCCTTTTCCCGCTGTCTGCGGGACCGGGAAGGGGGGCTCCTGCGTCTGGGGCTCGCGGCGGACGGGGCCTACCGGCTGCGCACGCGGCTGGAGGATCTGCCGCCCGAGGCCGTGCGCACGGTGATCCGCTACGAGGACCGCCACTTCTGGTCGCACCCGGGGGTGAATCCCCTCTCCCTCGCCCGGGCGGCCTGGGGCATGATCACGGGCGGCCGCCGCATGGGGGGATCCACCCTCACCATGCAGGTGGCGCGCCTGCGCCTGGGGCTCAGGACCGGATCCCTTCCCGACAAGCTCCGCCAGATGGCCTGGGCCCTGCGCCTCGAGCGGCACTGGTCCAAGGAAGAAATTCTGGAGGCCTACTTCTCCCTCGCGCCCTACGGCGGCAATGTGGAGGGCCTCAGGGCCGCGGCCCTGGTCTATTTCCACAAAAGCCCGGCCCGGCTCACGGAATCCGAGCTTCTGGCTCTCCTCCCCGTGCCCCAGAATCCGGCCCTGCGGGCGCCCTCGGAACGCAACCCGCGCTTTCTCGCCGCGGCCGCCAGACTCCGGGAGCTGGCGGAGGAGAAAACCCGGGAGGAAGGCCCGATGCCCCTGCTACGGGCGGGATCGGCGCCCCTCAGAGTCCACGGTCCCAAGGAGCTTCCTTTCAAGGCGCCCCATCTCTGCGCGGAACTGCTCGCCCGGGACGATCTGCCGGAGGAAACCCGCACCACTCTGGATCCCTCTCTCCAGCGTCTGCTGGAGGAGCAGATCCGTCTGTACGTCGCGCGCACGGCCCGGGAGGGCGTGGCCAACGCCGCGGCCCTGCTGGCGGACTGGCGGAGCGGGGAAATCCTGGCCCTGGCCGGATCGGCGGACTTCTTCTCCGAAAGGATCCAGGGCCAGCTGGACATGACGGCCCAGCGCCGGTCGCCCGGATCCACCCTCAAGACCTGCCTCTACGCCCTGGCCCTGGAGGAGGGCCGCATCCACCCGAGGACACTGCTGACGGATCTGCCCCGCAGCTTCGCGGGCTGGGAACCGGAAAACTTTGACGGCGGCTACCAGGGACCGCTGCCCGCGGACGAGGCCCTGCGCCTCTCCCGCAATGTGCCGGCCATCACGCTGGCGAACGCCCTCTCCCCGCCCGGCCTCTACGGCTTTCTCACGCGGGCCGGGGTGCGCTTCACCCGTTCCGCGGAACACTACGGCCTGGGTCTCGTCCTGGGGGGCGCCGAAGTGACGGCCCGGGAACTGGCGGGCCTCTACGCCATGCTGGCGGACGGCGGACTGGGAAAACAGCTGGTCTATGTCCAGGGGGACGCGCCCGGCGCCCCCGTCCGGCTGCTCTCCAGGGCCTCGGCCTGGCTCGCCCTGGAGATGCTCCGATCCGACGCTCCCGCGGCCCGGGTGCGATCCGGCGGACGCGAGATCCCCCTGCGGACCAAGACGGGCACCTCCAGCGGCCTGCGCGACGCCTGGACCTGCGGAATCCTGGGGCCCTATGTGCTCGTGGTCTGGCTCGGCAACGCCGACAACTCCCCCAATCCCCTCCTGGTGGGGGCCCGCACGGCCCTGCCCCTCTTCACGGACATCTGCCGGGCCCTCGCGGCGGAGCGCCCCCTGACGGATCTCCTGGCGGAGCCTCCGGAGGGATCCGGCCTCGAGCGCCTGTCCGTCTGCACGGACACGGGGGACACGGACCTGAGTCTCTGCCCGGAAAAGGCCCGTCAGACCGGGACCTGGTTCATTCCGGGGGTCTCTCCGGTCAGGCCCACGGGCATTCTCCGGCGGGTGGCCGTGCAGCCGCGCACGGGCCTGCGCACCTGCCTGCCGGACGAGGAAAGCGAGATGCGCGTGGCCGAGTTCTGGCCCAGCGAAATGCGCCAGCTCTACGCCCGGGCGGGCATCGTGAAGCCCCTGCCTCCGCCCCTCGCCCCCGACTGCCCGAGAACGGAGCCCGTCTCCGGGCCGCCCCCGCGCATCGTCCAGCCGCGGGCGGGGCTTGTCTACCACGCGCGGGGAAAGGAACGCGCCTGTCCGCTGGTGCTTCAGGCCCAGGCGGACGCGGGCGTGCAGACCATCTGGTGGTTCAGCGGCACGGATTTTCTGGGAAACTCCGCCCCGGGCGAGAGCCTCCTCTACGCCGCGCCGCCCGGAGACCATGTGATTCGGGCCCTGGACGACGCCGGCCGCAGCGCGAGCCGCCGGGTGAGCGTCCGGCGCCTGCCCTGAGAAGAAAGCCATGTCCTTCCGCAGCGCACAGATCATCCCGCCGGCCCTGCGGGATCTGCAGGAGCTGAGCGGCGCCGGCGCGGCCAGACTCCTGGCCGAGGCCCTGACCACGGGCCTTGCGGCGGGCCTTGTCATCGGCCTTCTGCGCGTCATCTACACCTGGGTCAACAGAACCCTCACGGCGGGCTTCGCGGCCGGGAATCCGGATGCGGCGGGGTTTCTGGGATCCGCCGCCTTTCTCCTCGTCTGCGGGCTCACGGCCTTCTTCGTCATGCGCGCGGAGCCTCTGACCTGCGGAAGCGGCATCCCCCATGTGGAGCTCGCCATGGCGGGGCGCCTGCCCATGCCCTGGAAGCGCCTGCTCGTCCTCAAGTTCCTGGGCACCCTGGCGAGTCTCTGCGGCGGACTTTCCCTGGGCAGAGCCGCCCCCAGCATCCAGATGGGGGCGGCCATCGGCTGCGGAGTGGGCGAACTCTGGCACGAAAACGGCCTGCGGCCCCGCTTTCTGGCGGGCGGCAGCGTGGCGGGACTCACCTCGGCCTTCGGGGCGCCCGTGGCGGGCTTTCTCTTCGCCTTTGAGGAACTGCGCTGCTTCACGGTGCTCCCCCTCACGATCTTCATGGCCACGGCCGCCGCGGGCGCCTGGGCGACCACGGATCTGATCCTGGGGCTCGGGCGCATCTTTCCCGTGGCAGGCCCGGCGCTTCCGTCCCTGAAGGACCTTGCGCCGGCCCTCTGCTGCGGGATCGCCTGCGGACTCGTCTCCAGCCTCTACACCCGCCTGCTCATGGGGCTCACCTTTTTCGCCGACAGGCATCTCTCCCGGGAAATCCGCCTCATCCTGGCCTTTTCCCTGGCCCTCGTCCTGCTCTATGCCTTTCCCGCCGTCATGGACGGCCTCGGACCCGGACCGGGCGCCCTGGCCGCCTCCCCCGCCTCGCCCCTGGGCTTTCTTCTCTGCCTCTGCTGCCTGAAAATTCTCTTCAACGCCGTCTCCTGCGCCTCCAACGCGCCGGGGGGCCTGCTGCTGCCCCTGCTCGCGGCCGGGTCCTTCACGGGCGCCCTCCTCTCGGGCCTCGCCGGGGAGGCGGGACTTCTTCTCGATCCCCGGATCTGCGTGCTCTGCGGCATGGCGGGCTTTTTCGCGGGCATCGTCCGGGCGCCCGTGACGGCGGCCTTTCTGGTCTGCGAAACGAGCGGCTGCTGGGCGGCGCTCCCGGCGCTTCTCGTCTGCGCCTTTCTCTCGGCCCGCACGGCGAGACTCCTCCATACCCTGCCCCTGTTCACCGCCATGCGCGGCCGCTCCCTGCACGCCCTTTTCCGGAGCCGGGCGGACGGGTCCGCGCCCTCTTCCGAAGACGAAAAGAAAAAAGCGTAAGAGCCCGTCAGGAGGGAACAAAGAAAGAGAGCGCGGCGTTCCCCCTTGACTTTGTTTCCCGATCCTTATTATGATTGTGGCAGTATGCCCTGACAGAGTCCTCCTGCCGGAGGCTTCTTTTGTTTTTTTCCTGCCAGCATCACCGGTCTCTTCCCCTTTTTTGCCGCGCCCGGGGATCTTCCCGGCTTCCCGGGTGAACGAGGAGAACACGTTAGTCTCATGACACGCAAAGATCGCACTGAAGGCATTTACAGCCGCCGCGAAGTGCTCGATGCCAACGAGCGCAAGCAGTACTACCTGATCCAGCTCAAAGATCTGCTCGTCTACGCCTACCGCTACTCGGAAGACGTGAAGAAGCGCTTTGACCGCGCTCAGTTCAATGTCGAGAAATTCAAGACGCTCTCAGACATCAAGCACATCCCCATTCTCAAGAAGAAGGAGCTCATCTTCCTGCAGTCCATGGGGCCCCGTCTGGGCGGTCTGCTCACCAAGGACATCGGGGAGCTCAAGCGCATCTTTCTCTCGCCCGGGCCCATCTTTGACCCGGAGGACAGGACCGAGGACTACTGGGGCTACACCGAGGCCTTCTATTCCGTGGGCTTCCGGCCCGGGGACATCGTCCAGAACACCCTGAACTACCAGCTCACGCCGGCGGGCCTCATGTTTGAGGAGCCCCTGCGCAACCTGGGCTGTTCGGTCATTCCCGCGGGTCCCTCCGAAGCGGCCACCCAGCTCGACATCATGCAGAAGCTCCGGGTCTCGGGCTATGTGGGCACGCCCAGCTTCCTCATGCACCTGGCCCAGAAAACCGAAGAAAAGGGGCTGAATCTGCGCAAGGACCTCTTCCTGGAAGTGGGCTTCGTGACGGGCGAGCGCCTCTCGGAAAAGATGCGCAACCACCTGGAGAAGAAGTACGACATCATCATGCGCCAGGGCTACGGCACGGCGGACGTGGGCTGCATCGGCTACGAATGCTTCCACCGCACGGGCCTGCACATCGCCAACCGCTGCTATGTGGAAATCTGCCATCCCGACACGGGCATTCCCCTCAAGGACGGCGAAGTGGGCGAAATCGTGGTGACGGCCTTCAACAAGACCTATCCCCTCATCCGTCTGGCCACGGGCGACCTCTCCTACATCGACCGCTCGCCCTGCCCCTGCGGCCGCACGAGCCCCAGACTCGGCAACATCGTGGGCCGCGTGGACACCACGGCCCGCATCATGGGCATGTTCGTCTACCCGCACCAGGTCGAGCAGGTCATGAGCCGCTTTGAGGAAATCAAGCGCTGGCAGATCGTGGTCACCAACCCGGACGGCATCGACGAAATGACCCTCAGCATCGAAGCCAGCGAATTCACCCGGCAGGACGATCTCCTCCACCAGTTCCGCGAGAAGATCAAGCTGCGTCCCCAGCTCAAGCTGCTCACTCCGGGCTCCCTGCCGCCCCAGGTGCGCCCCATCGACGACAGACGCCGCTGGGACTAGGCGCCGGAACCTTTCTGCCCGAAGAGAAGGCCCCCTCCTCGGGGGGCCTTCCCGTCCAAGGAGCCTCTCATGTCCGACACCCCCGGCATCAAAGCCTTTCTCACCGACTACCACGCCCGGGTCATGGCCTGCGAAACGGACGCCGGCGCCGCCCTCGCCAAAGGGGACACCCAGACCTACAGGGAACTCCTCCGCAAAAAAGCCCAGCTGCTGGCGGACATCGCCAGAGAGGCCAGACCCAGCCTCAAGGCCGTGAGCGACAGACATCTGGCCCGGCGCGTCAGGGACGCCCTGGACGGCTTCTCCTATTCCGCCGACATGGGCCTCTCCATCGGCTCCCCCTTCTACTGGTCCGCCCTGCTCTGGGACGACAACGCGAAACCCGGGGACCCCGACAATCTCCGGATCCTCATCGATTCCCTGCCGGACGGGGTCTAGCCGCATGCGCAGGACACTCTGCACGGCCCTTCTGCTGGGCCTGACCCTCGCGGCCTCCCCCGCCCTCTCCCATCCCGGCATGGGCACAAGCCCCATGGCGGGCATGGAAAGCGCCTTCCGCAAGGCCGACGCCGACGGCGACGGCGGCCTCTCCAGGGAAGAATTCCTCAAGGCCTGGCCCAGCCTCAAGGAAGGCGCCTTTTCCGTCATCGACGCGGACGGGAGCGGCGCCATCACCCTGCAGGAATGGCAGACCTTCTCCCTGGACCACGGCCGCGGCATGACCTCCGGGCCCAAGGGCCCCGGCGCCATGCCGCCCGTGACCCCGGAAAGCCCCAAAGGCCTCCCCATGGTCATGCCGCCCGGGAGCAGATGATGCCCGATCTGGAGGAACGCGCGGCCCGTCTGGAAGAGGAAAGCTATTTCCAGAACAGGCGGCTGGAGGAGCTCTCCGAAGTCCTCCTCGCCCAGCAGAAACAGCTGGACAGCCTGGAAAAGACCCTGACTCTGGCCCTGAAGCGGCTGGACGAGCTGCGGGACGCCCTCGCCGGGACCAGGAGCGCGGAGGCGCCGGCGGACCTGCCCCCGCCCCACTACCAGACCTGGTAGTCTGAAGAAAGAAACTGAAAAACGGCGGAAGGACTTTTCCTTCCGCCGTTTTTTTCTGCGCGCCTTCCAGGGGGGCCGGCCTGCGCGCCTGAAACGTCTTCAGTTCTCCGGGCTCTCTCCCTTCTCCGGGGCCGCGCCCCCGGTCTCCTCCCGCCAGCGCCTGAGACGCCTGCGGTACTGGCGCTCGAAGCCCAGCCAGTGGGAAGCCGTGAGGCCCGTGGGCTCCCGCAGCCTGAAGGCGAGATCTCTGGTCAGGGGAAGTTCCCCGCTGTAGAAAAGGGCGAGATCCCCGGGGCTCAGGCCCAGGCGTCTGGCCGCCTGGGCGTCGCTCACGAAGGTCTTCTCAAAGATGGCCTTCACCGCCTCGCCGGGCGCGATGATGGACCGGGGGCGTTCAGAGGCGGGTCGCTCCTGCATGCTGCCTTCCTTTTACGTCTCCCGGGGCCGGGAGAGAGAAGGCGGCCCCCGGCCCGAAGGCAGGGAGCCGCCCGTATCTGTCAATGCGTCAGCCGGCGGGCCTAGAAGCCGAATTCGTCCTTGCTGGTGCTGCCGAAGCCGAATTCATCCTTGGGCTCTTCCGGTTCGGGGGCCGGGGCGGGAGAACCGCCGCCGAAACCGAACTCGTCTCCGCCTCCGCTTCCGCCGAAGCCGAACTCGCCGCCGCTTCCGCCGAAGCCGAATTCATCGGCTCCGCCGCCGCCGAAACCGAACTCGTCGGCGCCGCCCGCGGGGGCGGCCTCGGAGGGAGCAGCGCCGGCTGCCGTCGCGGCGGCCGCGCCCGCGGCGGGAGCCGCGGCCACGGTGATGCTCTTCAGATTGTCCTTGATGGCCGTCTTGATGACCTCGAGAAGCTCTTCCTGATCCACGGCCATCTTGCCCTGGAATTCCATGGTCTGACGCCGCAGGGCGCCCATGTCCTTCTTCTGGGCCTTGAGCTGATCGTCCAGCTTGTCGGCGCGTTTGACGGCGGCGGCGAGCTGGCCTTCCAGGGGTTTCAGGGCTTCCACCTGGGCCGACAGGGCGGCCACTTCCCTGCGGAGGGCGGCCGCTTCGTCACGTTTCGCCGTGATGAAGTCCAGGGCGGCGGCGCAGGCGGCCTGAAGCTGACCCTCCATGGGGGTCACGGAGATTTTGTCGCCCAGGACGGCGGCCGCGCGGGACACATAGGCGCTCCAGCTTTCCCGGCCTTCGTCCCAGGAGAGGTCGCTGAAGCGGGGGTAGAGACGGGCGATCCAGGCGGCGGCGAAGGGCGCCGCGCAGCCGGCCAGCATGTCACAGCACATGGAGCGGCCCGTGATGTAGCCGGCCGCGGCCTTGATGTCGAGGTCTTTCCTGCCTGAGGCCAGCGCCAGGAGAGACTCGATCGGGAAGATTCTGCGTTCGGAATCAGACATTGTACATTCCTCCTCGAAAGTGCTCGAGAGTTGCGTCATTTGCACTGTGATGTGTTAGCCGCGGCCGTACATCCGCACATGGAGCAGAGCGCAGGTGCGGTAGGCGAGATGCCCGAGCTTGGACCAGGGAAGGTAGGCAAAGAGCATCCAGACGGCGACCAGGTGGAGATAGTACACCAGGTACGCGCAATGCACGGCATCCGCCACGCGGAAGAGCTGCGAGAGGCAGCCGGTGAGCGCGATGACCCAGATCAGGCCCAGCAGATACCAGTCCTGGTAGCTGGAGGAGAAGAACTTCGGGTTCTGGCGCCGGCGGCGGACGGTGAGCACGACGAGGCCGACAAGAAGGATGACGGCGCCGACATTGGCCAGTATCTTGACGGGATAGAGAGTGGGCATGGGGGTGGAGATGCTCAGGAAGGGAATGACCTTTCCGACCCAGTGCCCGCCGGCCACGACGGCCGTGACAACCATGAGGCAGACGAAGCCCAGCACCATGCAGAGGTGGCCAAGCTTGCGGGAATTTTCCGGCTGGCCGGTCTTCGGACCGGTCTGGCAGACGTCGAACTTTCTGTGGCTGCCTATCTCTTCCCAGAGCAGGCAGAGGAGATGGCGGTACCAGGGCTGTCTGGGACCCGCCACCACAAGCCGTTCATTGCCTTCTCCGAACTGTTTCCAGAGCTGGCTGCAGCCTCTCCAGACGAGGAAGAGGGCTCCGAAGAAGGTGAGCATGAAGATGGGGTCGATGGTGTAGTCGCCGTAGAAGATCTGGCCGAAGACAATGCTGCCGTCTTCCGTGCGGGGGAACCAGGCGCCCACGATGGCCGCCCGGATGGCCCAGATGACAAGCCAGAGGGCGGCGGGGATGGCGATGAGGGCGGGAAGGCCCCGGGGCGAGCTCATCCATTCGCCCACTTTCCAGAAGCGCACCAGACGGCGGTAGACCACATTGCGGCAGGCGGCCATGACGTCGGCGGGTTTCGCTCCGCGGGGGCAGAGCTCGGCGCAGTTGCCGCAGTTGTGGCAGAGCCAGATGTCGGGGTCGCCCATGATCATGGCGCGCTGGCCCCAGGAGGCCCAGACCATTTCCTTGCGGGGGTAGGGATTGTTGGCCGGAGCCATGGGGCAGGCCACCGAGCAGGTGGCGCACTGATAGCATTTTTTCAGTGAGTCCCCGCCCGCTTGCATCACTTCTCTGGCAAAGCCAGAGTCCGGCGTAAGGGTAACTTTTGCCATTCTGCCTTCCTCCTACATGGCCTTGAAGGGGTTGGGACCCATCTGCTCGATGCGGCGGACAAAGCCGTCGATCAGGTCGGTCACGTCGCCGGCTTCGTCGATGGCCACTTCAAACTGTTCCACGCGCTGGGGCTCAACGCCGAGGCGGTTGAGGGTTTCCGCAATATTGGTCATGCGGCGGGAGCAGAGTTCGGAGCCCTTGATGAAGTGGCACTGATAGTCGTCGCCGTATTTGCAGCCCAGCAGCATCACGCCGTCATAGCCCTTGCTCATGGCGTCGGAAATCCAGATGGCATTGACGGAACCGAGGCAGCGCACCGGAATGATGCGCACGTAGGGGCTCCAGCCGCGGCCCTGCATGGCGGCCATGTCCAGGGCGGGATAGGCGTCGTTTTCGCAGGCCAGGATGAGAATGCGCGGGCCTTCGTTCTTGAAGTCCTTGGGCACATTCACTTCGCGGATCATGGAGCCGATCTGGTCGATGTTGTAGTTGGCGAAGGAAATGACGCGCTCGGGGCAGGCGCCGAAGCAGGTGCCGCAGCGGCGGCAGCGCGCCGGATTGGGTTTGGGCGTGCCCTTCTCGTCGTCGTCCAGGGCGCCGAAGGGACATTCCTCCGTGCAGCGCTTGCACTGGGTGCAGCGGACGAAGTTGAAGACGGGGTAGCTCGCGTCGCCCGAACGGGGATGCACGGCCACGCCGCGCTCGGCGCACTCGATGGCCTGGATGGCCTTGAGCACGGCGCCCCGGGCGTCCAGGACGCAGGCGTCCAGCGTCATGGGCTGACGGACACAGCCGGCGGCGTAGACGCCGGTGCGGCGGGTCTCGTAGGGGAAGCAGATGTAGTTGGAGTCCAGGTAGCCGTCGAAGAGACCGAGATCCGGGAAGTCCGGGCCCTGACGGTACTGGAACTGCAGGATGGCTTCCTTGGCCGAGACGGGCACGAGGCCGGTGGGCAGAACCACCAGGTCGCAGCTCAGGTCAAAGTCCATGCCGAGCAGGGTGTTGGCGCAGGAGACCGTCATGTGGTCGCCGTCGTCGCGGATTTCCGTCACGTCGGCCTTGGTCATCATGAGGCCCAGGCGGTCCTGCATGCGGCGGTAGAAGCGCTCCAGAATGCCCGGCACCACCATGTCCTTGTAGAGGATGTAGCACTGGGTCGCGTCGTTGCTCTGCTCGCAGACCGTGTTGGCCAGGCGCAGCATGCCCACGGCGTTGACGGCGTTGGAGCAGCGCAGATGCTCGATGCTCTCCAGGTCCTCCTTGACGAAGCCCGCGTCCTCGGCCTCTTCGGCGGGGGCGGCGGCCGCTTCGGCCGCGGCGGCCTCGGCGGCGGCTCTGGCCGCTTCGGCTTCCTTCCGGGCCGCTTCCTCGGCCAGGGTCGTGTCCAGGACGAAGGCGATGCGGCGGGCGGTGATTCTGCCGGCCAGATATTCTCTGCCGAACTCGGCGGCCGTCATGACATTGGGAGAACTGCCGAGACCCATGGGGGCGAGGTATTTCGGCGCCAGCGGCACCCAGCCCGCGGCCACCACCACGGAACCCACTTCCATGGTCTTCGGGCCTTCGGGGGTGCTGATGGTGAGGGTGTACTGTCCGGGCTGGCCGGCCAGGCTCGTCACCGTGGAGGAGAGATGCACCGTCACCAGGGGATTTTTCTCAACCGCCGCGATGCGGGCGTCCAGGCCGGAGGATTCCTTTTCTTCCCAGGGGCTGTGCAGAGGCGAGGCCGTGGGGATGTTGCGGACGGCGCCGCCGAGGGCGTTCTGCTTTTCCACCAGGACCACTTCGTAGCCGCTGGCCGCGGCTTCCGCGGCGGCCGTGAGGCCCGTGAAGCCGCCGCCCACCACCAGGATGCGGCGCACGCCCTTCTCCAGGGCCGCCGAATCGGGGAGATTGGCCTTGAGGAGCTTCACCACGCCCATGTTCACATAGTCCGTGGCGAGCTGCACCAGGAGCTGGGGCGCGGGCTGTCCGGGACGCAGGGGGTTGCCCTGGGGATCTTCGAAGGAGCGCACGCACTGCTCGCGCAGATTGACGCGCTCCGTGAGGACCGGGAAGCGGAGGATGTCCGTGTCCTGCCTGGGGGAGGCGCCGCAGATGAGCACGCCGTCCAGGCCCTGGGCCTCGATGTCGGCGGCTATGCTTTTCGTCTCTTCCGCGAGGACGGGCAGGACGCGCACCACCTTGGCGGCGTCCCATTTGGCCTGCACGCCGGCGGCCAGGGCTTCCAGATCCAGTCCGCCGCCAATGTTGGCGGCATCAAAATAGACACCAATTTTCGTGGCCATGCCGCCTACCTCCCTTCAACAGTCTGCACCGCCTTCAGGGCGGCGGCAGTTCCGGTCTGCGCCGTGCGGGTCACGTCCAGGGGCATGAGGGCGCAGCCGGCCGCAAAGATGCCGTCTTCCTCGCCGCCCATGACAAAGCCTTCGTCGTCCAGGGCGATCTGCGGCAGGGGGCAGTTTTCACGGGACAGGGAGGGCTGCATGCCGGTGGCGAGCACCACCATGTCGTAGTCCAGGGTCAGCTTTTCGCCGCGCACGGCGTCTTCGGCCTGCACGCGGACGCGGTCGCCGGCAATCTGCTCCACATTGGCCACTTTGCCCTTGATGAAGCTGACGCGGCCGGTGGCTCTGGCCTTGTCCAGCATGTGCAGATAGCGTCCGGGCGTCCTGAGATCGATGTAGAAGACATCGCAGTGCGCGTCGGGCAGGGCGTCAATGACATAGAAACACTGCTTGATGGAGGCCATGCAGCAGACATAGGAGCAGTAATTGAGATGATTCTGGTCACGGGAGCCCGCGCACTGGACAAAGCAGACGCGCTTCGGCGGCACCTTGTCCGTGGGACGGACCACCTTGCCGCCTGTGGGACCGTAGGGCGAAGCCAGGCGCTCGAACTGCATGTTGGTCAGGCAGTTCCTGACGCTGCCCGCGCCCAGGTTGGCCAGTCTGGTCACGTCGTAGGGCTTCCAGCCCGTGGCGATGACGATGGCGCCCACCTTGAGATCGACGGTCTTCTTTTCCTCGCCGAGGTTGAGGTAGCGGCAGCCGGCGGCTCTGGCCTCGTCCTCGGGGCTCAGGGCCTCTCTGTCCAGCACCCAGCGGGACGGGAAGGCGAAGGGCATGGATTTGTAGAGGGCCTTGCGGGTGGAGAGACCGAAATCGAAGTCATTGGGCGTTTCGCCCTGGAGACCGGAGGCGAAAAAGCCGAGATCCACGGCGTGGGGCGCGGTGCCGCGGGGGCTGATGGTGATCTGGGCCGAGTAGTTTCCCCTGGACCCCGTGAGCCCCGTCACTTCCGCCAGGGTGAAGACCCTGATGCGGGGGTTGTTCCTGATGCGCTGGAACTGGATTTCCAAACCGCAGGAGGGGGGACAGAGTTTGGGAAAATATTTGTTGAGCTGGGCAACGCGTCCGCCCAGATAGGGCGATTTCTCGACGATGTACACGTCGTGTCCCAGCTCCGCCGCTTCAATGGCGGCTGTCAGACCGGCAAAGCCGCCACCGACGACGAGAATGGCGCTGGACATCCTGGATATCCTCCTACGTTTCGGCATTAAAAGGGGGAGAATCCCGCTAGCGGAGATTCTCCCCCCGAAAGGAGCGTCAGATGGGATTAGTCAGCGATGAGCTGGTAGTAGGGCTTCTTGAAGATCTTGGTCTCGCCGGTGGCGGGATCGTAGCGGGAGTTCACGAAGCACTTCCAGGTGGAGTCATCGATGCCCGGAGCGTCAGAGCGGTAGTAGAAGCCGGGGTAACGGGTCTCTTCGCGGAAGGCGATGTGCTGCATGTGCAGACGCACCGTCCACAGACGATGGTAGTTTTCCCAGCAGCGCAGCAGCTCGTGCAGGTCGCGGGCGGCCAGTTTCGCGGCGTCTTCTTCCATCATGGCCATCAGCGCGAAGCCGGTGTCCAGGAGGGCCTTGGAGGTCATGTAGTAGGTGCCCACGCCGCCGCCGTATTCGTCGGTGCACTTGATGAGGCGCATCATGAAGTTGCGGGGCGAGATGTATTTGGGATTGACCACGGCGTCGGTGGAGGCGTCCTTGCCGGCCATGTAGGTGTAGTAGGGCGCGTAGATTTCCTTCACCAGGTCATCGCTGGACACGGCCAGTTCGGGCTTGAAGTCCTTGTGGTCGCGCACATAGCGGACGGCGGCCTTGGCGGCGATGCGGCCTTCGGCGTGAGAGCCGGAGGAGAACTTGTGGCCGGAGGCGCCCACGCCGTCGGCGCAGGTGAACAGGCCGTCGACGGTGGTCATGCGGTTGTAGACCTTGCCGTTGGCGGAGCGGACCTTGTAGTCCTCGGGAACCCAGGCTTCGTCCGGACCGGAGGCCCAGATGCCGCAGCAGCCGGAATGCGAGCCGAGCAGGTAGGGCTCGGTGGGCATGATTTCGGAGCCCTTGTTTTCAGGGGCGGTGTTGGTGGCGGCCCAGAGGTTGGCCTGGCCGACGCACATGTCGAGGAAGTCTTCCCAGGCTTCGCTTTCGAGATCCTTCTGCTCCTCTTCATTGAGGGTGGCGAAGGTGTTGAGCAGGGCGGTCTTGGTGTCCATGTAGATGGGGCCCTGACCGCTGCGCATCTCGTTGATCATCATGTGGTTGCGCAGGCAGGTGGGCACGACCTTGCCGGTGGCGTAGCCGCGTTTCTGGTAGGGCACCAGCATGTCCTTGCGGGTCACGCAGTAGTCTTCGCCCTTCGCGTTGGTGGCTTTCGCCTTGAACAGCAGGAACCAGGCGCCCACGGGGCCGTAGCCGTCCTTGAAGCGGGCGGGCACGAAGCGGTTTTCCATCATGGTCATTTCGGCGCCGACCTGCGCGCAGAGCGTGTAGGTGGAACCGGCGTTCCAGACGGGATACCAGGCGCGGCCCATGCCTTCACCGGTGGATCTCGGACGGTAGATGTTCACGGCGCCGCCGCAGCAGACGATCATGGCGTTGGTGCGGAAGATGTGGACCATGTTCTCACGGGTGGAGAAGCCCACGGCGCCGGCGATGCGGTTGGGGGTGTTCTTGTCGAGAAGCAGTTTCACGACAAAGACGCGCTCCAGGAGACGATCTTCGCCCAGGGCGTTCTTGGCGGCTTCGGCAACGATGCATTTGTAGGATTCACCGTTGATCATGATCTGCCAGCGGCCGGAACGGACGGGGGCGTCACCCTTGCGGATGGATTTGCCGGCGGCCTTGGCGGCGGCGCCGTTCATGTTGTGGCCGTCGTCGCCTTTCACCCAGATGGGGAGACCCCAGTCTTCGAAGAGCTTGACGGAATCGTCGACATGGCGGCCCACGTCGAAGATCAGGTCTTCGCGGACGATGCCCATGAGGTCGGTGCGGACCATGCGGACGTAGTCGTCGGCGCTGTTGTTTTCAAGGAAGGTGTTGATGGCGGAGAGGCCCTGGGCCACGGCGCCGGAACGCTCGAGGGCGGCTTTGTCCACGAGCAGCATTTTCAGGCCGAGTTTGTCGCCCCAGCGGACGGCTTCCACGGCAGCGCCGGTGGCGCCCATACCGCCGCCGACAATGAGAAGATCAACGTCGTGTTCTTTGACCTGGGGATCAGCAATGGCAACGCCGCGGGGCGCTTCCTTCACAGGAATCATAGGCATAACAGCAACTCCTTATTGTAGATGAAGAATTTCTCAATCTGCACTGGAAGACTAGACGGTCGCGACCTTGTCGGCGTCCTTGACCTCAACCTTCTTCATCATGGGTTCCTTGGGCAGGACAAGAGCTTTCTCGGTGTAGAGAAGTTCGTCGTCCAGGCTGCCCTCGTCGGTCCAGTCCTTGAACGGATCGATGGAACCTTCAGGAGTCGTGCGGATGGGGAATTTGAAGCGTTTGGTGCTGCCATCGCGGAAGTTGACGGTCCACATGATGGAGTCAGCGGAACGCATGGGAATACAGGTGCCGCCCATGGGAGCGAAGTCGGCATACGGACGGGCGGAAATGGCGCCCTGGGGGCAGATTTTCACGCAGGAGTAGCATTCCCAGCAGGCATCGGGCTCCTGGTTGTAGGCCTTCATGGCATCCGGATCCAGGATCATCAGATCGTTGGGGCAAATGTACATGCAGGCTGTCTTTTCACCGCCTTTGCAGCCGTCACATTTCGACGGATCAACAAACGTAGGCATACGCTTTCCTCCAAGTTAGGGAATGGTTGCGGGAGGCGGACCGGCTTCAGCCGGCCGGCCTGCCGGTGTGGTCTTGGGAATTTAGTAACAAGCTGAGGCCATCAAGTCAAGCCCCTGTCCTCATTTTATGTTGTTCTCTGGCCGCTTTCCGAGGTCAACCAGCCGAAATAACGACATTTAGTGAAATATCCTTCCGGGGCCCGGAGCTTTTTCCAGCGCCCCCGCAAAAGCCTTCCGGGTCTTTTTCGGACGGCCTCTGAGGCCCCTCAGCGCGTTTTGAACCTTCTCTTGCAAAAAAAATGAAAAAAAGGTAGCATACAGATGGAGATCTCTGGTCATTTTCTCTTTCCGGCCTGAAAGACGCCCGTTTCCCCCGGAAAAAGTCAATTCTTTCGCCTGATTGCTCCCCTCACCCTTTCGAATGCCCGCACCCGCGGCGGGGGCCGGAAACACAAAATTCCGCAAGGCCTCTCTCTTCCTCCCGCGTCCGGAGGCGAAAAAAGGTCTCCGGCGTCCCGGCAAATTCTTCTTGCGCCCCCGCGGGCTCTGGGGTATTTGCTCTTTTTCTTTGCCCCGGCCCGGCTTCCGGCCGGGCCGCACGTTCAAGCTGAAAAAATACGGTATTCTCCATGAGCGAAGACACCCGGAACAGGCCCCGCCGCCCCCTGAGCGAAACCGTCTGCGACATAGACAGGGAAATCCTCAGACTCCTTCTGCGCCGCAGCAACCTGCTGGCCCGCATGGCCGCGCCGAAAAAGCGCATCGCCCCCAGGGAAGAGCGCCTCCTCCGGGAATCCTGGGAAGCCCAGGTGGCCAGGGTGAGCACGGACCCCAACCTCTCGGGCCGCTTCTTCGCTCTCATGCAGGAAGTGGAATTCCTGCCGAAGCCCGACGAGGAGGCCGCGCCGAGACGGACGGCCTTCAATCTGCAGCCCTCCCGGAGCCCCGTGCGCCTGAGCATGGCCGCCCCGACGGACGGGCGTGAAACCAGGCTCTGGGCCGCGCTGGCCGCCGCCAGCGGCCAGCCCCTCAGGATCGAGCAGGCCCTCATGAACGACGCCGTGGTGGACTGCCTGCGCATGCTCGACCAGACGGGCGCCTCCATCCGCCGGGACGGAGACACGCTCACGGCGCTGCAGGGCGCGCCCGCCGGCACCCCGGACAAGATTATCCATGTGGGCGACTCGGCCTTCAATTTCCATCTCTGTCTGGCCTTCTACCTGGGCCGGCCCTCCCGCGCCAAGTTCTCCGGGGGCTCCTCCCTCAAGATGGCCGACTTTTCCGCCATCCGGCACTTCCTCCCGGGCCTGCAGGCCAGGCTCATCCCCCTCATGCCCAGAAGCGACGGTCTGCCCGTGCGCCTGGAATGCGCGGGCATGCTGCCGGACACCATCGTCCTGCCGGGCGATCTGCCGCCGGACTTCGCCGCCTGTCTTCTGCTGGCCGCCCCCTTCTACGGGAAGCCCGTCACGCTGGACATGTCCGCCCTGCCCGAAACGGAGACCGCCGCCGAATGCGCGCGGGTCCTCTCCGTCCTCGCCCAGGCGAAGATCCGGCCTGAACAGGAAGGCAGAATCTTCCGCGTCCGGCCGGCCCGGCCCAGGATCCCCCCGACGCCCCGTCTCAGCATGGACCTCGGCACGGCGGGGGTTCTGCTCTCCCTGGCCGCCGCCTGCCGCGGCAGGGTCCGGCTCACAGGCTGCTGGCCCGACACCGAGAGCGCCCGGGCCCTGACGCTTCTCTTCCGCCAGCTGGGCCTGGACCCGCGGGCGAACGGGGAGGGCGTCCTTCTGGAGGTGCCCGAGGACTCCACGCTCAACACCGGACGCCTGAGCATCCCCAGGGGGCTTTCGCCCGAATACCTGCCTCTGGCGGCGGCTCTTCTCTGCCTCCAGGCCCTGCGCTGCGGCAGGGCGGAACTCCCTGATGAAGTCTTCCGGGAGCCCGGCGCCCTGCCGGAACTGGATGGCCTCGCCCGGGCCTGCGGCCTCGTCCTGGAGGACGAGGCTCTCGTCAGACCCGCCGGGCCCGTGGAGTCCCTTCCCCCGTGGACCGCGCCCTCGCCCCTCTGGGCCTGCGCCCTGGCCCTCGCCGCCTGCGCGAGGCCCGTGGCGTCCCAGGGCTTCGGCCTCGTCAATCCGGGCGTGCTCACCGCGCTCTACCCGTCCTTCTGGGCCATCTACAACGCCCTGCCCGCGCCGGAGCTGACGCCCGCGGAACCCGCTCAGCCGGAACCGGTGAAAGAACGGCGCCGCATCCGCACGACCCAGCCGGCCCGCCTCACCCCGCGGCCCGTGGACGAGGACTGAGCGGGGGAAGATCCCCGGAAAGGCCGCCTTTCTGAAAAATGAAAAAGGGCGGGGTCCGTCAT
>CAZFTQ010000009.1:0-49040 GCA_964522365.1 uncultured Desulfovibrio sp. | reverse complement strand
GCGCCTGCCTCACTGACAGTACTGGTGTCGGACACGCGGCTCCGAACGCACATAAGTTTTTGATTATAAAGATATTTTCGCGTTCAGAAACAGAAGGGAATTTTTTCCCCGCAAGGCGTATGTTGCAAACAGTCTCAGATTGGGGTATCTGCTTTCCATCGCTTCACTGACACGAGTACTGTCAGAGAACTCCAAATATTACAGATAGTTGCGGCATGAGAAAAGCCGCTCCTGTCCTCTACTTTCAAAGAAAAACCGCGATTTTTCTCCACGGCTTTCCCTGTCCGCCGCATCTATGCCCTGTCAGGTCATGTGTCGGTGCGCTGCGCCTGCGATGCCGCGACCGGCAGGAAATTCATCCCCGCGCCGGGCAGACAGCCAAAAAAAGCCCCGGTTCACAGGGAACCGGGGCTTCACATTCAGAGAGTTGCGGAGGAAGGGAAACTAGACTTCCTTCAGCTCGTACTCGCGGCTGCCCATGCCCATTTCTTCGGCGTGGCGCAGCTGGATGGGTCCGCGGGTGTGGGGCCAGCGGGCCGTGAAGATGTCTCTGCCCTGCAGATCCAGCGGCGTGAGCAGAGGGGCTTTCTGCACCAGGTCAAAACAGGCCTGGTCCAGAGCCACGGGGTCGGCGGAGGCCAGGATGCCGATGTCAGGCACCATGGGCATGTCGGACCAGCCGGCGCAGTCGCAGTCCGGGGTCACATTCATGATGAAGTTGACGTAGCAGACATGTTCCTCGCGGCCGATGACGGCGCCGGCGGCGTATTCCATCATGCGCTCGGTAAAGGCGGGCACGTCCGTGGCCCAGTCGATCTCAATGGCGCTGGACTCGCAGACCGTCATGCACTCAAAGCAGCCGATGCACTTCTCTCCGTCGCAGCGGCTCTTCTTGTCCTCGCCCAGGCTCATGGCCTGTTCCGGACAGATGCGCACGCACCTGCCGCAGCCGACGCAGAGCTCGGGATTCACGGCCACCGTGGTCTCGTGCTGATCGCGCTTGCCGCGCTTGGAGGCGCAGCCCATGGCCAGGTTCTTGAGGGCGCCGCCGAAGCCGCCCATCATGTGGGCCTTGAAATGGGAAAGGACCACCATGGCGGGAACTCTGGCGATTTCAGAGGCGATGTGCACTTCCTTGAAATGCTTGCCGTCAATGGCCACGGGCACGTCGTTTTCGCCGAAGAGGCCGTCCGCGATGATGATGGGGGCGTCCACCACGCCGGGCGCGAAGCCGTGGCGCAGGGCCGTGTTGAGGTGGTCCACCGCGTTGTTGCGGGTGCCGGAATACAGGGTCGTGGTGTCCGTCAGGAAGGGCAGTCCCCCGGCCTCACGGATTTTTTCCACAGCCACCTGCACGAGCTGGGGATTGAGGTGAGTATCGTTGCCGCCCTCGCCGAAATGCAGCTTGACGGCGCAGGGTTTGCCCTTGACCACGCGGTCCTTCAGTTTGAGCAGGGCCAGCAGCCGGGCCACCTTGGCCTCCTTGGACTGCGATTCCTTGCGGCAGGACATGGAACAGAAGTAGACGGTTGAAGCCATGGAATCCTTCTCTCCTTCTAGATGGACGCGCAAAACCCGAAGGGGCTTCACGAAAAGATGTCAGTCTCGGTCCGCGGAAAGCCAGGAGCCCGCCCCGAAGCGGGGGAAGAGGGCTTCGGCCCGGCCGTCCCGGACCATATGGATCAGCGCGTGGGGCATGGCCGCCGCGCAGGCGTGAGCGGGCAGGATGCGCAGGCGGGTCCAGGGCGTGACCCGGGCCAGAAAATCCCGGGTGGCGGCGGGCAGGTCGGGTCCCGCCTCGATCATGCCGTGTTCCTGGTTGAGTTCCCGCACGACAAGCCCTTCGAGCCGCCTGCCCCCGGCGTCGCAGACCAGGCCGTAGCCCCAGTCCGCGAAGCGGCGCTCCAGGCCCCTGTCCTGGGAAAGAGCCGCCCAGCCCGCGTCCGTCACGAGCCTGGCCGGAATCCTCCCCTCCTCCGGAAAGCCCCCCGCCACGGAGCAGAGGACGGAGAGGGCGATGTCGTCCGGGGAGCAGACGCCCAGGCCCGCCATGACGAGATCCATGAAAATCCAGACCCCCGCCCGCACTTCCGTGACGCCGGCCGCCTTCCAGGCGGCCGTATCCGCCAGAAGAGCCGTGGGCGTGGAGCCCGCGCTCACCACGGGACAGGCGTGGCCCGCTTCGCGCAGACGCCGGGCGGCCCTGCCCGCGGCCTCGGCCTCCCTGAGGGCCAGGGCGCGGATGTGATCCGTGTCCGGGGCCGCGTAGACCGCGCCCGCGTGGGTGAGCACGCCCGCCAGATCCTGACCCGCTTCGGCCAGGATGGCCGCCGTCTCGGGGAGACGGGGATCGTCGGGGGCGAGGCCCGCCCGGTGGCTGTCGCAGTCGATTTCGATGAGCACCCGGAAGCGGGCGCCGGTCGCCTTCGCCTCCCCGGCGAGGGCCCGGGCCATGGCGGGGCTGTCCAAGAGAACGGTCAGCCGGACGCCCCGGCTCATGAGCTCCCGCACGCCGGCGAAAAGCCCCGGACGGATGCCCACGGTGAGGAGAAGATCCCGCGCGCCCCGGGCCGCGGCGGCCCGCGCTTCGTCCAGGGTGGCCACGGCGCAGGGACAGTCGTCCGCGCCCATGGCGAGCTTCACCAGATCGAGGCTGCGGCAGGTCTTGAGATGGGGCCGGAGAACCAGTCCCGTGCCGGCCCACCTGTCCGTGAGCCTGCGGGCGTTGGCGAGAAAGCGCCGTCCGTCCAGAAGCAGACAGGGGGTGGGCAGAGCGGAAAGGGGCAGTCCTTCCGCCGGAAAGGCCTCGTGCCGCATGGTTCCTGGTCTCCTCGCTCCCGTGACCCCGGGTGCCTTCAGTCTATCGGCCTCCCGGGCTGAAATCCAGACGGCTCCCCTCACAATTCTTGCCTGATTCTGGCAGGACCGCTCAGCTCGCCGTCAGGCCCGTGAGCCCGTAGCGCCGGGCCCGGCGCACCACGGTGCTCTGGCTCACCTTCAGCAGGCGCGCCGCCTTGTAGCTGCTCCCGGTCTCCCGCAGGGCCCGGGCGATGAGCTCCTTTTCCAGAGCCTCCAGCTCCTCCTGCAGTCCCGGTCTGCCCGCGCCCGCGGCCCCGTCCGCCTCGGGCAGGGCCGAGAGAATGTAGGACGGCAGATCCTCCAGGGTCAGGCGCTTCCTGCCCAGGGCCAGGAGACAGCGGGCCGTGGAGCGGATTTCCCGGATGTTGCCCGGCCACTGGTAGGCCTGAAGGCCCGTGCGCAGGGCCGTGCTCAGGTGCGGCACGGGCTGGCTGCCGGCCGCCGCGGCCAGAAAGCGTTCCATGAGCTCCAGCACATCCCCCTGACGCTCCCGCACCGGCGGGATGTCCACGGCGATGACGCGCAGCCGGTAAAAGAGATCCTTGCGGAAGGAGCCCTGGGCCACCCGCTCCTCCAGCCTGGTGTTGGTGGCGGCCAGAATGCGCACATCGACGCAGATGTCCGCCGTGCCGCCCACCCGGCGGAAGGGCTCGCCGTCCAGCACATGGAGGAGCGTCGCCTGGGCCTCGGCCGGCAGCTCCGCGATTTCGTCCAGAAAGAGGGTGCCTCCGTGGGCCGTCTCGAAGACCCCCCGGCGCCCCTTCTTGAGGGCTCCCGTGAAGGAGCCGGGCTCGTAGCCGAAGAGCTCGGATTCGAGCAGGGTGAGGGGAAGGCTTCCGCAGTTGAGGGCCACGAAGGGACCGTCGCCCCGGCTGCTCAGCTTGTGGATGGCCCGGGCGGACATGGACTTGCCCGTGCCCGTCTCGCCCTGGATGAGCACCGGCGCGTCGGAATGGGCGGCCATGGCGAGGGTCCTGCGCAGATGCCGGACGGCCTCGGAGGAGCCCAGAATGCCCATGCGCTCCAGAGCGTCCTCCCCGCCGCCGGAGCCGGAGGAAAGATGGCGCATGGCCTCCAGGCTGTCGTTCATGGAATCGATTTCCGAAAGGTCCCGGATGATGGCGATGACCCGGACCACGCGGCCCTGCTCGTCCAGAATGGGCGTGGAGGTGTTGAGGCAGTGGCGGCCGTTGGCGTAGTCGTCGAAGAGGGTCACGGTCCGCTTTTCGCTGAGGGCCTGGAGGGTGACGCAGGCCGAAAAATTCTTGCGCCTGGCCGCTTCCGAGACCGGCAGGCCGATGACCTCCTCGGGCGTGATGTCCGCGATGCGCTGCATGGCCCTGTTCACGGCGATGGTGACGCCGGCCGAGTCGATCATCCAGATGCCGTCGTGGATGGAGTCAAGCACGGCCGAAAAGGCCGGAGAAAGGATGTCCCGGGGCTCCTCCGCGCCCGCGGGCAGGGTGAGAACTTCCACCATGACGCCGCGCGGATCGGTCCGGAGGGCGAGCCAGCGCAGAAGAGTCCGGCCCCCCTCCGACGAGGAGACCGAGCAGCCCGTCCTCGCCTTGAGCTGGCCGCGCCGGACAAGCCCCCGCTCCTCGAAGAAGGGCAGAAGCGGGCGTCCCGGCGCGAGCTCGGGAAACCGGGCCAGAAAGACCGGCGAGCCTTCCCTGAGAAGCCAGTCGCGGCCCTCGCAGAGGGCCCAGGCGGGGGCCAGGGAGGCGTCGGCGCGGGGACCGTCGGATTCTTGGGCGGGCATGGGGCATCCTCCTCGCCGGACGGATCCGGGAAAACGGAAGGGCGTTTCCGCGGAGGGGTCCGGGAAGAATGGGGGCAAGTCAGATCTGCTTCAGATCCGGCGCTGTCTTTCCGCGTGCCGGGAGGAACCGGCAGGGGAGGTCCGGGGGCCTGAAGAAAGCCCGGACTTCCGTCCGATTCCGGCCTCAGAGGCCGCTTCCAGGACGGAAGCAGCCTTCTTATAGGGCAGGATCCGGCCAAAGACAAGCCATAGGACGTAAGTCAAAACTGACTTGTTTCCGCCTGTCCCCTCCCTGGAAGGACGGAAGAAAAGCCCCCGTTCCGTCCGTCAGGCAAAGGGCCCTTTCAGACAGGGCAACTTACGGAAAGGACAGACAAAACGGGGAAACGCCCAAAGAATCTCCTCCGATTCCGCCGGGGCTGCCCGCGCGGGCTTCCGGCGGGGCGGGAAAAAGAAGCCTGAAAAGTCTGCGGGAAACGGCCGCGGAGCCTTGAGCAGATCTGACTTGCTCCCGCGCCGCAGGCCCGTCCCGGCGCCGCCGGCAGCGCCCGAAAAAAGCAAGTCTTTCCGTTGCTCTTTCACGGCCAAAGGAAAAGCTTCACAAGCGGCACGCTTCTTGCTTTTCAGAAGACAGCGCCGGCATCCCCCGCCGGCGGCGGCTCCCGAGCCGGACTGGCTTTCGCTCTTCCCTTCTTTTCCCCCAAGGAGCATCCCCCATGAAAGTTGGTGTCCCCACCGAGATCAAAGTACAGGAATTCCGCGTCGGCATGACCCCCGCCGGCGTCCACGCCCTCACCGAAGCCGGGCATGAAGTTCTCGTTCAGAAGGGCGCCGGCCTAGGCAGCCGCATCTCCGACGAAGACTTCGCCGAAGCCGGCGCCGTCCTCGTGGACACGGCGGCGCAGGTCTGGGCCTGCGACATGGTCGTGAAGGTCAAGGAACCTCTCCCCGAAGAATACGGCTTCTTCCACGAAGACCTCATCCTGTACGCCTATCTCCATCTGGCTCCGGAGCCCGAGCTCACCCGGGCCCTGCTCGAAAAGAAGGTCGTGGGCATCGCCTACGAAACCGTCCAGCTGGACAGCGGCGCGCTTCCCCTGCTCGCCCCCATGTCCGAAGTGGCCGGCCGCATGGCCGTCCAGGTGGGCGCGGAGATGCTCACCCGGCACGCCGGCGGCATGGGCCTGCTCATGGGCGGCACGGCCGGCGTGGAGGCGGCCCATGTGGTCATCCTCGGGGCGGGCACCGTGGGTCTCTCGGCGGCCAAGGTGGCCATGGGCATGGGCGCCCATGTGACCATGCTGGACACGAGCCTGGCGAGACTGCGCTGGATCGACGACGTTTACGGCCAGCGCATCCAGACCCTCTCCTCCAACGCCTACGCCATCGCCGCCGCGGTGCGCGAGGCCGATCTTCTCATCGGCTCCGTTCTCATCCCCGGCGCCCTCACCCCCAAGCTCGTCACCGAGGCCATGGTCAAAACCATGAAGCCCGGCTCCGCCATCGTGGACGTGGCCATCGACCAGGGCGGCTGCGTGGAAACCACGGCCCGTCACGGCGCCACCTTCCACGATCATCCCACCTTCATCGAGCACGGCGTCGTCCACTACTCCGTGGGGAACATGCCGGGCGCGGTCTCCCGCACCTCCACCTACGCCCTGACCAACGCCACCATGCCCTACATGCTGGCGCTGGCGGACAAGGGCTGGAAAGCCGCCTGCAGGGCGGACAAGGCCCTTGCCAGAGGTATCAATACGTGCGAAGGAAAGGTATTCTACAAGGGCGTGAGCCAGGCTCTGGGCCTCGATCTCCACGACCTGAACGAAATCCTCTAGAGCGCTCTCCGGACCGGGATCAGCGGAGGCCCGGTCCGCACCATCACACAGGCATCACGCATTCCAGGAGACTGTCATGACTGAAGCAAAAGATCTCGTCGCCCTCGACAAGAAGCATGTGTGGCACCATCTGACCCAGCACAAGGTTTTCGAGAACTGCGACCCCACCATCTTCGTGAAGGGCGAAGGGCTGCGTCTCACCGACATCAACGGGAAAGAGTATCTGGACGCCGTGTCGGGCGGCGTCTGGTGCGTCAATGTGGGCTACGGCTGCACCCCCATCGTGGAGGCCATGACCAGCCAGCTCCAGACCTTCAACTACTTTTCCAACGCCAACGGCAACATTCCCACCATTCTCTTCTCCGACAAGCTCATCTCCAAGATGCCGGGCCTGAGCCGCGTCTATCTCTCCAACTCCGGCTCCGAGGCCAACGAAAAGGCCTTCAAGATTGTCCGTCAGATCAGCCAGATCAAGCACGGCGGCAAGAAGAGCAAGGTTCTCTTCCGCTACCGCGACTACCACGGCACCACCATCACCTGCCTCTCCGCCTGCGGCCAGTTTGAGCGCAAGAACCAGTACGGCCCCTTCACCCCGGGCTTCGTGGAATTCCCCGACTGCTCCGCCTACCGCCACGGCATGGAAGACAATCCCGACGCCGGCGTCATCTTCGCGAAGCAGATGGAGGACGTGATCCTCAAGGAAGACCCCGACACCGTGGGCGGCGTCATCATCGAGCCCATCACGGCCGGCGGCGGCGTCATCGTTCCCCCGGACGGCTATCTGGAAACCGTGGGTGAAATCTGCAAGAAGTACGGCATCCTGCTCATCATCGACGAAGTGGTCTGCGGCGTGGGACGCACCGGAAAGTGGTTCGGCTACCAGCACTGGAATGTCCATCCCGACATGGTCACCATGGCCAAGGGCGTGGCCTCCAGCTACGCGCCCATCTCCTGCACCGTGACCACGGAGGACGTTTTCCAGGACTTCATCAACGATCCTTCCGACAGGGACGCCTACTTCCGCGACATCTCCACCTTCGGCGGCTGCACCGGCGGCCCCGCGGCCGGTCTCGCCAACATCGAGTACATTGAAAAGCACAATCTGCTCGACAATGTGAACGCCATGGGCGCCTATCTCATGGACGGCCTCAGAGAGCTCAGGGAAAAGCACCCCATGGTGGGCGATGTGCGCGGCGTGGGTCTCTTCGCCGGCCTGGAACTCGTCAAGGACCGCGAAACCCGCGAGCCCGCCCCTGAAGGCAAGGCCGCCGCTCTCTGCGGCTCCTGCATGAAGCAGGGCGTCATCATCGGCCGCACGGCCCGCTGCTTCCGCGACCTCAACAACACCGTCTGCCTGGCTCCGGCCCTCATCTGCACCAAGGGCGACATCGATGAGATCATCCGGGCCATGGACAAGGGTCTGACCGAAATCGCCTGATCCGTCTTCCGTCCCGGGACGGTCCGGCTTTCCGAAGCCGGACCTGTTCCCGGGTCAAAGGAGTTCTCCATGCCCTTTGTCCACAATACCGTCCGCCGCATCGTGCACGGCTTCGGCAGCGTCCGGGAAGCCGCGGCCGAGGCCCGCCGTCTGGGCGGCACCCGCGCCCTCGTGATCACCGATCCGGGTCTGGTCAAAGCGGGGGTCCAGAAACCGCTGATCGACGCTCTCGAAGAGGGCGGTCTCGCCTGTCATCTCTACGCCGAGGCCGAGCTCGAGCCCAGCGTGGACTCCATCGCCCACTGCGCGGACACCGCCCGCGGCTTCGGGGCGGACATCGTCTTCGGCATCGGCGGCGGCAGCGCCCTGGACACCGCCAAGGCGGCCTCCGTCCTGCTCACCAACGAAGGGACCATCGACCAGTACTTCGGCATGGGCAAGGTGAAAAATCCCCTGCCTCCCATGGTGCTGGTGCCCACCACGGCCGGCACCGGCTCGGAAATGACCTCCATTTCCGTGCTGGCGGACACGAAAAACGGCGGCAAGTGGGGCGTGGTCTCCGACTTCATGTACGCCTCCGCCGTCATTCTGGATCCGGATCTGACCATCGGTCTGCCGCCCCGGGTCACGGCCATGACGGGCGTTGACGCCTTTGTCCACGCCATGGAGTCCTTCGTCGGCAAGGCGGACACGCCCATCACCGACGGCCTCAACATCCAGGCCATGAAGCTCATCGCCCGCTCCCTGCGCAGAGCCTATGTCAACGGCGCCGACCGCGCGGCCCGGGCCGACATGCTCTACGCCTCGGCCATCGCCGGCATGGGCTTTTCCAACACCCAGAACGGCATCATCCACGCCGTGGGCACGGCCATTCCCCGCGAGTACCACATGCCCCACGGCCTGGCCATCGCCTGCCTGACGCCCATGTGCATGACCTTCAACTATATGGCACGGCCCGAGAAGTACGCCGAAGTGGCGAAGATTCTCGGGGAAAATCCCCACCGCGACACCCTGACCCTGGCCTCTCTGGCGGCGGGCCGCATGTCGGCCCTGCTCAGGGACATCGACATCGCGGAAGGGCCTGCCCCCTACGGCGTCCGGCAGGAGGACCTCCCCCTCATCGCCGAACGGGCCGCCGGAAACGCCCGACTTATAGGCAACAATCCGCGTCCCGCCAGCGCGAAGATGATTCTGGCCATGCTGGAAGCTTCCTACCGCTGACGGAGACTCCTTCACGGGCCCGGGCCGCCTTGAGCGGCGCCGGGCCTTCCCGTTTTTTCCGGGACAGGCGTCCGCGCTCTTGTGTTTTTTTTCACGGGCAGACGCCCGCCACTCTTTTCCGGGACAGGACGTTTCTTTGCGGCATTTCTGCCGAACTTCGGATTTTTCCTGCGCCGGAAACGCCTGGGAGTCCTGTGAAAGCACACAGGATCGGATCCCGGCGGAAACATTCCTCTTGGCAAAGAGTACGGAAAAGTCTAGTCTAATCATGGCATTCAGGCATATCCTCCGGCTCTCCGTCCGTTTCGGGGACCCGGTTTCCGGTTCTTTCCGCGTCTTTTTCCCGCGCCGCAAAAACCGGGGATGCCACCATCCCGTTTTTTTCGACGCTCATCTCAGGAAAATCAGCACGGCGGGAGACCGGAGGCTGCATGCCCTGTGTTCCGGCCTGAACATGTCAGTCATTCCAACCAGAAGGGAACTGCAACGTGTCAACAGACTCATCAACTCCGGCCAAGATCGTTGTGAATAATCTCACAAAGCGATTTGGCGAACTGACCGTTCTCAACGGCATCAATTTCAACATCAGGAAGGGCGAGCTGCTCGCCATCGTCGGGCCCACCGGCTGCGGCAAAACCACCTTCCTCAACTGCATCTCCAAGCTGATGCCCGCCACCGAGGGACAGATTCTCATCGACGGCACGGAAGCCAATCCCAAACGGCACAACATCTCCTACGTCTTCCAGGAACCCACCTGCCTGCCCTGGCGCACCGTCCGCGAAAATGTGGCCTACGGCATGGAAATCAAGGGGGTTCCCCGGCAGGAGCGCATGGAGCGGGCGGACGCCATCATGGAACTCGTGGGCCTCAGATCCTGCGCGGATCTCTATCCCAACCAGGTGTCGGCCAGCATGATGCAGCGCATCGCCGTCTCGCGCGCCTTCGCCGTGAACCCGGACCTGCTCCTCATGGACGAGCCCTACGGTCAGCTGGACGTGAAACTCCGCTTCTATCTGGAGGACGAACTCGTCAAGCTCTGGCAGAAACTCAACGCCACGGTGCTCTTCGTGACGCACAATGTGGAAGAGGCCGTCTACATCGCCGAGCGCATTCTGATCCTGAGCAACAAACCCACCTCCATCAAAGCCGAAATTCCCATCACCCTGCCCCGTCCCAGGGACACCATCTCCCCTGAGTTCGTCGATCTGCGCAGGCAGGTCACGGATCTCATCCGCTGGTGGTGATTCCGGCCTCAGGACCGACGCCGTTTCACGACAGAGAAGGATGTTCCGCCATGGCCTATCAGGAAGTCGTCGTCAAAAAGCCCCTCCCGCTCATCGTCCTGCCCTACATCAGCCTGATTCTCTTCTTCGGTCTGTGGGAGGCCGCCGTTCAGTTTGAATTCATTCCCAACACCCTGCTGGCCGCGCCCAGCCAGGTGCTGGCCACCTTCGTGGACAAGCTCACCAACGCCAACCCCGACGGCGCCACCATGGGCGCCCACGCCTGGACCTCGGTGCAGGAGGCCTTCATCGGCTACCTGCTCTCCCTCATCGTGGGCATCCCCCTGGGGCTCGCCATGGGCTGGTTCAACATCGCGGAGGGTCTTTTCCGCCCCATCTTTGAACTTATCCGTCCCATCCCGCCCATCGCCTGGATTCCCCTCACGGTCTTCTGGTTCGGCATCGGCCTCACCGGCAAGGTCTTCATCATCTGGATTGCCGGCATCGTGCCCTGCGTCATCAATTCCTATGTGGGCGTGCGCATGACAAGCCCCGTCCTCATTCAGATGGCCAGGACCTACGGCGCCAGCAACTGGCAGATTTTCACCCAGCTCTGCATTCCCTCGGCTCTGCCCATGGTCTTCGGCGCCCTGCAGCTCGCCCTCGCCTACTGCTGGACCAACCTCGTGGCCGCCGAACTCCTGGCCGCCGACTCCGGTCTCGGCTTCCTCATCACCATGGGCGGCCGCCTGGGCCGGCCCGACATCATCGTGCTCGGCATGATCTGCGTCGGCATCTCCGGCGCCTTCATCGGGTTCATCATCGACCAGGTCGAGAAGAAGCTGCTCGCCGGCATCAGGAGGTAAGCCGCCATGGCCGAGAACACCAGCAGTTCCATTGCCAACGAAATCATCACGGAGTCGAAGCAGCGTCAGCCCTTCAGCATCGTCCGCTTCCTCACCAACAAATACTTCCTCTACTGCGTCTCCATCACCCTCTTCCTCTCCCTCTGGGACTATGTGGCCAGAGAGAAAATCTTCCGGGACTCCCTGGCCAGACCCCTGGAAGTCTGGGATCAGCTGGTCCTGCTCACCCAGATCAGATTTGCCGGCACCCACCTCTGGGGCCACATCTGGGCGAGCCTCCAGCGCGTGCTGACGGGCTTCGTGCTGGCCAGCATCGTGGCCATCCCCCTGGGCCTCTTCATGGCGCTCAACAAATATGTCAACGCCATCGTCAAGCCCCTCTTTGACCTCTTCAAGCCCATGCCCCCCATCGCCTGGGTGTCCATCGCCATCCTCTGGTTCGGCATCGGCGAAACCTCCAAGGTCTTCATCATCATCATCGGCACCTTCGTGCCCTGCCTGCTCAACGCCTACAACGGCGTCCGTCTGGTGGACCCCGAACTCTACGACGTCATCCGCGTGCTGGGCGGCAGCCGCCGGGATGAAATCATCCACGTCTGCTTCCCCGCCTCCTTCCCGGCCATCTTCGCCGGCCTGCAGATTTCCCTGAGCTCCGCCTGGACCTGCGTGCTCGCCGCGGAACTCATGAACTCCCGCGACGGCATGGGCTTCCTCATCAAGCGAGGCATGGACACCCACGAGCCCACCCTGGTGCTCGGCGGCATGATCCTCATCGCCGCGGCGGCCTACCTCACCTCCGTGTGCGTCTCCCTCATGGAACGGAAACTCTGCCCCTGGCAGCGCACCATCGAAAATCTGTAGAGGTCCGACATGAGCGCCAAGAACCTGAAACTCAGCTGTCACAGCGTCAGCAAGACCTTCATCCAGAAGGGCAATCAGGAAGTCCCCGTCATCCGCGACATCACCCTGGATGTCTACGAAAACGAATTTCTCGTCATCCTCGGTCCCGGCCAGAGCGGCAAGTCCACCCTGCTCAAGATCTTCGCGGGCCTCGAGCAGCCCGACACCGGCACCATCTCCCTGGACGGCAGGCCCGTCACGGGCCCCGGCCCCGACCGCGGCATCGTCTTCCAGAGCTACATGCTCTTCGCCTGGAAAAACGTCCGCGACAACGTGGAGCTCGGCCTCAAGCTGCGCGGCATCCCGGCGGAAAAACGCCGCCAGGTCGCCCAGCACTACATCGACCTGGTGGGCCTCACGGGCTTTGAGAAGCACTATCCCCACCAGCTCTCGGGCGGCATGAAACAGCGTGTGGGCATCGCCCGGGCCTACGCCAACACCCCCAACATCATGCTCCTGGACGAACCCTTCGGCCAGCTGGACGCCCAGACCCGCTTCTTCATGCAGAAGGAAACGGCCCGCATCTGGGAGCAGGAGCGCAGGACCGTCATCTTCGTCACCAACAACATCGACGAGGCTCTCTTCCTGGGCGACCGCATCATCCTCATGGAAGGCAAGCTCCCCGGCACCATCAAGACCGAATACGAGATCGATCTGCCGAGGCCCCGCGAACACACGGACATGGATTTCCTCCGGCTCCGCAAGGAAATCACCGACAACACCGAGCTCGTCCTCTAGGGACGGCCCGGCGGGACGGAAGGTTCCATGGATCCCGTTCTGGCGGCACTGCTCTTCGGCGCCCTGGGCGTCTGCCTTGTCTGGCGCCTGAGCGCGGGCCTCTCGGCCCGCCTCGGACGCGGCCCGGAAAAGGACGCCGGATCCGGCCGGACCGGGCCCGGGACCCCTGAGCCTGAGCCCGATCCGGACGAGGAGGCCCGCCCCGAACGGATCGAGGCCGTCTACCGGCGCATGGCCCGCCTGCGCCTGGCGAGCCTGGGCCTCTGTCTCGCGGCCATAGCCATTCTCTGTCTCCGCCTGCCCCTGGCCCTGGCTCTCGCGGCCGCGGGCCTGGCCCTGCTGCTTCAGTGGCAGTCCTTCCGGCTGCGCACGAGGCATCTGCGGGCCAGGCGTCTGGTGCCCGGGGACAGGAACAGCCGCTGAAAATCCCGATTTCAGCGCGCCCGCAGCAGCTTTTTCTCCCCCATTCTGAATGGACCGGCCCCGAAGGGCCGGACCAGCGCACACTGGAGGTTGGTATGCGTTTCAAAAAACTCATGATGGCTCTTCTTGTGGCCGTGTTCAGCATGTCCATGCTGGCCGGCTCCGTTCTCGCGGCGAAACTGACGCCGGTTCCCACCGCCTGGATGGACGAACACGAAACCTTCCTGATCTGGTACGCCAAGGACAAGGGCTGGGACCAGCAGGAAGGCCTGGACATTGACATCCAGTACTTCAGCTCCGGCATGGACATCCTCAACGCCCTGCCCTCCGGCTCCTGGGTCTTCGCCGGCATGGGCGGCGTGCCCGCCATGATGGGCAACCTGCGCTACGGGACCTCCGTCATCGCCATCGGCAATGACGAATCCCTGACCAACTCCGTGCTGGTCCGCGCCGACAGCCCCATCGCCAAGGTGAAAGGCTGGAACAAGGACTACCCGGACATCTACGGCAGCCCCGACACCGTCCGCGGCAAGACCTTCCTGACCACCACCGTCTCCTCCGCCCACTACGGCCTGAGCTCCTGGCTCAAGGTCCTGGGCCTCAAGGACAGCGACATCACCATCAAGAACATGGACCAGGCCCAGGCCCTGGCCGCCTTTGACAACAACATCGGCGACGGCGTCGCCCTCTGGGCGCCCCATATGTACGCCGGCGAAGCCAAGGGCTGGAAGATCGTGGGCGACCTGAAGAGGTGCAAAGTCGGCAACCCCATCGTGCTCATCGCCGACACCAAGTACGCCTCCGAGCATCCCGACATCACCGCCAAGTTCCTCCGCATCTACCTGCGCGCCGTGAACATGCTGCAGCATGAGCCCCTGGAAAGCCTGGTCGGCACCTATCAGCGCTTCTTCCTGGAATGGTGCGGCAAGAAGTACGACAAGGACCTCTCCCTCAACGACCTGAAGTCCCACCCGGTCTTCAATCTGCAGGAACAGCTGGCCCTCTTTGACGACTCCAAGGGCCCCAGCACCGCTCAGCAGTGGCAGGCCGCCATCGCGAAGTTCTTCGCCAGCGTGGGCAGCATCAACCAGGACGAGCTGAAGAAGGTCGGCTCCGGCAGCTACGCCACCGGCAAGTACCTCAAGCTCATCAAGGATGTGCCTCCCTACAAGTAGTCTGACCCAGGGGCATCCGGGGCCCAGAAATCAGGAAAAACCCGGGAAAAATCAGGGCGGACCGCACGCGGTCCGCCCCTTTTTTTCCCTTTTTTCCCCGGGACCGCCTGAAGCCGCCCCGGAAAAAGAACCGTGCTTCCGCCTGGTTCACAGGCGAAAAAGCCCCTGTCCGGCGGGGGCTTTCCCAGAGCCCCCCGTTTCTCCTTCCCTTGCGAAAGCTCCTGTCTTCTGGCAACATCGGCAGACAGTCTCCCACGCCGGCACCCGGTCCTTCGGGGGACCCGGGGCCTTCCCTGCCCGTCGCCGCCGGGAGGTCCGCGGATCCCCGGGCGAACAGCGCCAGGCCCCGGTTCAGGCACCCGCTTTCTTTCCGAACAGGAGGATATCCGGATGAAACGCATCGCCCTCACTCTCGCCGCCTGTCTCGCCGTCTGCGCCCTGGCGTCGCCCGTCCAGGCCGCGGCAGACGCCGCCCCCATCAAAATCGGCGTCGCCGGCGCCCACTCGGGCGACCTGGCCTCCTACGGCGTGCCGGCCCTCAACGCCGCCAAAATCGTGGCGGCCAAGGTCAACGCCGCGGGCGGCGTCCTGGGCCGTCAGATCGAGCTTGTCACCGGCGACGACCAGTGCAAGCCCGAGCTCGGCACCAATGTGGCCACCAAGCTCATCAGCGACAAGGTGGACGTGGTCATGGGGCACATCTGCTCCGGCCCCGCCAAGGCCTCCCTGCCTCTCTACAACGAGGCCCGCATCATCTCCATGTCCCCCTCGGCCACCACGCCCGGCCTCACCCTGCCCGGCGAGAACCCCATGTTCTTCCGCACCATCGCCCGTGACGACGCCATGGCCAGGCTGACGAGCCAGTTCATGCTCAAGGAGCTCAAGGCGAAAAACATCGCCTACCTCCACGACAACGGCGACTACGGCAAGGGCTTCGCCGACAACAACCGGGCCGCCATGGAAGCCGGCGGCGCGAAGACCGTGCTTTTTGAGGCCATCACCCCGGACGCCGTGGACTTCAGCCCCATCGTCCGCAAGCTGCGCCGGGCCAAGCCTGACATCATCGTCTTCGGCGGCTACCAGCCCACGGCCTCCAAGCTCATCCAGCAGATGCGCCGCGACCGCGTCCAGACCCCGGTCATCGGGCCCGACGGCCTCAAGGACGACGCCTTCATCCGCATGGCCGGCCAGGCCGCCGAGGGCGTCTACTGCTCCTACCCCAAGGACACGGCGGGTCTGCCTGCCTACCAGGAAGCCCTCAAGGCGCACCGGGAAATGTTCAAGACCGATCCCGGCTCCTTCTATTACAACGCCTACGCCGCCATGCTGGCCCTGGTCCACGCCATCAGGGAAGCGGGCTCCACGGACACGGACAAGCTCATCCAGGTTCTCCACACCAAGCCCGTTGACACACCCATGGGCAGCCTCGTCTTCAACAAGGACGGCGACGCCGCGGGTCTCTCCCTCTCCATCTATGTGATAAAGAACGGCAAGTTCGAAGAAACGCCCTACAGCATCACCCTCGACTAGCAGACCGCGGGGCGGAAGAATCCTTCCGCCCCGCGCTGACGCAGAACCGGCATGGATTTTCAGTACTTTCTTGAGCTCTTTTTCGGCGGCCTGACCAGAGGCAGCATCTACGCCCTCATCGCCCTGGGCTACACCCTGGTCTACGGCATCATCGGGCTCATCAACTTTGCCCACGGCGAAATCTACATGGTGGGCGCCTTCACGGCGCTGCTCGCGGCGGCGTTGCTGGGCTGGCTGGGCTTTCCGGCGGGCGGCATCCTCATCGTGGCCGCCCTGGCGGCCGTGGTCTGGACCTCGGCCTACGGCTATACCATGGAAAAGATAGCCTACAAGCCCCTGCGCAGCGCTCCCAGACTCTCGCCCCTCATCTCCGCCATCGGCATGTCCACCTTCCTGCAGAACTATGTCCTGCTGGCCCAGACCCCGGACTTCGTGCCCTTCCCCATGCTCCTGCCGGACATGGAGGGCATCCTCTCCCTCTTCGGGGATATCATGGGACCCAGCGACTTCTGCATCCTGGCGGTCAGCTTCACCACCATGCTCGTCCTCATGATCTGGATCCGCTGCACCCGCATGGGCCGCGCCATGCGGGCCACGGCCCAGAACCGGACCATGGCCATGCTGCTGGGCATCAACGCCGACCACATCATTTCAGTCACTTTTATTGTGGGATCCGCCCTGGCGGCCCTGGGCGGCGTGCTCATCGCCTCCCACATGGGGCAGATCAACTTCGGCATCGGCTTCCTGGCCGGCATGAAGGCCTTCACGGCCGCCGTGCTGGGCGGCATCGGCTCCGTGCCCGGCGCCATGGTGGGGGGCCTCGTCCTGGGGCTCGCCGAATCCTTCACCACGGGCTATGTGGCCGGCAACTACGAGGACGTGCTCTCCTTCTGCCTGCTCATCCTCATCCTCATCTTCCGTCCGGACGGCATCCTTGGCCGCCGTCAGGTGCAGAAGGTCTAGGAGGCGGGTCATGCAGCGCGTTTTCAAGGCTCTCCTCGTCGCCTTCTGGTTCATGCTTCTCTGCGCCCCCATCATGGGGCTGCACATCAATCCCGACAAGAGCATAAGCTTCCTCTGGGAGCGTCTCGCGGGCCTGGGCGTCGGCATCTTCGCGGCCGCCCTCGCCTGGGACTGGCACTTCGGGCGCGCGCCCTCGGCCGGCCCCCTCTTCCGGACGCCCCGGGCCGTCAGCCGCCTTGCGGCGCTTCTCCGGGAGCCCGGACCCCGCCGTCTGGCGCTGGGGGTCCTTCTCGCCTTCATGCTCATCATGCCCTTCCTGCCGGTGCTCGGGAGCATCTACCAGATTTCCATTCTCATCTCGGCCCTCATCTATGTCATGCTGGCCCTGGGCCTGAACATCGTGGTGGGTCTGGCCGGGCAGCTCGTGCTGGGCTACGCGGCTTTCTACGCCATCGGCGCCTACACCTACGCCCTGCTCAACAGCTTCTTCGGCCTGGGCTTCTGGGCCTGTCTGCCGGCGGGCGGCGTCCTTGCCATCCTCTTCGGCCTGGCCCTGGGCTTTCCGGTGCTGCGCCTGCGCGGCGACTACCTGGCCATCGTCACCCTGGGCTTCGGCGAAATCACGCGCCTCGTGCTGCTCAACTGGGTGAGCGTCACGGGCGGCAGCCACGGCGTGAGCGGCATCCCCAAGCCCGGTCTCTTCGGGCTGGAGATGGACATGTCCCAGAGCACCCTCTATCTCTACTATCTCTGCCTGGCCGCCGTCATCGTCACCATCGTCATCATCTCCCGCCTCAAGAACTCCCGGGTGGGCCTGGCCCTCCAGGCCATGCGCGAGGACGAAATCGCCTCCGAGGCCATGGGCATCAACCTGACCCAGGTCAAGCTCTCGGCCTTCGCCCTGGGCTCCGCCTGGGCCGGCTTCGCCGGCGTCTTCTTCGCCGCCAAGACCTCCTTTGTGAACCCGGCCTCCTTCACCTTCATGGAAAGCGCCATGATGCTCTCCATGGTGGTGCTGGGCGGCATGGGCTCCATCACCGGCGTCACCCTGGGCGCCCTCATTCTCATTCTGGTGCCCGAGTATCTCCGGGCCTTCGCCGACTACCGCATGCTGCTCTTCGGCGCCGTCATGGTCATCATGATGATCTTCCGGCCCCAGGGACTCATCACCGGCGAACGCCGGCGCTACCGCATCACGGCTCTGCAGGGGAAGGAGGACGCATGAACCCGGTGCTCGACGTACAGGACCTCGTGCAGGACTTCGGCGGTCTGCGGGCCCTCAACGATGTCAGCCTCAGGGTGGACGAGCGGGAGATCGTGGCCCTCATCGGCCCCAACGGAGCCGGCAAAACCACCTTCTTCAACTGCATCACCGGCATCTACAGACCCACCGGCGGGCGCATGACCCTCACGGTGGACGGGAAGACCCATGTCCTCAACGGCCGCAAAACCCACGAGATCACGGCCCTGGGCATGGCCCGCACCTTTCAGAACATCCGGCTGTTCAGCGAAATGACGGTGCTCGAAAACGTCATGGTGGGCTGCCACTGCCGCACGAAGGCGGGCATTCTCTCGGCCCTTTTCCGGGACCGCCGCACCGTGCGCGAAGAGCAGCGGACCATCGACAAAAGCTACGCCCTCCTGGAGCTGGTGGGCCTCGAAGCCCACTGGGACGAGACGGCCCGCAACCTCCCCTACGGCGCCCAGCGCCGTCTGGAAATCGCCCGGGCCATGGCCACGGAGCCTCGGCTTCTGCTGCTGGACGAGCCCGCCGCCGGCATGAATCCCCAGGAAACCCTGGAACTCAAGAATCTCGTCCTCGGCCTGCGCCGGAGCCATGACCTCTCCGTGCTCCTCATCGAGCACGACATGAGCATGGTCATGTCCCTCTCGGACCGCATCTACGTCATGGAACACGGCTCGCCCCTCGCCAGCGGCACGCCGGAGGAAATCCGCAGCAACCCGGATGTCATCCGGGCCTATCTCGGGGAGAGCCACGATGCTTGAGCTCAAGAACGTCAGCAGCTTCTACGGCGTCATCCAGGCTCTCTACGAGGTCTCCCTCCATGTGGACGAGGGCGAAATCGTCACCCTCATCGGCGCCAACGGGGCGGGCAAGTCCACCACCCTCATGACCGTCTGCGGCATTCTCCACCCGAGAGGCGGAGGGATTTTCCTCAACGGCCGGCCCATCCACACTCTGCCGCCCAGCGAAATCGTCCGGCTCGGCATCTCCCAGGTGCCGGAGGGCCGTCTCATCTTTCCGGATCTCACCGTGTCGGAAAACCTCCAGCTCGGCGCCTTCCTGCGCCGGGACAGGGAGGCCATCCAGCGGGATCTGGACTATGTCTTCGAGCTCTTTCCCATCCTGAAGCAGCGCCTGCGCCAGGCCGGCGGCACCCTCTCGGGCGGCGAGCAGCAGATGCTCGCCGTGGGCCGCGCCATCATGGCCCGCCCGCGCCTGCTCCTTCTGGACGAGCCCTCCTTAGGGCTCGCCCCCATCGTCATCCAGCAGATTTTCAGCATCATCCGCAAGGTCAACGCCGACGGCACCACGGTCTTTCTCGTGGAGCAGAACGCCAACCAGGCCCTGCACATCGCCCACAGGGGCTATGTCATGGAAAACGGCCGCATCGTCATGGCCGACACGGCAGAGCGTCTGCTCGCCAGCGACACGGTGCGCCGGGCCTATCTGGGCATGTGAAGCGACCTGAAAAGGAGGCAGATTCATGGAATTTTCCAGGCTTCTCCGGGAGAGATACTCCGTCCGCGCCTTCAGGCCCGACCCCGTGCCCCCGGAACTCGTCCAGGGTCTGCTGGAGGCGGCCCGCACCGCCCCCACGGCCGTGAACAGACAGCCCCAGCGCCTGCTGGTCCTCTCTGATCCCGGGAGCATGGAGAAGCTGGCCCGGTGCACCCGCTTCACCTTCCAGGCGCCCATGGCCATCGTGGTCTGCTGCGATGAGAGCGAAGCCTGGGTGCGGCCCTTTGACCGGGAAAACAGCGGCGTCATAGACGCCTCCATCGTGGCCACGCAGATCATGCTCGCCGTGCACGACTGCGGCCTCGGCACCACCTGGGTGGGCTGCTTCGACCCGGCCGTCCTGCGCCGGGAATTCGCCCTTCCCGACAGCATCCGGCCCGTGGCCGTCTTCCCCATCGGATACCCGGCCGAAGACGCCGCGCCCTCGCAGAAACACGGCGAGCGCAAGGCCATTTCCGAAACAACGGTCAGAGAGACCTTCTGACACGGAAAAATTCTTTTTCCGCACGGCAGAACCCGCCGCTCCTTTCCGGGACAGCGGGTTTTTCGTGAGACGGCCGCAGGAAAACATCTTCGCAGGCAGGACCCGGGAGTTCCGGATTCCCGCAGCTGTCCGCGCGCCCGGGGATCAGCGGCCCGCGCGGGGGGGGGTCTGCCGCCGTCCCGGAGAGAACGGACGCAATTTCAGGAGGAGAGCATGTTTGACATTTCCCGGCTGCGGGAGGCTCTTGTCAGCTACAAAAAGGATTTCGTTTCCGGGCACTGGGAGCACGAGAAATACAAATGGGAAGCCGTGCGGCGCTTTCGGGAGGCCTGGAACGCCGGCGCTTCTGATTTCGCGGGGATGCTGGGGCAGGCTCTGAAACCGACCCACAATCTGCTGTCGTCGGCCAAATATTTCCCCATGAAGATGATTGTCAGTTTTGCCGAAGCTGACCCGGAAGAAGTCCGCTCCATGTTTCTGTCGCTCTATGACGAGAGCCGGGACCTGGTCGAGCGGATTGCCGGTTTCAAAGCGAAGTCCGCCGGACTTCTGCAACGGTACGGAAAGGGCGCGCAGCAGCATTATCAGGATGAACACGCCATCAGTGTCTATCTCTGGCTCAGGTATCCCGACAGATACTACGTCTACAAATTCAGCGCGGCGCAGGCAGGTTCCCTTCAGCTGGGCTCAGACTGTCTTTTCCAGAAAGGCGCCCATGCGGAAAACATCCGCAACTTCCTGCGCTTCTATGACGAAATCTGTCAGGCGCTGAAAGAAGACGCCGAGCTTGTGGATCTCGTCCGGTCGCGGCTTGACGACGCATGCTATCCGGATCCGGAACTGAAGACGCTGACCTTTGATGTCGGCTATTACATCAGTCTTTTCCCCTCCGGGGAAAAGAAACCGGAGCAGACTCCCCAGACTCCAGCTCCGGCCGTTTCCGTGCAGCCCGCCGCTGACATATCGCCTGTCGCCTACGGCAGGGAAGACTTCCTGAAAGACGTGTACATGCCCGAGAAAAGCTATGACAGGCTTGCCGCGCTGCTCCGCAGCAGGAAGAACATCATCCTCCAGGGGCCTCCGGGCGTCGGAAAAACCTTTGCCGCCAGACGTCTCGCCTGGTCGATGATGGGTGAAAAAGACGACAGCCGCGTGGAATCGGTGCAGTTTCACCAGAGCTATTCCTATGAGGACTTCTTCATGGGCTACAAACCGCAGGGCAGCGGTTTTGAGCTGAAAACGGGGGTGTTCTGCCGTTTCTGCCGGAAGGCGGAAAGCCGGCCCGACAGGGATTTCTTCTTCCTCATCGACGAGATCAACCGCGGCAACCTGAGCAGGATCTTCGGAGAACTCCTCATGCTGATCGAAAAGGCGTACCGGGGAAAGACGGTGACGCCGGCGTACGGGGATCAGCCCTTCTCCGTTCCGGAGAACATCTATATCATCGGCATGATGAACACCGCAGACCGAAGTCTCGCCCTGATCGATTACGCCCTGCGGCGCCGCTTCAGTTTTTTTGAAATGGAACCCGGCTTTGAGACGGACGGCTTTATCCGCTATCAGAAAAAGCTGAACAGCCGGACTCTGGATGAACTTCTCTCCAGAGTGAAGGCCCTGAACGACGCCATCACGCACGACAAGTCTCTGGGCAGACATTTCTGCCTGGGTCACAGCTATTTCTGCCAGTGCGAGAACTGCACGGAGGAATGGCTCCGCTCCATTGTCGACTATGACATCATCCCCACGCTGTCAGAATACTGGTTTGACGATCCGGACAAGATGAAGAAATGGGAGAACACCCTCAGGGCCGTGTTTGATGATCAAGGATAAGACCATCCTCATAAAGAACATCTACTATATGCTCTCCTATGCCTTCAGCGAGCTGAAGCTGAAGGAATATGAAGACCTGGCCTCTGAAAAGTTTGACAGCATTCACAACCTGTTCGCCGCGATTCTTGCCGTCGGCACCGGAAGACAGCTGAAACAGGGCCTCTTCAGGGAATACGCCGGGCACAGGGAGAACACGGGCACGCTCCGCGGCAGAATCGACATGCCCGGAACGGTCCGGAACCGGCTTTCCCGCAGGCCCATGCTCTGCTGCGATTTCGACGAACTGTCTGAAAACATTCTTCTGAACAGGATCCTCAAGACGGCGGCGATGCTCCTCATCGGACACGATCAGACGGACCGGACGCGCAGGGACGCTCTGAAGCGGGAAATGCTGTTCTTCTCCGGCGTTGACCCGATCGATCCGAAATCCGTCCGCTGGTCCGCCATCCGCTTTCACAGAAACAGCGGAACATACCGCCTGCTCATCGGTCTCTGCCGGCTTCTCTTCGAAGGCATGCTGCTGACCACGGACGCCGGTGAATGCAGACTGGCTTCCTTTCTGGACGACCAGCGCATGAGCAGTCTCTACGAACGCTTCCTCCGGGCCTACTACGCCAGGGAGCATCCCGGACTGAGCGCGGCCGCCGCGCAGATCCCCTGGGCCCTGGACGACGGCGTCGACGCGATGCTGCCCGTCATGCAGAGCGACATCACCCTGTCAAAAGGCAGCACCGTTCTCATCATTGACGCCAAATACTATTCCCGCACGACGCAGACGCAGTACGATATCAGCAAGCTTCATTCGGCCAATCTGTATCAGATTTTCGCGTACGTCAAAAACAGGGATGCCGCATTCGGCAAGGCACCTCACAGCGTTTCCGGAATGCTCCTCTACGCGGCAACGGACGAAAGCGTTCAGCCGGACTGCGCGTACCGGATGAGCGGAAACAGAATCAGCGCCGGGACGCTGGATCTGAACAGGGATTTTTCCGACATCAGGCAGCGGCTGGACGGCATCGCCTGTGAATATTTCGGACCCGCGACGAAGACGCAGTCCGCGGACTGAGAAAGCGCCTCCGCCTGCGCAGGCCCCCCTGAAACCGCGAAGAGCCCGCCGTCCCTTCTCCGGGACGGCGGGCTCTTCCGGGCTTTTTTCCGCGGCCGCGCCTGGAAACCTCAGCCGCCCAGATAGGCCGAGCGCACCTGGGGATTGGCCAGAAGTTCCTTGCCGCTGCCTTCCAGCACGATGCGGCCCACTTCCAGGATGTAGGCGTAGTCCGCCACATTGAGGGCGGCGTAGGCGTTCTGCTCGACCAGCAGGACCGTCACCCCGGACTGGTGGATGCGGGTGATGATGGAGAAGATTTCCCGGACGAGGAGCGGCGCGAGGCCCAGGGAGGGCTCGTCCAGCATGAGGAGATCCGGCCGGCTCATGAGAGCCCGGCCCACGGCGAGCATCTGCTGCTCGCCGCCCGAAAGGGTGCCGCCCTTCTGCCAGCTGCGCTCCTTGAGGCGGGGAAAGAGGCCGTAGACCATGGCCCGGTCTTCCTCGATGCCGGCCTTGTCCGTGCGGGAATAGGCGCCCAGCTGGAGGTTTTCCTCCACCGTCAGATGGGGCAGGATGCGCCGGCCTTCGGGGGACAGGGAAATGCCCCGGCGCACCATGTTTTCGGGCCGCAGGCCCAGAATGGATTCGGGTTTGTCCCCGGTCTTGCGGGAGAAGAGGATTTCGCCCGTGACGCTGCGGTTGAGGCCGGCCAGGGTGCGGATGATGCTGCTTTTCCCCGCGCCGTTGGCGCCGATGAGAGTGACGATGCTGCCGCGCTCAATGCGGAGGCTCACGCCCTGCACGGCGGCGATGCCGCCGTAGCGCACGTGCAGGTCCCTGATTTCCAGCATGGTGTCGGACATGGCGCCTCCTAGTGGTTCTGGACGAAGTCATCGCCCAGATAGGCCCGGATGACCTCGGGATTGGACTGGATGGCCGCGGGCTCGCCCTCGGCGATGAGAGCGCCGTATTCCATGACCCAGATGTACTCGCAGACGCCCATGACCACCTTCATGTCGTGTTCGATGAGGAGGATTGTCAGATTGAACTCGTCGCGGATCTGGCGGATGAAATGCAGAAGCTCCAGGCTTTCCTGGGGGTTCATGCCGGCGGCCGGCTCGTCCAGGAGCAGAAGTCCGGGTTCCGTGGCGAGCGCCCGGGCGATTTCCAGACGGCGCTGGGCGCCGTAGGGCAGACTGCCGGCCTTTTCCTCCTCCACGGCCGAGAGCCCCACGCGCTCCACCATGCGGCGGGCCTTGTCGCGGATCTCCCGCTCTTCTCGGTAGTAGCCGGGCAGACCCAGGGCAGCCATCCACCAGCTGCAGTGACGGCGCACATGGCAGCCCACCATGACGTTCTCCAGCACCGTCATCTGGGTCGACAGGCGGATGTTCTGGAAGGTTCTGGCCATGCCCAGACGGCAGACCTGGTTGGGCTTGAGGCCCGTCACGTCCTCGCCGCCCAGGAAGACCCTGCCCTCGGTGGGTTCGTAGAATCCGCTCAGGATGTTGAAAAGGGTGGTCTTGCCGGCGCCGTTGGGGCCGATGATGCCGCAGATGCTGCCTCTGGGCAGGGCCACGGACATGCCGTTGACGGCGACGATGCCGCCGAAGACCATGGTGACGTTGTCGGCGGCCAGCATGGCCGACTTCGGGTCGGGGATCCGGAAGCTCACTGTCCTTCCCTCCCTGCAGGCTGAGCCGTGCGCCTGCGCACGAAGCGGGCGATGCCCTTGAGGGTGATTTCCCTGGAGCCCATGATGCCCTCGCGGCGGTAGAGGATGATGGCAAGCAGGACCACCGAGAAGACCACCATGCGCATGCCCGGAATGCCGGGAATTTCCACCCCGAACACATGCATGGGCTCCTCGATGGCGCGCAGCCACTCAAGAAGCACCGTGATGATGCCCGCGCCGATGATGGATCCCGAAAGCGAGCCCAGGCCGCCCGCCACCACGAACATGAGGACGTTGAAGGTCAGGAGGAAATTGAACATCTTCGGGTCGATGGTGGAGAGGTGGCTGCCGAGCAGCGCGCCTCCCACCCCGGCGAAGAAGGCCCCCACGCAGAAGGCCATGACCTTGTAGCCGAAGACGTTGATCCCCATGACCCTGGCGGCTATCTCGTTGTCCCTGATGCAGCGCAGCACATTGCCGAAATTGCCGTAGACCAGCCGCGCGATGACCACCAGGGTGATGAGCATCCAGACATAGCAGGTGATGAGCGTGGCCGAGTCCGGGATGCCCTTGATGCCCAGGGAGCCGTTGGTGATGGGGGTGGCGTTGGTCAGAAGGACGCGGATGATTTCCGCGAAGCCCAGGGTGGCGATGCCCAGGTAGTCGTCGCCCAGCCTGAGCACGGGCACGGCGATGAGAAAGGCGAAGATCAGCGCCACGAGGCCTCCCAGGAGCACCGAGACCCAGAAGGGGGTGAAGATGTCCGAGAAGGGCCACATGATGGGCTCGAGAATCCACATCATCTCCTTCTGCTCCGGCGAGAGGATGCAGAGGGCGGACATGTAGGCGCCCAGAGCCATGAAGCCCGCGTGGCCCAGGGAGAAGAGTCCCGTGAAGCCGTAGATGAGATTGAGCGAGAGGGCGAGGATGGCGTTGATGAAAAAGAGCTTGCAGATGTACAGCTGGTATTCCGTCAGGAACATGTCCGCCTGGGTGAGAAAGAGACCCACCAGCAGCATCAGGGCAAGACAGATGAAGGTCGTCCGGTTGCACTGCATCAGATCTTCTCCTTCATGTCGTCCCCGAGCAGGCCCGTGGGCTTGAAGACGAGCACCAGCACCAGGATGATGAAGGCGAAGGCGTCCCGGTAGCCGGAAAGTTCAGGCAGAAAGGCGATGGACATGATTTCCACGAAGCCCAGGATGACGCCGCCGATGACGGCGCCCTGCACGGAGCCGATGCCGCCCACCACGGCGGCCACGAAGGCCTTGAGGCCGGGCATGATGCCCATGTAGGGGTGGACCTGGGGGTAGCGCAGCGCCCACATGATGCCGGAGGCCGCGGCCAGGGCCGAGCCCACGGCGAAGGTGAAGGCGATGATGTTGTCCACCCGCACGCCCATGAGCCTGGTCGTCTCGATGTCCTTGGAAATGGCCCGCATGGCCAGGCCCGGCTTGGTGTGGTAGAGAACATAGAGCAGCCAGGCCACCAGAACCGCCGTCATGGCCGGCACGAAGGCCGTGAGCTTGAGAATGCGCACGCCGCCCAGCTGCCATTCGGAGAGCAGCCAGTCGGGCTGCAGCACGGGGCGGGGCTGGCCGGTGAAGACCACCACGGCCAGACTCTCGATGAAGAAGGAGACGGCGATGGCGGAAATGAGCGCCGAAATTCTCGGCGCGTCTCTGAGGGGCCTGTAGGCCACGCGCTCAACGAGGACACCGAGCAGACTGGCGCCGGCCACGGCCACGATGGCGGAGACGCCCCAGGGCCAGCCGAAGGCGAAGGTGCCGAAAAAGACAAAGTAGGCGCCCACCATGAGAATGTCACCGTGGGCGAAGTTGATGAGGCGCAGGACGCCGTACACCATGGTGTAGCCGATGGCGATGAGGGCGTAGAGCGACCCCAGGGTCAGCGCGTTGAAACAGTGCTGAAAAAACATCTCAAGGCTCATGAGGCCCCCTGAGCGGAACGGGGACGGCCATGGACCGCCCCAGGCGGAAGAGGCGCCGGACCCCCCGCGCGGGAGCCCGGCGCCTCCAGGCGTCTTACTGCGGTGAAACTTCGGTTACATAGACGCGCTTGCCGTCACGGTATTCGATGATGCCCACGGGCATCTCGGCGTCATGGTGCGGATTGATGGTGAGCTTGCCGAGGGGAGTGGGCAGATCCTTCGTCCTGGCGAGAGCGCCGGTGATGGCCTCGGTGTCGGCGGAACCGGCGCGCTGGATGGCGTCCATGATGACGAAGTAGGAGTTGTAGCCCAGAGCCGCGTTGACATTGGGATCCTTGCCCGGGTTCGCCTGGTACCAGACATCCGTGAAGGTCTTCGCTTCGGCGGACATGTTGGGCATGCGGGCGTCGTAGGGGAAGGTGGTGTGCATGAAGCCTTCCACGGCCTTGCCGCCCAGCTTCACGGTGTCGGGGTTGTCCATGGCGTCGGCGCCCATGAGACGGAACCTGGCGCCCAGCTCGCGGGCCTGCTTCATGATGATGGCGCCTTCGGCGAAATAGGCGGGCATGAAGACCACGTCGGGCTTCAGACGGATGAGTTCGGTGAGCTGGGCGGTGAAGTCCTGATCGCCGGAGCTGTACTTCAGCTTGGCCACCATGGTGCCGCCGAGCTTGACGTAATAGCGCTCAAAGAAGGCGGAGAGACCGACGGCGTAGTCGTTGGTCATGTCCATGAGCACGGCGCCCCTCTTCATGTTCAGGTTCTTCACCACATGAGTGGCCGCGGCCGCGCCCTGCCAGGGATCGATGTAGCACACGCGGAAGTAGTACTTCTTGCCCATGGTCACGAGCGGGTTGGTGCAGGAAGTGCCCACCACGGGGGTCTTGCCCTTTTCGGCCACTTCGCCGCCGGCCATGGCCAGGGAGGAGCCGTAGGTGCCGATGATGGCGGAAACATGGTCGCGCTCAATGAGACGCTTGACGGCGTTGCCGGCTTCCACCTTGTCGGACTTGTTGTCCACGACAACAAGTTCCACGGGTCTGCCCAGGACGGTGCCCTGCTGCTTCTGCGCCAGCCTGATGCCGTCGAGCTCGAGCTGGCCGCCGAAGGCATTCTGGCCGGTGAGAGGCAGGAAGACGCCGATTTTGACGGGAGTGCCGCTGTCGTCCGCCCGGGCGGGGGCAGCGCCGAGGCAGAGACCCAGAACGGCCAGGAAGGCCAGGAGGGCGCTGTGGAATTTCATGTCGACTCCTTTGGTTCAGATTGCGGGGGAAAGAAAGAATCCGCCGGACATTCCCCCGGGCAGAAGGAAAAGGCGGCCGGGAATGAGACATCCGGCAGGAGACGAGGATAAACTAAAGGGCGACAAATGTTAAGAAAAAAAAGAACGCCGCGATCGCGCGGAAAGACCGGGCCCGCGGCCTGAGCGGAATCCGGCCTTCCCGCGGAGAAGAGGACAAAAAAAGGCGGCGCGCTCCGCCAGGGGGCACACCGCCTGAATATGACAGTTTTCCGGAAGGATTAACGCTTGCTGTACTGGTAGCGGGCGCGGGCAGCGCGCAGGCCGTACTTCTTGCGTTCCTTCTTGCGGGAATCACGGGTCAGGAAGCCGGCCTTCTTGAGCACGCCGCGCAGACCGGGATCCACGAGAAGCAGGGCGCGGCTGATGCCGTGGCGCACGGCCTCGGCCTGGCCGGCGGTGCCGCCGCCGGTGACATTGACGCGCACGTCAATCTTGTCGGCCAGCTCCACCAGCTTGAGGGGCTGGTTGACCACCATCTGCAGGGTCTTGCGGGGGAAATACTCATTGAACGGACGGCCGTTGACGAGAATCTGTCCCGTTCCGGAGTAGAGGCGGGTGCGGGCGGTTGCCGTCTTGCGCCGACCGGTGCCGTAATGGAAAGTGCTCATGGCAACTCCTTCTAGTAGGGCAGCGTCAGCGGCTGCGGCTTCTGGGCGGTATGGGGATGCTCGGGACCGGCGTAGATCTTGAGCTTCTTCAGGATCCGGCGGGCAAGGCGGTTCTTGGGCAGCATGCCGCGCACGGCCGCCATGAGAACGCGTTCCGGCCTGTCAGCCAGCACGTCCGACAGCGTGGTGGCCTTGAGGCCGCCCACCCAGCCGGAATGGCGGTAGTACATCTTTTTGTCCATTTTGGTGCCGGTCACCTTGATTTTCTCGCAGTTGACCACAATAATGAAATCCCCGTTATCCATATGGGGAGCAAATTCGGGCTTGTGCTTGCCACGCAGGCGATGGGCAATCTGGCTGGCCAGACGTCCGAGCACCTGGTCCTGGGCATCAACGACGTACCACTGACGGCTGATGTCCTCGGGTGTGGGGCTGAAGGTCTTCATAGAAAAAACTCCGTCGGCGCCGCGCCGGGCGGCCGCCAGTCGTGTTGATATTTCCTGGATTGGCGGGCAGGCTCCGCCTAACGGGGATGGCGGGACATGCCTTGAACCGTGGCTAGTATACAGTTTCGTCAGCTCTGTCAAGGTCCAGCCCCCCGGCCGGCCGACAAAAAATACCTTTCCCGGTCCCCGGGGCGCGCCCCGGGCGCAGCCCTCCTCCGGACCGCCTCCACCTGGATGTGACCATGGAAACTTCCGCCTTCCCGGGCTCAGGCCAGATCCGCAAGAGCCTTCTGCGCAGGCTCTTCTCCGGCTTCTACATGCTGCGCTGGAACGACAAGCTCAGGCCCTGCCCCCTGGCCGAAATCGACAAGCAGGCCCACAAGATGATCGTGGCCTGCCTGCTCTGGACGAGAAGCTGCCGGACGGATCCCTCCCGCGGACTGCTCCTGGCCGGGGAAATCATCGAGGGCGCCCTCTTCGACTACCTTTTCCGGCTGGTCATCACCGACATCAAGCCCCCCATCTTCTACCGCATCCAGGAAAACCCCGAGCGCCGCGCCAAGCTTCTGCACTATGTGCTCGAGAGCCTCGCCCCCGTCCTCGCCCCCCTGGCGGACTTCGGCCGGCGCTTTGAGCACTGGCATGTCCACAGGGATTCCTTCCCCGAGGCCCGGCGCCTTCTGCAGGCGGCGCACCTTTTCGCCTCCCAGTGGGAGTTCAGCCTCATCCGCCCCCTCAACGGCTTCGACGCGGAACTGCCGGCCATCGCCGAGAACTTCGACCGGCAGCTTCAGGCCCTCCAGGACGTGCCGGGCCTGAAGGAGATTCTGGACCCCGGCACGGCCCTCTCGGCCTTCGCCTCCTTCTGCGGCCAGCTCCGCTTCCAGGTGCGCTGGACCCAGATCCCCCGCATCCCCCAGACGGACGTGCTGGGGCACATGTTCTTCACGGCCGCCCTGGCCTACCTCTACAGCCTCACCATCGGGGCCTGCCCCGCGAGATGCGTGAACAACTTCTTCTGCGGCCTCTTCCACGATCTGCCGGAGCTCCTCACCAGGGACATCATCTCCCCGGTCAAGCGCTCCTCAAGCGACCTCGACGGGTTCATCCGCCAGTACGAAAAGGAGGAGCTGAACCGCCGCGTCCTGGACCCCCTGATCAGCGCCGGCGAAACGGATTTCGTGGACCGGCTGCGCTACTATCTGGGCCTGGACCTGGACTCGGAGTTCAGCGAGCGCTGGCTGGAGGACGGCCGGATGCGCGCCGAGGAAAGCCTGGAGAAACTCCACTCCCTGCACAACCGGGACGGAGAAAGCCCCCTGGACGGCCAGCTCGTCAAGACCTGCGACAATCTGGCGGCCTTTCTGGAGGCCGACGAGTCCATCCGCAGCGGCGTCTCCTCGGGCTACCTCGTGGACGCCCGCAGACGCATCCGCGAAACCCTCTGCGACAGGGCGCACACCCCCGCCTGCCTGCAGACGGACTCCCTGCTGGCGGACTTCGACTGAAAGTCCCCGCCTCCCCCCTTCAGACGCCTTTCCGCCCCTTCCCCCGGACCTTCCCAGGAGAAAACGCCCTCATGGCCCCCTCCACCGTCGAGACCTGGTACCGGCGCTGGGCTCCCCTCTTTCCGGAGCCCCGCCCCTTCTTCTTCCGCGAGGGCGTGGTGCGCAACGCCTACTGCCCCGACTGCCGCTTCTGCTGCGGCCCCCAGCCCGAGGACGAGCCCTTTCCCATGGCCCTGCTGGACCGGCAGATCTCGGACCGCACCCCCGGTGACTTCCACCTCCTGGACCCCCGCACGGCCTGTCTCGACCGCCGCGGCTGCAAATCCCTGGGCCCGGAAGGCTGCCGTCTGGACTACGCGCTCAGGCCCCCCGCCTGCGCCCTCTTTCCCTATGTTCTCGTGAACATGAACCTGTATCTCTACCTCGTCTGTCCGGCCTGCCTGAAGACCCCGCTGGAGGAACTCCTGGGCACGGGCGAGGACGTCTTCCACTGGCTCTCGGAGCTTCCCCCGGCCGATCAGCGCCGCATCTCCATCCGGCGCAGGCCGGAGGATCTGGCGGAAAAGTATCTGGACCTGGGTCTTCTTCTCGATCCCGCCTGAGACTCCCGCCCCGGCGTCTTGACGAACGCCGTTTGCGTCTTAGCTTTTCTTCAGCAGGAATCTCTTCACATGACCCGCCGCTCCGGCGGCGGAAGGACACCGGACAGGACAAGATGGACAGCAGCGACAGAAAAGCAGGCGGAAACGGGCAGGTTCTGCCCGACGGCGCCGTGGAAATCCCCGTGGAAATCGTCACGGACGAACAGGAAGAGCCCGGAGAGGCCCCGGCCGGGGCCGAAGCCGCTCCCGAAGCGGAGCCCTCGCCCGAGGCCGGAGCGGAACCCGCTCCTGAGGCGGAACCGGAACCCGAGCCGGAGCCGGAGCCCGAACCCACGGTGGAGCAGCTGACCGCCGAGCTCGAGGCGGCCCGCGCCGCCCTGGCGGATCAGATCAAGGCCGGCGGCGAGGCCCTTCTGGAACTGCGCATGCGCAGCCAGGCGGAGCTGGAGAACTTCAAGAAGCGGCTCAGCCGCGAGCACGAGGAGCATCTCAAGTACGCCGCGGAAAAAGTCATGAAGGATCTCATTCCTTCGCTGGACAACCTTGAGCTCGCCATCGCCTACGGCAGCCGGGACGAGGCCTGCAGGAGCCTGCTCCAGGGCATCGAAATGACCCAGAAGCTCCTGCTGGACGCCGTGGGCCGCCACGGCCTCACCCGCGTGGGAAAGGAAGGCGAGCCCTTCGACCCGGCCCTCCACGAGGCCATGGGCAGCGAAAACCGCGAGGGCATGGCAAAAGACTCCGTGGCCAGAGTCCTGCAGAGCGGCTACTGCCTCCATGGCCGTCTCCTGCGGCCGGCCAAGGTCATGATCTGCCGTCCCTGACCCCGCGGCGATTTCCGTAAAGACTCAGAAGGCCCGGAAAAATTCTTCCGGGCCTTTTTTTTCGCGTCTTCTGCCTGTCTGTCAGGAGAGCTAGGAATCCAGGTCCGCCTTTTCCATGGCCGCCGGCAGAACTTCAATGAGCTTCGCGGCCAGGCGCTCCAGCAGGCGGCTTTCGGCGGCCACCACGGCGGAGAACATCTCGGGCGTCCCGAAGGGCGGCATCTCTATCTGCTCGTCCGCGGCGAACCTGCCGCGCTCGGCCACATGGCCGGGACGCCCCAGAAGCGTCCAGCGGGCCTGCAGATGCACGCGCCCGGCGCGGTCCGCGTCCAGACGGTCTATCTCCAGCTGCAGGGCGCAGCAGAGGTGGCGGCTCTCCTCCTGATGGGCCAGCACGGTGATGTTCCGCTCCAGGAGCGGGCCTTCCAGCGTGTCCAGAAGCACCCGGCGGATGCCCTGCTGCAGGGGCTCGGCCCAGACATTGAAGCGCGGCACGGTGACGCTCGTGCCCGTCTCGCTGAGGATGACGATGCCCGGCCTGTCCAGGTAGCCCGCCACGATGAGGCTGTCCAGGGCGATGGCGCGCCTGGGCAGCGGCGCGACGCTGGCCGGACGGCCCGCGCCCGTGAGCATGTAGTAGTCCGTGGGCCTGCTCGCGCTGCAGCCGGCGAGCAGAACGGCGCAGAGGACCAGACAGCAGAAGGAAGGCGTGCGCATCAGTACTCTCCCTGGCGTCCGCGAAGCACGGCTTCGGGATTGCGTTCGAGGGTGTCGGCGAAACTGCGCAGGGCGCGGGCGGCGGCCGCTCCGTCCCTGAGCAGACTGTTGAGATGGATGCCCAGAGGCGATCCCGGCGCCACCATCTGTCCCGCTGTGGCGGCCGTGTCATGCAGCTCGCGCGCGGCCTCGGAAAAGTCCTGAAGGGCCTTGCGCAGGTCGGCCACGGCGGCCGGGCTCTGCTTCTGGAGATTCTCGGAGCTCGCGGCCAGGGCCGCCAGGATGCGATGGATCAGCGGCGGCATGTCCTGCATGTTTCTGAGCAGGACCTCGGCCTGGGTGAAGGTGCCCTCCACGGCCTGGAAGGTGCGCTCCACCGATCCGCTCCGGAAAAAGGCGTTGAGGGAGATCAGGCTCTGCTCGACGCTCGCCAGAAGCTGCTGGATGGGCATGCGCCGCAGGGTGCTCTGCAGGGTGTCGATGGGCGAGGGGATGGTGGGAATTTCCAGCTCCGGCACGGGGGAGCGGAAGCGCGCCCGGCTCTCCGGATAGAAGTCCAGCTGAATGTTCGTCTGGCCCGTGAGGAGGCTGGCGGTCTGGAGCTGGGCCCGCAGCCCGTTGGAGATCATCTTCCGGATGACCTCCTGCTCGGTGCTCTCGTCCTCCACCTGCTCGCCGTCCGCGGTGCGCAGGTTGGACGCCTTGATGCGGATGGAGACCGGCGTCACCACATTTTCGTTGCTGGCGTTGGACACGAGGGAGATGCGGGTCACGGATCCCAGGGGCACGCCGCGCATCATGACCGGCGCCCCGATGGAGAGACCGTTCACGGCGGTGTCGAAATAGAGGACGTATTCCGTGTCGGACCGGAAGTACTTCTCTCCGCCCAGCAGGATGACGCCGATGAAGAGCAGCGCCGTTGCCGTCACGATGAACACGCCCACGCCGGCCTTGTGTTTTTCAAGCTGCATGCGAAAATTCCTCCGGAAAGGGTTCCGGATCGCCCCCGGCCTCAGACAGGGACGGCCGGCCCGCGGTCCGACTCCCCGCGGGTGAGAAAGCGCAGGGTGGCCGGATCCGTGGCCGGATCCGCCAGCAGGGCCTGCGGCGCGCCCCGGGCCGTCATGGTCCGGGTCTGCGCGTCCAGAAAGATGCAGGTGCTGGCAATGCCCATGATGCTGGCGAGCTCATGGGAAACGATGACAAAGGTGGTGCCCAGACCGCCGCGCAGCTCCAGGATGAGATCGTCCAGGAGCCGGGAGCTCACGGGGTCCAGACCGGCCGAGGGCTCGTCCAGAAAGAGGACGGCCGGATCCAGGGCCAGCGCCCGGGCGAGCCCGGCCCGCTTGCGCATGCCGCCGGAGATCTCCGAGGGATAGTAGTCCTCGAAGCCCGCGAGCCCCGTGAGGGCGAGCTTGAGGCGGGCCTGGCTGCGGATTTCCGCGGGCGAGAGGCGGGTGTACTGCTCAAGGGGCAGAGCCACGTTTTCCGCCAGGGTCATGGAACTCCAGAGCGCCCCCTGCTGGAAAAGCACGCCGGTCTGGCGCCGGGCGGCGTAGCGGTCCTCGGGCGTGCCGGGCCAGTAGGGCCTGCCCCGGAAGGTGACGCTGCCCGCGGCCGGCTCCTTGAGGCCCATGAGGACGCGCAGAAGGGTGGACTTGCCGCAGCCGGAGCCCCCCATGATGAAGAAGATGTCCCCGCGCCGCACGTCGAAGGAGACGTCCCGCATGAGCACGAAGTTTCCGTAGCCCACGGTGAGATGCCGGGCGGAAATGACGGCTTCGGGAGCGGAGTCCGGTTCGGGCGCTTGCGCAGACATGTCAGATCTTCAGGGCGTTGCAGAGGATGGTGATGATGGCCGTGGAGACGATGATGCCCACCAGGGAGTGCACCACGGCCGTGGTGGTGGCCTGGCCCACGCCCTGGGCGCTGCGGGCGCAGCGCATGCCGTGGTAGCAGCCGAAGAGGGCGATGACGACGCCGTAGACCGAGGCGTAGAGCAGGCCCACGAGACCGTGGTGGAAGTGGACCATGTTCAGGGTGGACTGGACATACTGGCCGGGGGTGAGGTCCAGGATGGTGATGCCCACCAGAAAGCCGCCCGCCATGCCCATGAGGTCGGCGAAGACCGTGAGCAGCGGCACCATGAGGGCGAGGGCCAGCAGCCTCGGAACCACGAGAAAGTCCATGGGGGAGATGCCCATGGCCTCCAGGGCGTCCACCTCCTCGTTCACCTGCATGGTGCCCAGAAGGGCCGCGTAGGAGGCGCCGATGCGGCCGGACATGACCACGCCCACCATGATGGCGCCCATGACCCGGAGCATGCCGATGCCCACGAGACCCGCCACGTAGATCTGGGCCCCGAAGGAAATGAGCTGCAGGGCGCCCACGAAGGCCAGGATGAGGCCGAAGAGCAGATTGGTGATGGCCACGATGCTGAAGGAGGCCACGCCGCACTCGTACATGGACTCCAGCAGATCCCGGCCGCGCATGGCCGAGCGGCCCGTGCAGAGCCTGAGCAGGGCCAGGGCCACGTCCCCCAGAAATTCCAGAAAGCCGCGGATGGCCGCGGGCAGGGCCAGGGCCGCGCCGCCCAGACGGACCAGAAAGGACGCCGGCGCCTTCTCCCGGCCGGACCCCTCCTTGCGGGGCACGGCGAAGGCCAGACGGATGAGCTTCTCCAGGGCTTCGGGGAGCTCCCGCCGGACCTTCAGGCGGCTCTCCCTGGCCCGCAGAAGAATGTCCGTCACGAGGGACAGCAGCGAGGAGTCCCAGCCGCCCAGGTCTTCCGCCCGCAGCAGGACCTCTTCCAGGCCCTGCGCGGCCAGCGCCGCGTCGAGCCCGCGCCGCAGGGAAGGCAGCGGACGCTCCATGGACCAGGTCCCGGAGAAGACTATCTCCAGACTCGTCCCCCGCCGCGTGAGACGGACATCCGCCTGCTGCGGCTGCTGGGAATCCGGCGTGGGCACTGGCAAAACTCGAGGGTCGGGCTTGTCCCTCCCGGACGGCGGGTCCGGGAAAGAGCGGTTGACAAACGGGGGGCGGCAGGGGAAAGTTCAGGACAGACTGCCGGAAAAAACGCGGTCTTCTCACTGTCCGGAAGGCTATCGCCCCGGTCATTTCAAAGCCATACTATATCCCTGCCTCCCGGCGGGCGCAAGCACATTGCTCCGCCGCGGAACTTCCCGGAGAGCCCCTCGCGGGCCCCCTTCCCTCGGAGCAGCCATGCCTCTTTCCGCCCCCTTTTCCCCGGCCGACGGCCCCCTCTTCCTCATGGACGGGACCGCCTACATCTACCGCGGCTACTACGCCAACAGCGCCCTCCAGCGCTCGGACGGCTTCCCCACCGGAGCCATCACCGTGGTCTCCCGCATCCTGCTCCGCATCCTCCGCCGGGAAAAACCCCGCTTCTTCGCCTTCTTCAAGGACGGCCACGGCCACAACTTCCGCCATGAAATCTATCCGGAGTACAAGGCCAACCGCCAGGCCATGCCGGACGCCCTGGCCTGCCAGATGGAGCCCGTCAGGCGCATGGTCGAGGCCCTGGGCCTGCGCTTCGAAGAATCCGACGGCTGCGAGGCCGACGACTGCATCGCCTCCCTGGCTCACCGCTTCAGCCCCGGACTGCCCGTGGTCATCGTCTCCGCGGACAAGGATCTGCGCCAGTGCCTGAGCCCCAGGGTGAGCATGTGGGATCCCGGATCAAAGGACGAAAAGATCTGGACCGACGCGAGCGTGGCCGAGGAGACGGGGATCCCCGTGCGCCTCTGGGCGGACATGCAGGCCCTCACGGGCGATCCCGTGGACAACATCCCCGGCGTACCCGGCATAGGTCCCAAGACGGCCGTCCAGATTCTCAGGGATTTCCCCGGCCTCGAGGAAATCCGGGACCGCTTCGCCCTGATCTCTCCCAAGCACCAGAAAAAGCTCCAGGGGCACCTGGAGGACATGTTCCTCTGGCGCAGGCTCACGAGCCTCTCAACAACTCAATGCGAGGGCAGAACGCTGGAGGATCTGGCCGTGCGGCCTCCGGACATGGAAAAAGCCATGGCCATCGCCAGGGAATTCGAGATGCGGGCCCTCATGCAGGACATCCAGGCGCTCGGCCGGGAAAGGGGAGGCTGCCTTTCGGCCGTCCGGCGCGCTTCTCCCGCCGGAGCTTCCGGCGGGCAGGCCGTCCGGCCTGAAGCCGGGACCCGGAAGCCCGAAGGTCCTGCCGCCCCGGACCGGGACGAAGGAAGCCTCGTCACGGCAGCCCCCGGTCTTTCGCTGGCGGATCTGGCCCGCAGCTCCACCGTGAGCGCCCTCCCCTCCCTGACGGAGCCCTCGGCCCTTCCGGACTGCGAGGGCGCGAGACTCGCCGTCATCTGGCCGGACGGCCCCGGCGGACCCTGCACCGCGGCCTGCCGGAAAAAGGACGGCGGACAGGAGGAATTTCTCTGGGCCGGCGGGCAGGCCCCCCTGGCCGCCTGGGCGGAGAAGTCCGAGAGTCTGGCTCTCGAGGACGTAAAAACGCTCCTTGCTCCCGACAGTCCCTGGCGGGAGGAGCTCCGGCGGCGTTGCCTCGAAGGCGGGGTCTACGACCTCGGTCTCGCGGCCTATCTCTTCAGCCCCGAGGAGTACGGCTATTCCTGGTCGCGCCTCGTGGGTCAGGCGAGTCTCCCCCTGGGAGAGGAGGAGAAGGGGCCGGGCGGCGTGGCCCTCGCCCTGGAAGACTGGGGCCGGGCGCGGCTCGAGCGCGACGGTCTCGCGCCCCTTTACCACAATCTGGAACTTCCCCTGGTGCCGGTGCTGGCGGACATGGAGCGGCAGGGCGTGCGCATCGACATGGAAGCCTTTCAGATCTTCCTGGGCGAGGTGCGGCAGGAGCTGAGCCTCCTCACCCAGAAGGTCTACGACGAGGCCGGCGGCCCCTTCAATCTGCGATCCTCCCAGCAGCTCGCGGAAGTGCTCTACACGAAGCTCGGCCTGACCCCCTCCCGCCGGACCCGCGGCGGCCTGCCCTCCACGAGCCAGGAAGCGCTGGAGCGCCTGGCGGGGCACCCTCTGGTGGACGCCGTCCTGCGCTGCCGGCGTCTGGAAAAGATGCGATCCACCTATCTGGAGCCGCTTCCCCGGCTCACGGACGCCGAAGGCCGGCTGCACACCACCTTCAACCAGGAGGCCACGGCCACGGGCAGGCTCTCCTCCAGCAGTCCCAATCTCCAGAACATCCCGGTGCGCGGCGCTCTGGGCCGGCGCATGCGGTCCTGCTTCGTGGCGGGCGAGGGACAGCTGCTCATCAGCTGCGACTACTCCCAGATTGAGCTCAGGGTTCTCGCCGCCGTGAGCCGGGATCAGGCCCTGCTCACGGCCTTCGCCGACGGCGAGGACATCCACGCCCGCACGGCGGCCCTCCTCTACGACTGCGAGCCCTCCCTGGTGACTCCCGACCAGCGCCGCAACGCCAAGACCATCAATTTCGGGCTCATCTACGGCATGGGCGCCCAGAAGCTGGCCCGGGAAATCGGGGTGACGGCCACGGAGGCGAAGGCCTTCATCCAGCGCTACTTCGCCAGGCTCACGGGCCTCAAGGAATTTTACGAGCGGGTGGACAGCGAGGCCCGCAGGGACGGCTTCGTGACCACCCTGGGCGGCAGACGGCGCCTTCTGCCCGGCATCCGTTCGGACAACGCCCAGGAGCAGGCTCTCGCCAGACGCCAGGCCGTCAACACGGTCATCCAGGGATCGGCCGCCGACATCATCAAGATGGCCATGCTGGCCGTCTGGCGGGACGAGGCCCTGCGGGAGATGGACGCCCGCATGCTCCTGCAGGTGCACGACGAACTGGTGCTGGAAGCGCCCGCGGACAGGGCGGAGGAGGCGGCCCGACGGGTGGTGGAGCTCATGGAAGGCGTCCAGCCCGCGGGCACGCCCTTTGTGCCCAGCCTCAAGGTGGACTGGGGCGTGGGCGGCGACTGGGGATCGGCCCACTGAGACCGGAAAAGGCCCGGGCGGCCCTGAAGGCCGGCCCGCGGCAGAAAGCTCCTCTCTTCCCCGGCGGGAGTCCCCGCCGGGGGAGGGGCTGGCGCGTCCGCCGCGCTTGAGGGCCCGGTGCGGGGAAACTGCCTCAGGCCTCGGCTCAGCCTGACAGAGCGCGCAAAGGGCGGGGGCGGATCCGGCTCTCCTCCCGAAAAAAGCCCCGGTTATACTTATTATCCATAAAAACAGAATAATTCAGACAGAATATTTTAAGTATACATGGACAGAACCGTCTGATTCCCGCCCCGCGCCGGAGGCCGGAGGGTTGAAATGACGGAGTTTTTTCCGTCCCCGGAAAATTTTTCCGAAAACGATCCCCTTGGACGCAGGCGGAATTCGCAGTCAGCCCTTTGGGATTGCCTGAATTTTTCTCTCCCGGAGCGCATCCGGCCGGGTCAGATTCGGCGGATCTTTCAGTGGAAAATTCGTTTCTCCCCTTGCCGGGGTCCCGGGTTTTGAGTAGGGTCCCTTGGAGCGCGGCGTCCCTTCCCGCGGCGAAGCGGGGAAGGAGCCGCTGGGGCTGTCAGGTCCGCGGGCGGATCCGCCGGACAGACCCCGTCACCCCCGCAGCCCGCGCCGCCGAATCCTTCCTCGAAAGGGTCCCCCTCGCCTGAAACCGGAAAACGCCTTTCCTGAGCAAGCCGGGGCCCCGATCTTCAGGGCGCTTCCCGGGACCCCGCCTGCGATGGGCGGCACCCCCGTGAAGACGATGAACCCCGCGTGAATCCGCCTTCGATGATGCCCCCGGGCAGGGGGTTCGGGATGACGATCTCCCCGAAGCCCTTTCCGCCGCGGGCGGCAGGGTGAAATCCGGGCGCCCGGGCGATTCCGTCCCGGAAGATCCGCCGCCGGACGCCGTCCGGCAGGCGGAGAGAACCGGCGCGCCCTTCACCGTCCCTTTCTGAAGTTCCCAGACAAACCCGTGAGTCTTAGGAGAAGAGGAGATCTTTCCGGACCTCCCCTCTCCTCCCCTGTCGGCGGTCCCCCGCCCGTTCGCCTCTTCCAGGCCAAGGAGCATGCCATGCACTGGCTGTTTGTCATTCACATGGACCCTGCGTGTCAGAATCCTGTGGATGCCGTTCTCGTGGACATTACAGGGGAGAGCTTTGACGCCCTCCCCGGAACCCCGCCCAAAATCGGCGGCAGTCCCGCCGGACAGATCAAATTCCGGGACAAAGTGACGGACGCCCCGAGGCCGATACCGATGCCGCCCTTCCGTCTGGATCGCTTTTCCCCCAGAGAACTCCACGACGTTCTTTCGTCTTTCAGACCGCGGCTCAGATTCAGAGTTCTGGGAGACCCCGTGCCCCGGCGCAGAAGAGAAAAACTGCCGCCGGACATCGTCTTTTGACCTGCCCCCCCCCGGCGCCTCACCTGTGCCCGACAGCATCGCCGGCAGCCCGGGATTAAACCTGTGCCCCTCCCGGAAACCGGGGAGCGGGGCTTCCCCGGACGATCCGCCCCTCCAAGGCGAAAAACACTCCGCGGATATGCTCAGCTGATACGATCAATCTTTGCGAAGCCCCTGTCCTGAACCGGAGAAAAGCAGACCGTGAAGGCAGCGGGGAAACAGTCAGAAGGAGCCGGTCATGTTTGATAGCCGGGATGCAGCCGCGTATATCGCTCAGCAGTGCAGTGCGGCAGGCATTTCGTACAACAATACCAAGATACAGAAGCTTCTGTACTGTGTGTACGGTGTCCTGCTGGCCTGGAAAAAGAAGCGCATATGCGATGAATACCCGAGGCTCTGGCCGTATGGTCCTGTGTTTCCAAAAGTTTTCAGATATATTGATTCCGGCTGTGACATAACCGCCTTTTCCACGAACTTTGCAGAACTCGCCAGCGATGAAGAGAAGCAGGCAGTCAGGTGTGTTCTGCAAAAGTTTGGAAAATTTTCTGCCGTTGCGTTGTCAGACTGGTCGCATAACCCTGTGTCTCCCTGGTCGAGGGCAAAAAACCAGGGAGCTGGATGGAACAGCTTTCTCCCTGACGAATATATTGCAGACTATTTCAAGGAATACATCCTTGCCTGAATCAGGACGTGCATGGGATGAAGACAGAGTATGCCTTGCAGAACCGGAAGAAAAACCCGGACAACACCCGTTGAGGATGATCTGCAGGCAAGGCAGCTGATACCCCGTGTGCCGGCCGGCTGCCGCAGTCGGACGAACATGCCCCGGCGCAGCGGGAAGCGCATGAAAAACGAAGCGGAACAGCTGCGGGAGAAACTGGCGGCGCTGAAGGGCCGGTTCAGCTTTCCGGAAAGGCTGAAGCCGGAGAGTCCGAAGGCGGTGTTGATGCCGGACGGTGACCAGCAGGGACAGAAGCAGCGCAGCCTGGGACGAGGTCCTTTCCGTCTGAAAAAAAGGGTCCCCGCATGGGTCAATGCGGGGGCCCTTGGCGTCCCATGTCCATCTTCAGGACGGGAGAGCTTTTCCGGTTTGCGCAGGGCCTGCTTTTCTGCAGAAGGAGCTAGGGGGTTTGCGCCATCCTGGACAGGGGCAGATAGGTGATGCTCAGATCGCAGTCATAGCCGGAATTCAGGATGATCCCTGTTTCTCCGTGACTGAAGCAGGCGGGCAGGGTGTTTTTCCCCTGTTTCTTTCTGAGGGCAAGGACACGGCTGTCGGCGCTGTCGTGTTTGCTGAAATAAGCAAGCAATTTCTGGGTGATTTCAGAGTTTCTCTTGTCCCCAAGCTGCGGAATGGAAACTGTTGCCTGGCATAATTTGGAATTTTCAAAAAAATAGGTCAATTTCACCTGTGTCTGGGCAACGGCATCGAAATACGAGTAGTATATATGCCGTTCATCGATTTGTTCAGGGACATCTCTATTGTGTATTTCGAGTTCTCCGCAGTACTTCGAATATGCGTAAAGTTCTTTCTGAATGACTTGTATTTCCGAGTCTCCCCAGTGCGCAAAACGGAAATCAAAGCGTTTGGAAGGGATCTTCAGGGTGCCGAGATCCAGACTGAGAAGGGTTTGAGCGGACTGAACCGGATTGACGATGGGACCGTCTATGTAGAGAAAAGATGGCATGTCGCTGAACGCGTCCACAGGAGCGAAGGTCCCTTCTACAAACGCGGCAATGTCGGGCGCGCAGAAGACTTCTCTTTCGTCGGTAAATTTAGGAGACTCGTCTTTGACATAGACGGGAAAAAAGAGCTCTCCGCCGGCCAGACGTTGCCCGCGCACGAGATCCTGCTTTGTCACGGCCGAAAAATCCCGAAGCTTCAAGGCGTAGTCAATGAACGGGGGCTTGCTCTCGGACTCGTCATCGGTGTTTCCCCAGGAACCGTATAACGTTTCCGTCGCCGACTCCAGACAGGGTTCCAAAAGCAGGCTGTTTTCGGAGGAAGAAACAATTTTGTACAGTTTTGAAGCAACGGTACAGTAGGAACCACGTTCCTCTTTTTCCAGGACTCTGACAAGAACCCTGTCTTCCGTTTCAATGAGCCAGGCAAGACGGGAAATACTTGGCGAGTACAAGGGAAGGCTGAGGTTGACATAAACTCTTGGCTGACCGCCGGCCGAAGCGGAAAAGGAGCCCGCCGTCAGGAAGATCAGGAAGACTGCCGCGCAAAGAGAAAGAAGACGCATGGGAAGCCTCGGGAAAGAAGGACGGATTGGGCTTTGTTTCTCCCCGGAATGAAGACATGTCAAGAGTATAAATAACCGGCTGAAGACAATCCTGGACCGGGAAACATCAGAGGAACGCTTCGAAGTTCATCGTCTCTCCGCGCAGGCTGAATCCTGCACCTGACTTTCGAATTCGCCGTTTTTGGAGGCCGGACGAGGCGAAAGACGAAAGTTCGAACCTGTCCCCGGGCACGAGAAAATCCGCGCAGGCTGCATGTCTTGACCGGCCCGTTATCAGCGTCCCTGCCCCGCCGCTTCGGCGCGGTTCCCGGGAAATGCCGTTCCGTATGAACCCGGGACGGAAACAGCAGGAGTATTCATAAAAAAAAGGATTATAGCTTCTCTGCTACAATCCTTTGAAAATTTGGTGCCGAAGGGGAGAGTCGAACTCCCACTCCCTTGCGAGAACTAGACCCTGAACCTAGCGTGTCTACCAATTCCACCACTTCGGCGCAGGAAGAGTCTCTACGCACTTTTCCCCGGGCTGGCAAGTCTTTTTTGATCCATGGCCGCCGATCCCGTCCCAAAAACCCTTCAACCTTTCGATTTTGCAGAAAAATATTTTTTCTTCTCCGCGCTTTCCAAGGCCTCTGCCGGGCCGTCCGCAGGCGGTGCCGGCTCCTTCCCGGCCGTTTGCGGGCGCACTTTTTCAATGCTATTTTTCCTCCCGCACTCCCGATACGGACAGGTCCCCCGAATCCCTCTCGGGGGATCTCTGTCCGGAAGACGCCTTTTCCCTCCGGCACGCGCCTCCCGAAAAAGACATCACCCTGCATGAAGACAGACACTTTCGCCCTCCGCAGGCAGCTGCTCGACTTTCTCTGCACGACCTGCCCCCCGCTCACCGAGGCCCTCAAGCAGACGCGTCAGGTCTATCCCGGCAATCCGGGCCCCTTTCACGCGGAAGACAGCGTCTGGACCCACACCCTTCTGGTCCTGCAGGCCGCCCTCTCCAGACCTGACTTCACCCTGGAAGACGTCCTCTGCGCCCTGGTCCACGACTTTGCCAAGCCCCTCTCGGCCACCGTCCGCCCCGCCCGCGAGGGTCCGGGCCACCGCGTCTCCTTCATCGGCCACGGCCCTCTGGGCACCCAGCCCGCCGTGGATTTTCTCTGCGCCTTCCAGACCGCCTTTCCCGGCATGGTGACAGACGGGGAAATCGTCCGCATCGCCGCCTGCGTCTCGGGCCACATCGCCTTCTACGATCTGCACTCGGCCGATGAGGCGCTTCTCTACTGCAACAATGACGCCGCCCTGTGCCGGACCATGCTCCGCCTGCTCTGGAGCGACCTGCAGGGCGACTTCCTCCTCCCGGACCAGCCCTCCTTCCTGAGCAATCTCGCCCTGCTGGAGGACGCCGAAGCCCTCATGAACGACGCCTCGGCCGGACCCGCGCCCGAACCCGTCCCCGGAGAGGGCATCCACCTGCTCTGCGGCCTCCCCTCCGAGGCAAAGGCTCGCTTCGCCGAAGCCTTTTCCGCCGGAAGACCCCTGCTGGCCCTGCCCGAAACCGCCCGGGACCCCGTTCAGCTCCAGGACTGGCTCGACGGACACGCCGGGACCATGCGGGAAGCCCTCGCCCGGGGGCTCGTGCTCACGATGGGAGGCCTGAGCCGCAGGGAACGCAAGGCCTTCGCCCTTGAACTCAGGGCCCGCTTCCCCCGCGCTCCCCTCCGCTGCGTCTTCGTGCTCTCGCCCTCGGAGGAATCCTGGCTGCCGGAAATGCCTCCGGCCTCCTTCTGCACCGGCCTCCCGGCTCCGGTGCCCGAGCTCGTCCTGCCCTGCCTGTACCATGAGAGCTGTCTCGACGGCGCGGCCGCGGTGCTCGTCCGCTGACCTCCCGGCTCCTTTCCCAGGGCCGGCTCCGTCCCCGGAGCCGGCCTTTTTACGTCAGAAAGACGCGAGGGGAAGGCGCCTCTCCGCCGGAGTCCCCCGAGGCGGATCTCTTGCCCTTGCCGGGGGAGCACCCTATACTGAAAGGGCATCTGGGTTCAGGCAGAGAGACGGGCGGTCTTTCCCGCCGTGCATGCCTCTGCCTCCTTTCACCTTCTGCCGGAATGAGGAACCATCATGTCCTTCACTGTTGCCGTTCTTGGACTGGGAAACATCGGGCGCTGTGTCCTTCGGGCACTGGAAAGAGCTCCCGATGCACGTTGCGTCGGCGTGGTGCGCCGTCAGACCTCCATCGGGACGACCCCCTACGATCTGCGGGGCGTTCCGGATTTTCCGAGCTTTGACGATCTCTGCGAGCACATCGAAAAGCCTGACGTCGTCATCATAGGCCTGCCCTCCAGGCTCTCGCCCCACGCGGCCTCCGAACTGCTCAGCCGCGGTTTCTGTACTGTCGACAGCTTTGACATCCATGAACGCGTCATGGAAGTTGTCGGCTCGCTGGAAGCCGCCGCGGAAAAAGGCCGCGCCGTGGGCATCACGACCGCCGGCTGGGATCCCGGCACGGACTCCGTCCTGCGCACGCTCTTCGAGGCCATGGCCCCGGTGGGCACCACCTTCACGAATTTCGGCCGCGGCCGCTCCATGGGCCATTCCGCGGCCGCCCGCTCCCTGCCCGGCGTGGCCAACGCCACGGCCATCACCATTCCTCTGGGCGGAGGCAGACATTCCCGCCACGTCTTTGTCGTGCTGGAACCCGGCTTCACCGTGGAGCAGGTCACGGAAACCATCCGCAGCGATCCCTATTTCGCCCACGATCCCCTGCAGGTCACGGCCGTGCCCGACGACGACGCCCTGGCCATGGTGGCCGACGCCTCCCACGGCGTGGTCATGGAACGCGTCGGCGCCTCCGGCGTCGCGTGCAACCAGCATCTGCGCTTTGAGATGCGCATCGACAACCCGGCCCTCACCGCCCAGGTTCTGGTGGCCGGCGCCCGGGCGGCCGTCCGCCTCCACAGGGATGAACAGTACGGCTGCTATACCCTCATAGACATTCCGCCCGTCTACCTTCTCCCCGGCGACAGAATGGAACTTCTGGGCCGCCTGGTGTAGCAGGTCTCTTCCGTCACATTCCGCCTCCGAGGCCGCTCCTTCCCCGGGAGCGGCCTCTCGGTGTCTCAGGCCCCCGGAGAGGAGAGAGCCCCCCGCAGGCCGGAAAAAAGGGAGTGTCCGCGCAGGCCGGGCTCCTTTTGGCTCCAACAAAAAGAAAAGGAATCACAGATACTTGTTCGTTCAGAAAAATTCCCCGTCAGAAAAGAAAAAATTGGTAGCGCCATTTGCGGCCCCCGAAAAACTGGAATTAGACAATGTGGAATAATTCCTGTAAGGTGACGGGCTGAGAGGTATACCATGGCACTTTGTCGCATCATAACTCTGAAAAACGAACGTGAATGGGCCGAGGCCGGTCAGTGGCTCAGAGAGCGCGCCAATCCCGGATCCGGCGATGTCGAAGACCGGGTCAAGGACATTCTCGCCAGTGTCCGGAACGGCGGAGACGAGGCCCTGCGTGACTTCACGAAAAAGTTTGACTGTCCGGAATTCGAAGGGCCCCTGCGCCTGAGCGCTCAGGAAATCGCCCTGGGAGCGGCCAGCGTGCCGGCCGAAGACAGGGACGTCATTGCCCAGGCCGCCACCAACATCCGCATCTTCCACGAAGATCAGAAGGAAAAGACCTGGCTCCAGATGCGCCCGGACGGCAGCATTCTGGGCCAGATGGTCAATCCCGTGGCCCGCGTGGGCCTCTATGTGCCCGGCGGCAAGGGCGGAAGCACTCCCCTTGTCTCAACCCTGCTCATGAACGCCATTCCGGCCATGGTGGCCGGCGTGCCGGACATCGCCGTCTGCACGCCTCCGCGGAGCGACGGCAGCATCAGCCCCATCATTCTGGCCGCCGCCCACCTCCTGGACATCCACGAGGTCTACCGCGTCGGCGGTGCCTGGGCCATCGGGGCTCTGGCCTACGGGACGGAATCCATCCCGCCCGTGGATATCATCGCGGGCCCCGGCAACATCTTCGTGACCACAGCCAAGCGGCTGGTTCAGGGCACGGTGGGCATCGACATGATCGCCGGTCCCAGCGAAGTCTGCGTCATCGCCGACAGTTCCGCCAACATCCGCTGGCTCGCCGCCGACATGCTCAGCCAGGCCGAGCACGATCCCCTGGCCTCGGCCGTCTGCCTGGTCCTTGACGACATCCAGGCAAACTCCCTGGCGGAAGAGCTGGAACTGCAGTGCAGAAAGCTTCCCCGGGCGGACATCGCCGGCCGTTCCCTCAGGGACTGGGGGGCCATCGTGGTGGTGCCTTCCCTCAACGACGCCCTGGCCGTGGCCAACCGCATCGCGCCGGAGCACCTGGAGCTCTGCATCCGCAATCCCTGGGACACCCTCCCCTACATCAAGAACGCCGGCGCCGTCTTCCTGGGCCACACCAGCCCCGAGCCGGTGGGCGACTATTTCGCCGGGCCCAACCACGTGCTGCCCACCCTGGGCACGGCCCGCTTCTCCTCGGCTCTCTCCGTGCAGACCTTCTGCAGGAAGACGAGCATCATCGGGGCTTCCCGCAACTTCCTGCGCGGCAACAGGGATGCCATCGCGCGTCTGGCCCGCCTGGAAGCCCTGGAGGGCCACGCCCTCGCCGTGGAAGCCCGCGGCTGAGCCGGTCCTCTTCCCCCGTCACCCTCTATCCGCGCACGCGAGGTGCGCACATCGGCAGGCTCAGTCCTGACAAGGTGTTTCAGTGAAAATTGTTACCCGTACAGGCATTACCGCATATCCTCTGCTGTCCCGGGGCAAAGTCCGGGACATCTATGCCGTGGACGACGAGACCCTTCTCATCGTCACCACGGACCGCATGAGCGCGTTTGACGTCATGATGTCCCACCCCATTCCCTACAAGGGCGTGATTCTCAACCAGATCACTCTCTTCTGGATGGACATGGTCAGGGACATCGTGCCCTGCCACATTCTGGAAAGCGATGTGAACCGCTTCCCGGACGCCCTGGCCCCCTGGCTGGACGAGCTGGAAGGCCGGGCCGTGCTGGTGCGCAGGGCCAGACCTCTGCCCGTGGAATGCATTGTACGCGGCTACATCTCCGGTTCCGGCTGGAAATCCTACAGCCAGAACGGCACGGTCTGCGGCCTGAAGCTGCCGGACGGTCTCAAGGAGTCCGACAGGCTGCCGCAGCCCCTCTTCACGCCGTCCACCAAGGCGGAATTCGGCCAGCACGATGAAAACATTTCCCGCGGGCGGGCCGCCGAAATCCTCGGCGCCGAAACTGAAAAAGCCGTTGCGGACATGACTCTGGCCATCTACGAGCGCGGCAGCCAGTGGGCCGCCTCCAGAGGCATCATCGTGGCCGACACCAAACTGGAGTTCGGCTTTGTCAACGACACACTCTACCTCATTGACGAGGTCCTCACCCCCGATTCCTCCCGCTTCTGGCCTGCGGACAGCTACGAGCCCGGCCACGGTCAGCCAAGCTTCGACAAACAGTACCTGCGTGACTGGCTGAAAAGCCAGCCCTGGGACATGCAGCCGCCGGCACCCATCCTGCCCGATGAAGTGATCGATGCCACAGCCGCCAGGTATCAGGAGGCTTACCGTCTGCTCACGGGCCGCGAACTCGGCATCCACTAGGAAGTACGCAGAGAAGGAGAGCAACTATGATCCTCGAAGGAAAGAAAGCCGTCATTTTCGGCGTCGCCAACAATAAGAGCATCGCCTGGGGCATTTCCCAGTCGTTCAAGCAGGCCGGCGCCAGACTCGCCTTCAGCTACGTAGGCGACGCCATCAAGAAACGCCTGGACCCGCTGTCCGAAGAAATCGGCGGCGAGTTCACCTTCCCCTGTGACGTGAGCAAGGACGACCAGATTGAGGCCGCCGCCGAATACGTGAAGGAAAAGTGGGGCGATGTGGACATCCTCGTCCACTCGGTGGCCTTTGCCAACCGTGAGGACCTCAAGGACGACTTCCTGCATACCTCCCGCGCGGGCTACCACCTGGCTCTGGACATCTCTTCCTATTCCCTGCTGGGCCTCTGCCGCGCCTTCGCGCCCATCATGCACGAAGGCTCCTCCGTGCTGGCCATGACCTACTACGGCTCCACCAAGATCGTCCCCGGCTACAACGTCATGGGCGTGGCCAAGGCCGCTCTGGAAGCCTCCGTGCGCTACCTGGCCTATGACCTGGGCCCCAGAGGCATCCGCGTCAACGCCATCAGCGCCGGCCCCATCAAGACCCTGGCCGCCTCCGCCGTGCACGGCCTCAAGACCGTCTTCAACAAGGTCGAGGAAAGCGCGCCCCTGCGCCGCAATGTGGAAACCACGGACGTGGGCGGCACGGCCACCTTCCTGGCCTCCAGTCTGGCCCACGCCGTGACAGGCCAGGTGGTCTTCGTCGACAGCGGCTTCAGCACCCTGGCCTTCTAGCACCCATGGATCTCGTTTCCCTCAATGACATCGGCATCACTCTTGCCGGTGCTCTTGCCGTCATTCTCTTTTACCGGATCGGGAAAAAGGGACTGCCCCGCGCCAGGAAGCGCGATGCGGGAAAGGACGGGACGGAGAGCCGGCGGGAGGAGGGAAAAAATAGTCCTGACTGAGCCTCTTCCCACTTGCCAAGCAGACCTGGGGAGCGTATAAGACCCAAGTTCTCCTGCGGAGAGATGTCCGAGTTGGCCTAAGGAGCACGATTGGAAATCGTGTAACGGCTTATCCCCGTTCCAGAGTTCGAATCTC
>CAZFTQ010000008.1:34013-51240 GCA_964522365.1 uncultured Desulfovibrio sp. | reverse complement strand
TCAAGCGCCTGAACGCCCTCTACATCGAACGCTTCGGCCGGTAGACGGTCCGCGTCCCGGGACCTTTCAGGAAGCCCCCGGGATCCCGAAGAAGCGGAACGAGCCGGAACAGTCACGCTGTTCCGGCTCGTTCCGTTTTCCTTTCCCGGGAAAGACCTGGGGCCCGGCCTCAGTGGCCGCCCTTCACCCTCTCTTCGGGCCACCAGCGTCTGGCCTTGCTCAGGAGCAGGTCGATGTCGCCCGCCGACGCGAGGCTCAGCAGCTTGCTGAACTGGCGCACGGCGGCCTGGCTGAAGGGATTGGTCTCGAAAAGACCGGCGAACATGGGGCCGTCCTCGGTGAGGAGCTTGTGGGCCGCCGCGAGGCGCCGGCGGAAGGAGGGCGTGATGAAGCGCTCAAGGGTGCGGTCGTCCGCCGTCTGGGCGAAATAGGCGAGCGAGGTGATGAAGTTCATGTTCTGGATGCGGGCCATGGCCTTGTCATGGGTTTCCGCGTCCGTTTCGAAGGGCGAGTAGCCGAGGGCCGAGAAGAAGGTCTCGGCCAGCCGGAAGGATTCCTCCGAGCAGCGCCTGGATTTCACCATGGCCACCGAGAGCTCCTCGTCCCGGCCGTGGCTCGGGCCGAAGAGGGGGTGGGTGCCCACCACATCGCCCGGCCAGACATTGAGCATCTGGACGATGGGGGCCACCTTGACGGAGGTGATGTCGCAGAGCACGGCGTCCGGGGCCATGGCCGGGCAGACAAGGTGGAGAATGTCCTCAAAGAGCCTGGCGGGCACGCAGAGCACCACCACGGCGGCGGAGGCGAGGGGCGTCAGGTCCGCGAGGGGCTTGTCGATGCCGGCCATGCCCACGCCCGCGGCCAGGCCCTCCCGCATGAGCATGCTGCCCATGCGGCCCGTGTGGCCCACCACGACGACGCTGCCCGGCCGGGAAAGCCGGGCGCGGAGGGGATCAGTCATTGGCGAATGCCTCGAAGGTCTTCCAGAAATCCGGAAAGGACTTGGCCACCACCTGGGGATTGTCCATGCGGCGGCGCATTTCCGGCGGCCGCACGTCCAGAGAGCGCAGGCTGAAGAGGGCCTGGCTCATGGCCATGCGGTGATCGTTGTCCGTCACGAAGCGGCGGCCGGCGAGCTCCACGCGGGCGCCGGAGCCCAGACCGTGGACGGCGAGTCCGTCCGGCCGCTCGTCGCAGCGCACGCCGATGGCCCTGAGGGCCGCGGCCGGCGCCTTGATGCGGTCGGACTCCTTGATGCGCAGATGCGCCACATTGCTGATGACGGTTCTGCCCTCGGCGAAGGCCGCCACGGCCGCCACGGTGGGCACGAGGTCGGGGCACTGGCCCATGTCGATGTCGATGCCGTGCAGCGGGGCCGGCGTCACCAGAATCCCGTCGCCGTCTCCCTCGATGCCCGCGCCCATTTCCCGCAGAATGTCCAGGATGGCCCGGTCGCCCTGGAGGGAGTTCAGGCGCACGCCGCGCACGCGGACGGGCTCCTTTCCCAGGGCGCCCGCGGCCGCCAGGTACGAGGCCCCGGACCAGTCGCCCTCCACCCGGAACTTTCCGGGGTGGTAGGGACCCGGCTGGACCTTGACGCGCAGGCAGCCCGGCCGCACGTCCCCCAGCCTGCGCCAGTCGGCGGCCGTCCAGTCCTCGCCCGCCTCGGCGTTTTCTCTGGTCTCCACCAGGAAACGGATGCGGAAGTCCGCCATGCACTGCAGGGTCAGGCCGATGTAGGGCCAGGAGACCACCTTTTCCCCGCCCAGCATGAGGGTGACCATGTCGTCCGCCTGGGGGGCGGCCAGAAGCAGGCCAGAGAAGTACTGGCTGGACTCGTCCATGCCCACGGCGAGGGCGTGGCGGCCCACGCCGTCCATGGCGGGAAGAGCCTCGGCCGAGAGGCCCTGGGCCCGCAGACGCAGGGGCGGGTAGCCTTCTCTGCCCTCGCAGACGATGTCCGCCCCCAGGGCGCGCAGGGCCGCCGTCAGGGTGCCGATGGGCCGCTCGTGCATGCGCGGGGCGCCGTGGATGCGGAAAAGTCCCCGTCCCGAGGCCAGCACGGCCGTGAGGAGGCGGCAGGTGGTGCCGGACTCGTGCACATAGCAGGAGAGGGGGTCGGTCTTTCCGCCGGAAAGACGGCCCCCCGTGCCCTGGACGCGCCAGGAGCCGGGCTCGTCGGGCAGGGCCGTGAAGCGGGCGCCCGCCAGGGAGAGAATCTCCCGGGTGCAGGCCGTGTCGTCGCTTTCGAGGACATTGGCGAGGAGGCTTTCTCCCCGGGCCAGGGCGGCGGCGATGAGGCAGCGGTGGGAGAGGGATTTGGAGGCCGGAGCCGTGACAGCAATCATGCCGCTAGATCTCCACATTGTCCTGGGGTTCCCAGACGCGGTCCAGCTGGGGACCCGTGAGGTAGGCGCCCAGGACCCGGACGCTCGTGCAGATCGCGCTGAGATCCAGGAGGATTTTCTTGTGCTCGGGACGGGTCAGATCCGTTTCCAGGTCGGCGAAGAAGACGTACTTCCAGCACTGGCCGAGCATGGGTCTGGATTCCAGCTTCCGCATGTTGATGCCGTTGTCGGCGAAGAGGTTGAGGACGGAGGAGAGGGCGCCGGGCTTGTCGGGCAGGATGAAGAGAATGGAGGTCTTGATGGAGCCCGTCGCCGTCCTGTGGTGCAGGGGCAGGCTGCCCAGCCTGTTCTGCTCGCCCTGCCGGGCGATGATGACGAAACGGGTCCAGTTGCCGGGAGCGTCCTCGATGCGGCGGGCCAGGATGTTCAGGCCCGTCATCTCGGCCAGGTTGCCGTTGCCGATGGAGGCCGATCCGGGGACCTCCAGCACCTTTCTCGCCGCCGCCGCCGTGGATTCCAGGGGCACCAGGGAGGCCGAGGGCAGGTGCGATCTGAGCCAGGCCGAGCACTGGGCCAGGGGCTGGGGGTGGGAGAAGACCGTGCGGATGGCGGAAAAGCTCTCTTCCCGGCTCAGCAGGCAGTGGGAGATGCGGGAGAAGAGCTCGGCCTGGATGCCCACCGGATAGGTGAGGAAGAGGTCGAAGCTCACGCCCACGGTGCCCTGCAGGGAGTTCTCCAGGGGCACCACGCCCAGATCGCAGGTGGTGGCGTTCACCTCTTCGAAGACCTGGTGGAGATTGGCGCAGGCCCGGAAGCTCGCGCTGTGTCCCAGGTATTCTATGCCCGCGAAATAGGAGAAGGTTCCTTCCGGGCCCAGATAGGCCACGCGCAGGGGACGCTGCAGGGAGCGGGAGGCGGAGAAGATTTCCCGCCAGATGGAGCGCAGGCCGGACTCGGGCAGAGGCCCCTGGTTGCGGGCGCTCAGGCGGCGGAGGATCTCCTCTTCCCGCTGGGGCTTGAAGATGTTGCTGTTCTCGCCGGCCTTGATGCGGCCCACTTCCAGGCTGAGCCGGGAGCGCTCGTTGAGCATTTCCAGCAGACGCTCGTCCAGTTCGTCGATGCGGGCGCGGGTTTCGGCCAGCAGTTCCTCGCGGGACGCGTCCCCGGACGCGGCCGTGTTGCTGTCGGACATGGGCTAGACCTCGGTGATCTCTTCCTTGATGCGCATGCCAAAATGCCGTCCGGCTTCGTCGATGCGGCAGAGGATTTTGTCGCCGGGCCTGAGGCTCACCACGCTGACGGGGACGCCGCCGGGGGCGGTGAGGCGGATGGTTTCGGCGTTCTGCAGGAAGACGGCGCCCGTTCTGTCGCCGTTTTCCGTGTGCACGCAGGCCTGGATGAGGAGCATGGGACGGATTTCCGTCTTCACGCGCCCGACGGTGGTGAGCATGGTTCTGCCCGTGCTGTCCACGATCTGCACTTCCGTGCCGGCCCGCAGCTCCTCGAGATAGCAGGTCCTGTCATGGGGCAGGCGGGCGTAGGCGTGGACGGCGCCCGCGTTGACCCGGAAGGGTCTCGCCGCCACATACTCGTTCTGCTCGGTCTCGGCGTGCACCAGGAAGGTGAAGTCCGCGGAATTGCCCACGAGCATGCCCTGGCCGCGGCGCAGGAGGGAGATGGTGTCGCAGCAGACCCGGTGTCCCAGGCCGGCCTGGACCACCTTCGTCACGGTGGCTTCCACAAGACACTCTTCTTCCAGGGAAATCTTGCACCGGGCCACGATGGCCTTGAGGTCGGCTATGCCTGCGGGCAGGACCACCACGCCGGTGACGCCGCGCTCGAGGATTCCGGAGGCGAGGACCGCCTCGTCCAGGGTGGCGGCTTCGGCGTAGACGCTGTCGCTCTGGGCCAGGAGATTTTCCACCGGGATGATTTCCCAGCCCCTGGCCAGGGTGCAGAGGCCCGCTCTGGCGGCGTCCAGATAGACCTGTTCGTCCTCCTTGGCCTTCAGGGCGATGGAGGGCACGTCTTCGGCCGCGAGCACATTGCAGCGGGCGAGTCCGGCCACCAGCTCCTGCTGGGCGCGGGGAACGATGACGCCGTCCACTCCGGACTCCAGAGCCAGAGTGACCTCTTCCTTGCGGAAGGGAACAGCCTTGAAAAGGATGGCTGGCATGCGGGTTATTCTCCTACGATCTTGAGGGCGGTCTCCACGTCGGCGCCTTCGTGGACCAGGGCGCGCAGGGCGCGGACCATCTGGACGCGGCGGGGATGGGCGAAGACGTTGCGGCCCATGGAGAGACCGGCGCCGCCGGCCTTGAGGGAGTCGTGGACCATGGTGAGCACGTCGCGGGTGGATTCCATGCGGGGACCGCCGGCGATGACCACGGGCACGCAGCAGGTGGCGACCACATCGGCGAAGCTGGACATGTCGCCGGTGTAGGAGACCTTGACGATGTCGGCGCCGAGCTCGACGCCCACCCGGGCGCAGTGGGCCACCACTTCGGGATCGTAGGAATTCTTGATCTTGGGACCGCGGCCGTACATCATGGCGAGCAGCGGCATGCCCCAGTTGTCGGCGGCTTCCGCCACGCGGCCGAAGTCGGAGAGCATTCTTTCCTCGTTGGGATCGCCCAGGTTCACATGGACGGAGACGGCGTCGGCGCCGTGGCGGATGCCTTCCTCGACGGAGGAGACGAGGGTTTTGTAATTGCTCTGGGGAGAGAGGTCCGTGGAGGCGGAGAGATGGACGATGAGGCCGATGTCGGAGCCGGCCCGGCGGTAGCTGCAGCGGATGAGGCCCTTGTGCATGAGCACGGCGTCGGCGCCGCCCTGGGCCAGATCGTTGACGGTTTCCTTCATGTCCATGAGACCGGGTATGGCGCCCATGGAAACGCCGTGGTCCATGGGAACGATGATGGTGCGGCCGTTGTTGCGGTTGATGATGCGCTCGAGACGGATTTGCTTGCCGAAGTACATGGTGGTCTCCTTCCGGGGGCTCGCCGGCGGGAAAAGAAAAAGGCCGCCGGCTTTTGTTGAAAGCCTGCGGCCTTGTGAGCTCGTTTTTGCTGGGCGTCAGCGAAGCTCCCGACCACAGGCTCTTCTAAAGTACGCAAAATAGAACCAGCGGCTGCCGGCATTTGCGAAGAGAGTGGTGCGGGAGGTGAGAGACATGGAGCAATCTCCTGGGGACAGATCCCTGTCCATTGCTGACGGCCTTTTCCTACGCCCCCGGCCGGAAAGTGTCAAGAAAAGGCGCGGAAAAAATGCCGGCAGTCCGGGAAGATCGGAACCGGGAAAATTTTCGCGCCGGAAAAAGTTCTGTTATTCAGAAGGTTTGTCCGGAGACGGAGGGGAAAGGAAACCGGCTGAAAAAAAACGCGGGCAGGGGGTCAGCCGGCCGGTCTGAGCTTGCGGCGCTGGAGCCTGGTCTGCACGAATTCCGCGCAGTCCTCGCCGGCGGGCACGGCGGAGAAGGGAAATTCGGCTCTGGCCAGGGTGCGGTGGCCGCCGGCGGATCCCACATCGTGGAAGCAGGCGTCGGCGAGACGTCCGATGTCCCTGGTTCCGTCGCCCCGGAAAATGACCACCACGGTCTCCTTCTGCACGATGCCGCTCACGGCCGTCCATCTGAGGCCGTGGACCCGGGTGAAGAAGTCGGCGATGGCCACCAGAAGATCGGCGCTTTCCACCTCCCCCAGCCAGACATGGGAGCCCGTGCGCCGGACCCGGCGCAGGCTTTTGAAGGCCCGGGAGAAGAGGGGAAGCCAGGAAAGGAGGTATTCGCTGCGCACGATGCGGCGCAGAAGCTGGTCGTCGGCCTTGCCCGAGAGCCACTGGTAGGCTTCGAAGTCCTCCCGCCCGCCGCTGCGCTCGAAAAGGGCCGTGTCCGTGCGGATGCCCAGGACCATGGCCGTGGCGAGACTCGGGCTGGGGCGCAGGGAGAGGGCGCGCAGGTACTGGGCGAAGAGGGTGCAGCAGGCTCCCGTGCCCGGGCGCACGTCCCTGAGACAGGGCTCGGGGCCCGGCTGCGGATCGGTCCTGGGGAGCGGGTGGTGGTCGATGACGACGGAAAAAGGGAGGGCCGAGAAGATCACATGGTGGTGCGGCTGGCCGTCCACGATGGCGAAGTGCGTGTACCTTTCCCTGTATTCATCGTGCCAGAGCCCGATTTCCATGTGCAGATAGCGCATCATGGCCTGATTGTCGGGCCGGGTGATCTCGTTGATGCGGAAAATGTCCACGCGGGTGCGGCTCGCCATGATGCGGCGCAGGGCGTAGGCCGATCCGATGGCGTCGGGGTCGGCCATGATGACGACGGCCCAGCGCTGATCCTTGCCGAGCCTGCCGAGCCAGGCATGGAGAGCCTGGATTTCCTGTCCTTGCGGGGGCATGACGCTTCCTCTCTTCCGGTGCGGGCGCGTGTCCCTCTGTTTCGCCGGCCCCTGCGGCCGATGGAAAGGGGGCGCAAACCATGCTAGCCGAAGACGGAGCCAAGATCCAGAGAGGAAGGCCGGGCAGGGCGGACGCAGGAGCGGAGGAACGCCGCTGATCCGCCGCGCACGGCTCCGCCCCGCGGGGAAAAAGGCCCGCGGGCTTCCGCCTTTCTCTCCCCCAAAGCGTCCGCAAAGACGGCGGATACGCAGCCCCGCCGCTTGCCAAGCGGCGGAGTTCTGCCTATAGTCCGGCAGCCTTCAGCCGGACCTGAGAACGCACCGGCCGGCTTTTTTCCAGCCTTTTTTTGCACCTGCCGCCTCAGGCGCATTCCTGTCTTCAGGCAGGGGCGGCCCGCGGCGCGGTTCTTCCTACGAGCACAAGCATGGATCCCGTTTCGTCCTCCGCAAAGTCAGCCGCAGGCATCATCCTCATCGTCGACGACCACGAATTCAACCGGGACCTTCTGGCCGAGTACTTTTCTCCCTACTACGTCACCGTGCAGGCGGCCAACGGCCGGGAGGGACTGGAGAAGGTTCAGAAAACGGGGGGCGCCCTCTGCGCCGTCCTCCTGGACGTCATGATGCCCGTCATGAGCGGCCTGGAAATGCTTCAGGAACTGGCGCTCAGGGGGCTCACCAAGCAGATCCCCGTCTTTCTCATCACGGGCGACACGAGCCGGGAAACCATCAGACGGGCCTATGATCTGGGGGTCATGGACGTCATCCGCAAGGGCGACCTGGACGACCGCATCGTGACCCGCCGCGTCAATTCCGTGGTGGAGCTCTTCCAGGCCAGAAAGAAGCTGCGCCAGCGGGTGCAGCTTCAGATGGACGCCCTTTCGGAGCAGACGAAAAAGATTCTCAAGCTCCAGAAGGGCATGATCGAAGCCCTCTCCACGGCCATCGAGTTCAGAAGCTGCGAGTCCGGCGAGCATGTGCGCCGCATCTCGGACATCACCTACCACATTCTCCGCCATGCCGGGCTCTTCGAAGGCTGGTCCGACCAGCTCATCGAAGACATCACCATGGCCTCCATCATGCACGATGTGGGCAAGATTTCCGTGCCGGACGGCATCCTCAACAAGCCGGGCCGTCTGACCAGGGAAGAATTTGACATCATGAAGACCCACACCACCAAGGGAGGCGAGCTGCTCCGGCAGATCCCCCAGATGCGGGAGCTTCACTTTTTCCAGTACGCCTTCGACATCGCCGTCCACCACCACGAGCGCTGGGACGGCCGCGGCTATCCGGACGGCCTCAAGGGCAGCGAGATCCCTCTCTGGGCCCAGGTCGTCTCCCTGGCCGATGTCTACGACGCCCTGGTGAGCCGCAGGGTCTACAAGCCGGCCTTCAGCTTCGAGAAGGCCACGGACATGATCACGGGCGGCGAATGCGGCGTCTTCAACCCCGATCTGCTGGAAAGTTTCGTGTACATTGAACCTGAACTGCGCCTGCTCTACCACAGGACCTGAGAAGGCCCTGTCCGGACGAACAGGCGCGCCCCGGTACCGCCGGATTCTCCGGCGGGCGGGGCCTGCCCGGTCCGCCGCCCGCCCGAGGCGGGGCGGCGTTCGCGGGAAAGCAGCAAAGCCCGGGCCTGCCGCCGCGGGACTGTCTGGAGAACGATATGGACGCAGCACGCAAGGCGGCACTGGAAGCCGCGGGCATCCGCGTTGACGAGGCCCTCCCCAGATTCATGGGCAGAGAGGCCATGCTCGAAAAATATCTGAAGAAATTTCCCGGCGACGGGACCTGCGCCGCTCTGGCCGGCGCCGTGTCGGCCGGGGACTGGGATGCCGCCAGGATGGCCGCCCACACCCTGAAGAGCCTCTGCGGCACCCTGGGCATGAACGACATGCAGGCCCTGGTGGTGGAGCAGGAGCGTCTGCTCAAGGCGGGCGAGACCGCCGCGGCGGCCGATCTCATGCCCCGCGTTCTGGCGCTCTACGAAGGGCTCTGCGCGGCCATCGGCGCCTGAGAGCGCCGTCCGCCCAGGCCAGCGCCTTCCGGCCTTTTCCCCGCACGAGCTCCCCGTCTTTTTCCGTGCCGGGAGGACTCCCCGTATGACGAAGACTCTCTCCGCCCGTCTGCTGGCGCTTGTCTGCGCCGTCTGGCTCGCTCTCGGCCTGGCCGGGCAGGCCCTGGCGGAAGGCGCCGGCGCGAAGAGCCCGGGCGCTTCCTCCGTGACCAGGGTCCGCGTGGCCTTCTTCCATTTCCCCGGCTACCAGACGGTGGATCAGGAGGGCCGGCGCAGCGGCTACGGCTATGAATTTCTCCAGCTGCTGGCCGCCCACTGCAACTGGGTCTACGACTACGTCGCCGCGGGCTGTTCCTACGCCGACGCCCTGGAGATGCTGAGCCGCGGAGAAGTGGATCTGGTCACCTCCGTCACGAAGACCCCGGCCAGAGAGAAGCTCTTTCTCTTCTCGGACTCCAACATCGGCCGCGCCTCCACCATTCTCACGGTGAAGGCCGGCAGCAGCCGGGTCGCCGAAGGCGACCGCTCGACCTACAACGGCCTTGTCATCGGCATGCTGGCGGCCAACAGCAAGAACGAGAACTTCGCCGCCTTCGCCCGGGAGAACGGCTTCACCTTCCGGCCCGTCTACTACCGCAGTCAGCGCAGTCTGGCGGAAGCCCTCCAGAAGGGGGCCGTGGACGCCGTGGTCACGGGCAGCCTCCGGGTTCTGGACAGAGAGTGGCTGGTGGAGTCCTTTGACGAGATCCCCTTCTACGCCTGCGTGCGCAAGGGGCGGCCGGATCTTCTGCGCCAGCTCAACCAGGCGCTGGACGAGCTCGATCTGCACCGGCCCAACTGGCGCGGCGAGCTGCACCGCAAGTACTTCTCCCAGGACCACGGCACGGCCAGGGCCATCACCGGGGACGACAGAGCCTTTCTGCAGGAGCTCGAACAGTCGGGAAGGCGCCTGAAGGTCCTCGTGAGCCCGGGCAGGGCGCCCTATTCGTACCTGGCCAACGGCGAGATGCGGGGCATTCTGCCCGCCGTCTTCCGGCTCATGGCCAGGCGCCTCTCCATTCCCTACGAGTTCATCGTCCTGGATCACCGGGAAGACTACTACAGGCTCCGCGCCGAAGGCTCGGCGGACATCATCCTGGATTTCGCCAGCGACTACTTCCTGGCCGAGCAGATGGGCCTCAAGATCACGCCGCCCTACTTCACGGTCTATCTGACGAGACTCACCCGCAGGGACTTTCCGGGCCAGGTCCGCCGGCTCGCCGTCAACGAGCAGAATCTCCCCCTCACGAGCTTCGTGAGCGGCAACTACGGCGACGGGACGGACTATGTCTACTACAGCAAGGCCGAGGAATGCGTGGACGCCGTGCTTTCGGGCCACGCCGACGCCACCCTGCTCTTTTCCTACATGGCGGACAAGTTCATCCGGGCGGACGCGCGCAAGCAGTTCGACGCGAGCATGGAGCACGCGAGCACCATGCTCTCCTGCGCCGTGCGGGCCGACGGACAGGACAGCACGCGCGTCCTCTCGCTCCTGGACAAGGGCCTGGGGACCCTCACGAGCGCGGATCTCTCCCTCATCACCCGCCAGGAGGTGGACAGCGCGAAACCCGAGGAGCGCGTGGGCTTTCTGGACTACATGATCTACGAAAATCCCATGGCCGGCTACGGCGCCCTGGTCCTTCTCATCTGCTTCCTGGGCGTCTGCGCGGGCTACTGGCAGCGCTCGCTCAACAGCGCGCGTCTGACCCGGAGGGTGGCCGAGGCCACCTCCTGCATCGAGGCCCAGAAGGAGGAGCTGGAGCAGGCCCTGCACCGGGCCGAGTCGGCCAACCGGGCCAAGACCACCTTCCTCAACAACATGTCCCACGACATCCGCACCCCCATGAACGCCGTCATGGGCTTCACCACCCTGGCCCTCCGGCATCTGGACAACCGGGAGCGGACGCGGGACTACCTGGGCAAGATCTCCCAGGCCTCGAGCCATCTGCTCTCCCTGCTCAACGACGTGCTCGACATGAGCCGCATCGAGTCGGGCAAGCTTTCCATCGAGGAGCGGCCGGAAAATCTGGCGGAAATCCTCCAGAGCCTCCGGAACATCATCCAGTCGGACGTCCATGCCCGGCGCCTGGAGCTCTTCATTGACACCTGTGACGTGACCAACGAGATCATCTTCTGCGACCGGCTCAGGCTCAACCAGGTGCTCCTCAACCTCATGTCCAACGCCATCAAGTTCACTCCGCCCGGCGGCAAGGTGGTCCTGCACACCGCCCAGCTGCCCTCGGAGAAGCCCGGCCGGGGCATCTATGTGTTCCAGGTGAGCGACACGGGCGTGGGCATGAGCGAGGACTTTGCCCGGACCATCTTCGAGCCCTTCACCCAGGAGAAGAACCCCCTGAGTTCCGGCGCCCGGGGTACGGGCCTCGGCATGGCCATCACCAAGAACATCGTGGACATGATGGGCGGCACCATCTCCCTGCGCACGGCCAGGGGCAAGGGCAGCGAGTTCACGGTGCGCCTGGAATTCCGCTTCGCGGGCGAAGCTCCCGCGCTGACCGCCCTGGATGAGCTGAAGGGGCTCAGGGCCCTGGTGGTGGACGACGACATGGTGAGCTGCCAGAATGTCTCCCGCATGCTCCGCAGGCTGGGTCTGCGGGCCGAGTGGAGCCTTTCGGGCAGGGAGGCCGTCGTCCGCACGGAAGAGGCCGTGGAGATGGAGGAACCCTTCGGGGTCTACATCATCGACTGGTCCATGCCGGACATGAACGGCGTGGAGACCGTGCGGCGCATCCGCCGCATCATCGGCCACGGATCGCCCATCATTCTCATGTCGGCCTACGACTGGAGCGAGATTGAGGCGGAGGCCCGCGAGGCCGGCGTGACGGGCTTCATCGGCAAGCCCCTCTTCGCCTCGGATCTGCACCGCTCGCTGGAGCAGGGCATGGGCAGGGTCAGGGCCGCCGCGAAGACGCAGGACGACGGGAAGAAGTTTCAGGGCCGCCGCATTCTCCTGGCCGAGGACAACGCCTTCAACCGGGAAATCGCCGTGGAGCTCCTGGAGGCCGCGGGTTTTGCCGTGGAGAGCGCGGAAAACGGCCGGGAGGCCTGCGAGAAGCTTTCCGCCGCCGAACCGGGGCATTTCGATCTGGTGCTCATGGACGTGCAGATGCCCGTGATGGACGGCTACGCCGCCACCAGGGCCATCCGCTCCATGGCCGATCCGGTCCGGGCCTCGGTGCCCGTCATCGCCCTCACGGCCAACGCCTTTGAGGAAGACAGGGAGAAGGCCCGGGCCGCGGGCATGAACGGCCATCTCGGCAAGCCCGTGGATGTGGACAAGATGCTGAATCTTCTCGGGGAGATTCTGCAGGAGAAGCAGGCCCGGCCCGGGCAGGGAGAATGAGAATGCAGACGCACGAGCCGCTGAGCGGGCAGGTGAAGCTCCCCAGAGACTGGACCATTCTCCAGACCATGTGCGTGGCCGCCATCATGCTGGTCGTCTTCGTGACGGCCGCCACCATGATCACCACGGCCATCGAGGAGCGCAGCCGGGGAAGGCTGGAGGAAGCCGCGCAGTCCGTCATCGATCAGGTCCGGACCAAGCTGAACTGGGAGAGCCGCCTGCTCAACGCCACGGCGGACATCTTCGCCGAGGCCGAGAGCTTTGACATCGACTCCATCCAGGACACCGTGCGGAGCATTTCGCCTCTGCTCGAAACCATGTTCATCCGGGTGCTTCTGCCGGACAACCGGCTTGTGAGCTCCGGCGGCACGGTGAGCAAGGTGGGCGCGGAGGAGGGCCTGGACTTCAGCACGGCCTGGCGCGACAGGGAATACGTTTCGGACAAAAGCGCGAGCCTTGACGGCAGCATCCCGGTGCTGCGGCACTTCGTGCCCATCCTCCGGGACGGAAAGCCCGCCGCCCTGCTCTACGGCGTGACCTATCTCAGGGATCTCGCCCGGCGCCTCAATGTGGACAGGATCTACAACGGGACGGCCAGCGTCTTCATCGTCAACCGGAACAACGGCGAGTTCCTCATGAACAGCCGGAATTCGAAGATAAAGAATGTCAGGGAGATGCTTGCGGAGGAAACGGAAAAGGGCACCTGGACCGAAATGATCGGGGACATGCTGAGCGGCGAGAAGGGCTGGAACAAGGTGGGCAACCACCAGAACGGCAGCGCCCGCTACATCTATTATGACTCGGCCCGCGTCAACCACTGGAGCATCGTGGTCTCCGTGCCCGAGCGGGAAGCCTTTTCCACCATCTACAAGGTCCGCACCATTTTCTGCGTCATCGCCATCATTCTGCTGGCGGCGGTGATCATCTCCTACATTCTGGCCTCCGGAAACGCCAGGCGGCGTCTGGCGATGGCCATGGAGCAGGCGAGGCTCTCGGAGAGCCTGCGCAAGGCCCAGGCGGCGGACAGGGCCAAGAGCACCTTCCTCTCCAACATGTCCCACGACATCCGCACGCCCATGAACGCCATCATCGGCTTCACCAACCTGGTCCAGTCCAATCTGGACAACAGGGAGCGGGTCCAGGACTATCTCAAGAAAATCGTCTCGGCGAGCACCCATCTGCTCAGCCTCATAAACGACATCCTGGAAATGAGCCGCATCGAGTCGGGCAAGCTCAACATCGAGGAAAAGCCCTGCTCCGTCGCCGACATCTTCCGGGACATGAGGAACATCATCCTCAGCCAGATGCAGAGCAAGCATCTGAATTTCTACATGAACACCGTGGACATCAGGGATGAGGACATCTACTGCGACAAGCTCCACGTAAACCAGGTCCTGCTCAACCTGCTCTCCAACGCCATCAAGTTCACCCCCTCGGGCGGCACGGTGGTCCTCTCCATCTCCCAGAAGCCCTGCGCCAGAAAGGGCTTTGCCACCTATGTCATCAGCATCAGGGACTCGGGCATCGGCATGAGCGAGGAATTCGCCCGCCATGTCTTCGAGCCCTTCGAGCGCGAGCGCAATTCCACGGTGAGCGGCATCCAGGGCACGGGCCTCGGCATGGCCATCACCAAGAACATCGTGGACACCATGGGCGGCCGCATCGAGGTGCACACCGAGCAGGGCAAGGGCACGGAATTCATCCTCACCTTTGACTTCCGGCTCCAGTCCGCTTCCGGGGAACTGGAGCGGATCCCCGAGCTCGAGTCCCAGCGGGCTCTGGTGGTGGACGACACCTTCCCGGTCTGCGACAGCATTTCACGCATGCTCCGCCAGATGGGCATGCGGCCCGACTGGACCCTCCACGGCGAGGAAGCCGTGCTCAGGGCCCGCCAGGCCCATGACATGCAGGACGGCTACAGCCTCTTCATCATTGACTGGCAGCTGCCCGATCTGGGCGGCATCGAGGTCATCCGCCAGATCCGGGCCGTGGTGGGCGGCGGCGTCCCCATCATCCTCGTGACGGCCTATGACTGGAGCATCTTTGAAGACGAGGCGCGGCGGGCCGGCGTCACGGCCTTCTGCAGCAAGCCCGTCTTCCTCTCCGAGCTCAGGGACACCCTGGCCTCCGTGGCGGCGGGCAGAAGCCCCAGCCCCCAGGAAACGCCCCCTCTGGTCTCCCACACGGAAAGGGAGAGGAACAGCCGCTGCCGGCTTCTCCTCGTGGAAGACAACGAATTCAACATGGAAATCGCCGAAGAGATCCTCACCGAGGCCGGATTCCTGGTGGAAACGGCCGAGGACGGCGATGTGGCCGTGGAGAAGGTCAGGGCCTCGAAGCCCGGGTATTACGCGCTCATTCTCATGGACATCCAGATGTCCCGCATGGACGGCTACGAGGCCTCGAGGGCCATCCGGGCCCTGCCCGATCCCGCCCTCGCCTCCGTCCCCATTGTGGCCATGACGGCCAACGCCTTTGAAGAAGACAGGAAAACGGCTCTGGAGAGCGGCATGAACGCCCATGTCTCCAAGCCCATCGACATCACCAAGCTCCTGAATGTTCTCTCCGCCCTGCTTCCGGAGGCGGTGCCCGCCAGGACGGCGGGCCTGGATCCCGGGCTGGCGGAGACTGAGGCCGGACAGATCGGCCGGGATACGCACGCCTCATGAACAGTTCTCCCGCAGCCCCCGGCGGCAGGCCCCAGGACGGCAGACCCGGCCTGAGCCCCGCCCAGCTCGCCGCCCTGGCCGCCAGGGCCCAGGCGGAGGCGCAGACAGGGAACCCGCAGCCGTCAGCGGCGCCCCTGACGCCCTCGGAAGTGGACTTCATGCCCACCCTTCTGCGCAGCCTTTCCCTGCTCATCCGCCTCAAGGGCAAGCATGTCTCGCCCCAGTTCCTGCTGGCCGGCCTTTCGGGGAGCGACAGAATCAGCGCCGGCGCCTGTCTGCGGGCCGCCGAGCGGGCCGGCCTCAAGGGCAAGGTCATGTACCGGCCCAGGCTGGACGACATCTCGCCCCTGACGCTCCCCTGCATTCTCCTCCTCCGGGGCAACGCCTCCTGCGTGCTCACGGCCCTGGACAGCGAGGAGGCCACGGTCATCTTCCCCGAGACCGGGGACGCGAGCGGGAAGATCTCCCGCGCCGAACTGGAGGAGCAGTATTCGGGCTACGCCATCTTCGGCGCCCTGGAAAACCGGGCGGACGCCCGCTCGGCTCCGGCGAAGATCTCCCTGGGCAAGCGCTGGTTCTGGGACGTGCTGCGCTTCTACACGCCCATCTACCGGCATGTGGCCCTGGCGAGCGTCGTGGTGAACAGCATCGCCGTGGCGAGCTCCCTCTTCGTCATGAATGTGTACGACCGCGTCATCCCCAACAACGCCTACGAGACCCTCTGGGTCCTGGCGGCGGGCGTGACCCTGGCCTACCTCTTCGACTTCCTTCTGCGCAGCCTGCGCAGCCATTTCGTGGACCTGGCCGGCCGCAACGCCGACGTGGTGCTCTCCAGCAGGCTCATCGACAAGGTCCTCTCCATGCGCATGGACGCGAAACCCGAGTCCACGGGGGCCCTTGTCAACAACATCCGGGAGTTTGAATCCCTCAGGGAATTTTTCAGCTCCTCCACCTTCCTGGCCTGCATCGACATTCCCTTCCTGATCCTCTTCTTCTTCCTCGTGGCCTACATCGGCGGGCCCATCGTCATCCTGCCCCTCATGGCCATGCCCGTCCTGCTGGGCGCGGGCATCTCGCTCCAGATGGCGGCCAGGAAGAGCGCCGAGACGAGCTACCGCCACGGCATGCAGAAAAACGCCCTGCTGGTGGAGATGGTCAACGGCCTGGAGACCGTCAAGGGCTGCATGGCGGAAAGCCGCATGCAGCGGCTCTGGGAGGCCGTGTCCGGCATCTCGGCCCAGTCCTCCAACGAGGCCAGGAAGTACAGCACGAGGGCCGTGAGCTTCGCCACCTTCACCACCCAGATAGTCACGGTGGGCATGGTCATCTGGGGCGTCTACCGCATCGGCGAGGGCGAGATGAGCATGGGCGGGCTCATCGGCTGCAACATTCTGGTGGGCCGCATCATGGCGCCGCTGCTCCAGCTCGCCTCGCTGCTCACCCGTCTCCAGAATTCCCGGGTCTCCCTCAAGGTGCTGGACACCCTCATGGCGCTGCCCTCGGAGAACCAGGACCAGTCGGCCTGCATGGACTTCGGCTCCCTGACGAGCGAATTCGTCATGGAAGACGTAAGCTTCAGCTACCCGGGCTCCCAGACCCTGGCCCTGGACCATGTCTCCCTGCGCATCCGTCCCGGGGAAAAGGTGGGCATCATCGGCAAGATGGGATCGGGCAAGAGCACCCTCTCCAAGGTCCTCATCGGCCTCTACCAGCCCAGGGAAGGGTCTGTCTCCATGGGCGGCGTGGACATCCGCCAGCTCGCCACGGCGGACCTGCGCTCCCGGGTGGGCTTCCTGCCCCAGGAAGTGATTCTCTTCTACGGCACCGTGCGGGACAACATCGCCCTGGGGGATCCCACCATCAATGATCATCTCATCCTCCGGGCCTCGGCCATCTCGGGGGTGGCGGAATTTGTCCGGCACCATCCCGCGGGCTACGGGGCCCAGGTGGGCGAGCAGGGCCGCAATCTCTCGGGCGGCCAGCGCCAGGCCGTGGGGCTTGCGCGGGCCCTCGTGCGGGATCCGGACGTGCTCCTCCTGGACGAGCCCACGAGCAACATGGACGTGGACTCCGAGCGTCTGGTGCAGACGAGGCTCGCGCCCATTCTCAGGGACAAGACCCTGGTGCTCATCACCCACCGCATGAGCATGCTGCGGGTGGTGGACCGGGTCATCGTCATGGATTCGGGAAAAATCGTCCTCGACGGGGCCAGAGACGCCGTCCTCCAGCGCCTGCGCGACATGCAGGCGAAGGGCCGTCAGGGCCCCGCCCAGGCGAAACCGGCCGCCGGCCCCGAAAAGGCTCCGCCGGCCCCGCAGGGACCGGGAGAAGCGCAGGCGGGACCCTCTCAGGCCGGACAGAGCCGCACGGAAGCGGCTCAGGAAAGGCCTGCCCAG
>CAZFTQ010000008.1:0-33913 GCA_964522365.1 uncultured Desulfovibrio sp. | reverse complement strand
CCTGCCCAGGCCGGATCCGCTCAGGAGACGCCCGCGCAGAAGGGCGGTCTCAGGCCGGCCCGGATTCAGCTCCGGCAGACGCAGGCTCCTCCGCGGACCCGGCAGGCCGCCCAGGCTCCCGGACCCGCCCAGGCCCAGGGCCAGGGCCAGCCCGTGGCCCGCATCATCCCGAAGCAGATCCCCGTGCCGGACGCTCTTCAGCGCACCGGATCCGCGCTCCGGTTCAGTCCTCAGAACAGGCCGGACCAGGCGGGACCCGCTGACGCGGCCGCCCGTCCCGAGGCGGGAAACTAGGGGGAGGCGACATGGCGCAGGAAAAAACCGACGATCGGATCCTCGAACCCGAAGAAGAGACCAGTCAGCCTGAAGCCGACATGAAGCTCCCCGAGGAATTCGGGGGCGGCGCGGGGGGCCCCGGCCCCGGTCCCGCCGAGGTGCACAGCCTCTTCGAGCCCGTGGCCCTCTCCAGCCGGCTGCTGCCGGACGATCTTCCCTACGCGGCCGAAGTGGAGGCCGCCCTGGCCCGCAGGCCCACCCGGAAGGCCCGCTGGCTTTCCGTGGGCGTCTTCTGCTTCTTCACGGCCTTTCTCGTCTGGGCGAACTTCGCCACCCTGGACGAGGTGACCCACGCCGAAGGCCAGGTCATTCCCTCCTCCAGAACCCAGATCATCCAGAACCTGGAAGGCGGCATTCTGAGCAGCGTGGAGGTGAACGAGGGCCAGATCGTGGAGAAGGACCACATTCTGGCGAAGCTCGACAACGAAACCGCGGCGAGCAGCCTCCGGGACATGCTCTACAAGGCCATGGAGCACCTCACGTCCATCCGGCGCCTGCGGGCCTCCATGGAAGACAAGCCTCTGGTCTGGCCCGAGGATCTGCAGGCCTGGCTCGAAAACGGCATCGGCTACAAACTGACCCCCGAACAGCTCGCCCAGGGGCAGACCCTGGTGCAGGTGCAGGAGGAGAGCTACGGAGTGCAGGAGCGCCAGCGCAATTCCGAGCTGGACGTGCTCAAGTCCCAGTCCATCCAGCGCCACCAGGAGGTGAAGGAGCAGAAGGCCCGCCGCGAGCACCTCTCCCAGAGCCTCAGGCTCATCCGCGAGCAGCTGAACATCGCCGGGACCCTCCTGGCGGCCCGGAACTACTCCAAGGTGCAGTACCTGGATCTGGAGCAGCGGGTCGTGCAGACCGAGGGCGAAATCAGGACCCTGGACGAATCCATTCCCCGGGCCGAGGCGGCGGCCGCCGAGGCGGACCACCGCATGGGCCTGCGCCGGGCCGAGCTCGACCACACCCTCATGGATGAGATCGGCAAGCGCAGTCTGGAGCTCGCCTCCCTGCGCGAGAACCTCTCGGCCGGCAGCGACCGGGTCACCCGCACGGAGCTGCGCTCCCCCGTCCACGGCACGGTGCAGAAAATCTACATCAACACGGTGGGCGGCGTGGTGAAGCCGGGCGAGCCCATCATGGAAATCGTCCCCCTGGACGACACCCTGCTCGTGGAAGCCAGGGTGCTTCCCGCGGACGTGGCCTTTCTCAGGCCCGGCCAGAAGGCCATGGTGAAGGTTTCCGCCTATGACTTTTCCATCTACGGCGGCCTGGACGGCGTGCTCGAGCAGATCAGCGCCGACACCATGCAGGACGAGAAGGGGAACTTCTACTATCAGGTCAAGGTGCGGACCATGAAGACGGAAATCATCTACCACGACGAGGCCCTGCCCATCATTCCCGGCATGATGACCACGGTGGACATCCTCACGGGCAAGAAGACCGTTCTGGACTATCTGCTCAAGCCCATTCTCAAGGCCAAGCAGAACGCCCTCAGGGAAAAGTAGGCGGGAAGAGCATGCGGGGACTGCTTCGGGAGAAACAGGGAGGAGCGGGGGCGCCGGGCGCTCTCCGCTTCGCCGTCCCGGCGGTTCTCTGCCTTCTTTTCTGCCTCGTTTCCGCCCCGGACCCCGTCCGGGCCGCCCCGAAACTCTTCGGCACCGTGGAGTTCCGCATGGACATCTCCAGACAGAAGCACTGGCTGGAGGCCATGGCGAGGCACGCCAAAGCGCCCATCTTCGTGGACGAAAAGCGCTTCAGCAATTCCGTCACCTGGAAGGAGCTCAGGGAGAAGGCCGAGGGCAGACCCCTCCTCGAGCAGCTGAAGCTCGTCAACCGCTTCTGGAACATGTGGCCCTACCGCACGGATCCGGAAGTCTACAGGTCCCCGGACTACTGGGCGTCGCCCAACGAATTTCTCTCGCACTCCGGCGACTGCGAGGACTACAGCATCATCAAGTATTACACGCTGAAGGAACTCGGCGTCCCGCCGGACAGCATGCGCATCGTCGTCGTCAGGGAGACCATCCGCGGCATCGGCCACGCCGTCCTGGCCGTCTATGACGGCGACGACATCTACATTCTGGACAACCTTTCCGAAGCGGTCCGGCACTCCGACAGGGTGCGCAACTACGAGCCGCAGTTTTCGGTCAATGAAAAATACCGCTGGGTGCATGTGAAGGCCCGCTAGCGGGCCACGGCAACGGGCACCCCGGAGTTTCCCCCAGGGGATGGAGGAACAGAACATGAGCAGTGAAGGCGCCGGTCTGACCGGCTTTTCCCCCAGACTCGGCCGCATGGCGGGGCTTGTCCTCGCCCTTGTGGCCGGCGCGGTGGCCGTCTTTTTCTGCTTCACACAGGTGGAAAGCCGCCGGGCGGAAGTGCTCGACGAATACCGCCTCACGGTGCAGAACTGGCTGAGCGGCGCGTCGGCCGCCCTGGAGATCTGGACAAGGGATTCCAAGGCCCTCAGACTCCGGGTGAGCTCCGCCGAAACCTACAGGATCTTCGCCGGCGACTACCGCGTCCTGGATCCGCGCTCCGCCGCCCGCGTTGACGAGGGCGACGCCAGCGGTCTGAGCGAAAACGCCCAGTCCCTGGCCGAGGAGGCGCCGGCCATCCGGCGCATCCTTCTGGATTTCATGAACTACAACGGTCTCCAGGACGCCCGGCTGGTGAGCGGGGAGGGCCATACCCTGCTCTCGGCCCTGAGCGCCCCCGTGCCCCTCACCAGGGAGCAGGCCGAGGCCGCCTCCGAGTGCGTGAAAAACGGCAGGACCGTGGTCCTGCCCGTGCGCGGCACCACGGGCGGGCTGGTGCTCGATGTGCTCGAGCCCGTCTTTGACGTGGAGGTCAAGGATCGCTGCGTGGCGGCCTTCCTCTCCACCATGCCGGTGCTGGGGCCCATGGCGCAGGTTCTGGGCCGGCCCAAGAAGGAGGAGCTGGCCGTGGCCGTCATGCTGCAGCGGCACGGAAAGGTCTGGGAACGCATGCGGGTACCCGAGCCCGTGCCCCTGCCCGACGGTCTCCGGGCCGAGCTGGACTCCTCGAGCGGCAGCATGCCCTTCGGGCCCAGGGACAGCGTCAACAAGGCCGGAGAACCCGTCTATTCCATGTCCCTCTTCGTGCCCGACCTGAACTGGAGCATCGTCCACGAGACGCCGGCGTCCGTCATCGAGGGCGTCGTCTCCCGGGCCACGCTCTTTGTCTACATCGAGGCCGCGCTGGGCTGGTTCCTCTGCATGGCCGTGGGCGGTCTGCTCTGGTGGATGGGCGTGGGCCGGCACCAGGGCATGGTGGCCCATGAACTGCGCCGCCTCAACCGTCTGGTCTCCCGCCAGAAGGAACTGCTGGACAGCGTGAACATCTCCCTGGACGTGGGCATCGTCATGGTGGACATCCGCGGCAAGATCCGGGTCTGCAACCGCGCCATGGCGGGCATCCTGGAGCGCGCCGAGAAGGATCTGGCCGACCAGATGCTCTTCGCGGTCCTGCCCGCGGAGACGGCCTCCCAGCTTCTGGACCGCATCCGTCAGGTGGCCATCAGCGGCAAGGCGGACGGCTGCGAGCTGACCCTGGACAGGGAGGGCGAGCCCCGGCTCTACCGGGTGACCCTCTTCCCCTTCCTGGACACGGGCGAGTTCCATGTGCGCCAGAGCATCCGCGGCGCCGTCATCACCATGAAGGACATCACGGAGTTCCGGCGTCACAGCGAGCGTCTGCGCCAGCAGCAGCACAGCCTCATCGAGGCCTTCATCAGGGCCGAGGAAAGCGTGGATCCCTATCTCGTGGGCCACTCCGAGCGCATGTCCAGACTGGCCGAGCTGGTGGCCGCCAGCATGGGCCTGGACGAGGACGGCACCAATACCGTGGTCATGGGGGCCCTGCTCTCCCAGGTGGGCAAGCTCTTCATCCCCAGAGAACTGCTCACCAAGGAAGGCCGCCTCACCCCCGACGAGCTCAGGGAAGTGCGCAGGGCGCCTGAACACGCCTTCCGGCTCCTGGAAAAGGTGGACTTTGACCTGCCCATCGGCCGGGCCCTCCACGAAATGTACGAGTGCATGGACGGATCGGGCTATCCGCAGGGCCTCAGAGAGGACGAGATTCTCCCCGAAGCCCGCATCCTGGCCGTGCTCAACGCCTTCTGCGCCATGGTGAGCGCCCGATCCTACCACAGCGGCATGAGCGGCACGAAGGCCCTGGAGGAGCTCGAGGCAAGCCCGCGCTTCGATCAGACCGTGGTGGCCCATCTCCGGAGCGTGCTGGAGACCCCGGAGGGCGCTCTGGCCGCGAGAACCTGACAGATCCCCTTCAAGAGAGAAAAAACGGCGGGTCCGCCCCTGCGTGGGGCGGACCCGCCTTGTTTCAGCGTTCTTTTTCAGCCGGGCGGTCAGAGTCTCAGGGGGGCGTGGGGGCCGTGTTCCGGGAAGCCCTCGGTGACGACCTGGTTCTTGCCGGTCTTCTTGGCCTGGTACATGCGCTTGTCGGCCAGCCCGAAGAGATCCCGCAGCAGGAGGGTCGTCTCCTTGCCGCTGTCCGGGTGGTGATCCGGATGCACCTCCCGCAGGGAGGAGGTGCCCACGGAAAAGGAAAAGGAGATGACGCGGGCGTCGTCCAGGACCACGTTCTTGCGCATGGAGGCGGCCAGACTGCACAGACGGGTGCAGAAGCTCTCGTAGGTGCCCGAGACGGCCGTGATGACGAATTCGTCGCCGCCGTAGCGCACGAGGCAGCTCTGGTGCTGGCCGCCGAAGTACTTGAGCCAGTAGTGGCTGAAGCTCTGGAGGACCTCGTCGCCCACGGAGTGGCCGAACTCGTCGTTGATCCCCTTGAAATCGTCCAGATCCAGCACCGCCAGGCAGAGCTCCCGGCCCCATTTCAGGGCTTCCGAGAGATAGCGCTCGAAGAGGGACTTGAGATTGTGGCGGGTGGCGCAGCCCGTGAGGGGGTCCTGCATGAGGCGGGTGATTTCGTTCTGGAGGGCCTCGATGCGGCTGGAGACGTCCTGGTGCACCAGGGAGCTCTCGTCCGTGACCTCCACGATGAGCTCCAGGGCGAGGTCCCTGCCGTCCACGCAGACATGGCGGGTGGTGAGGGCGCAGGGCCGGCCTTCCAGAAAGCGGACGGCCGAGCCGCAGGCGCAGGCCTGCACGGCCTGTTCGGAGTGGCAGCAGAGACAGCGCTCGGTCTGTTTCCAGACGCTGTAGCAGGGACAGCTGTCGTCCACGAGTCTGTCGCCTTCGATGCGCCAGACGCGGCAGTCGCCCGGCGAGACCAGCCGCACGACGCTGAAGGAACGCCGGAGGATCTCCATTTCTTCCTGGAGTTCCGGGATGGTGTAGCTGTGTCGGGTGGAGTGGAGCATCCTGTGTCCCCGCGGGCGTGAAAAGCCTCTGTGACGCGCGGGCCGGGGCGGCCGGTGGGCCCGCGCCTTTTTCTTTCTTTTTCGCTGCGCGCGGGCCCCGGGGGGAAGAGCTTTTCTTCCCTGCCCCCCGCGCGGGCGCGCGGGAGGCAACATAGCCCGGAAGAGTCCCGCACGGCAAGGGCCAAAAGGCGGAAAATATGGGAAAAAATGGGAAAACGCCCGATTTTCGCGCTTTTTGGCGGGCAGGAGGCGAAAAAAAGGGCGGCGGACAGACCTGTCCGCCGCCCCGGAAGCCGGAAAGAAAGGGGGCTAGAAGAGGGATTCCCTGCGCCAGCCCTGTTCGTCGGCGAATTTTCCCGCCGCTTCGCCGCCTATGACGCAGACGCTTCCCTTTTCAGCGGCCGCCCGCATGACTTCGGCGAAGTTCCGGAAGTCCTGCGCCGTGGTGCCGAGGATTTCCTCCCGGATGGTCTGGAGCTCCTCGTCGCTTTCGCCGGCGAGCCAGCGACCCGTGGCCAGGCCGGCCTGGGCGTCCGGGAGATGGTAGAGATCCAGATCGCCGATGGTGCCCACGATGGAGCGCTCCAGATCCTCCGGGGAGAGGGAGAGCTTCGCCAGGTAGTCCGCGATGCCGTCGAAGGCGGCGAGGGTTTTCGCCACGTTGGGATCCCGGTAGCTCGTGCAGACAAAGGCGCCCGAAGAGCGCAGGAGGTTGCAGCCGGCGCCGTAGGCGCCGCCCGACACCCGCACCTGCTCCCAGAGCCAGCCGCGGCTCAGGTGGCGGAGGATCACGCTGTCAGAGCCTTTGTAGCGCCAGCCGAGGGCCTTGAGGCCGCAGCCCTTGGCCACATAGTTGACCTGGGAGGGCGTCACGAAGACTTCCCCCCGGCAGGGGGCGGCCAGACTGACGATCTGGCTGCCGTCGGCGGGGCGTCCCGCGGGCAGGGCGGCCAGCAGATCCTGCGTGCAGGCGAGCACGCGGCCAAGGGCCTTTTCGCCCGCCACGCAGCTCAGGACTCCGGGCCGGGCCGCCGTGAGGAAGCGGCGCAGCTCGGCCAGGTCGTCCAGCAGACGTTCCAGGGCTTCGGGGCCGCCGTCCAGGATGCGCCTCGTGCTCATGAGGCAGCGGATGCCGCCCGAGAGCTCGGCCATGGCGGCGTCCTGGCAGATCCTCGCCCGCACGCGGCGGGCGGCGGCCAGGTGGCCGGCCGCGACGAGGCCCTGCTCCAGACGGGACTTGTCTTCCAGGAGCATTTCCCGGAGACGTCGGGCGAGGAGGCTTCTGTCGGTGAGGGGCTCCAGAAGCATTTCCCGGAGAATTTCGAACATGTCCGGGATGCGGTCCTCCACGGCCTTGCCGCCGACCCTGAGCCAGGTCCGCACCGAGCCGTCCTTGCGGGTGATGAAGAGGGTGGAGGCGCCGACGCCGCCGGTTCTCGCGTCGATGAGGGCGCCCAGGGCCGTGTAGTCACGCCGCGCCGTGCCCGCTTCCCGGAAAATCCGCGTGAAGAGATCGAGGGCCGGCAGGAGCCTCGCCGGCAGCTGCGGCATGGGGAGGAGGAGGTCCGTGTAGGCGATGCCCCGGGTGGGCAGATCGTAGGCCAGGAAGTCCAGATTCCCTTCTCTGGAGACCGTGCCGGGCGAGGGCCTGTTGCGCTTCGGGAGATCCTTGATGCCCAGGCAGGGCACGGCGGCCACGGCCGCCGGATCGTCCGGCTCGGCCTGGGCCGCCTGGAGGGCGGCCGTTTCCTCGCAGACCTTCCGTCTGCCCTCGGCGTCCAGGCTTTCCTGGCGGGCGGCCACGCGGGCCGCCTCCTCGGCGGCGAGGCGTCCGGCGAGTTCCCTGTCGGGCCGGAGAATGACCGTGGCGCGGGTGGGATTGTTCAGGAAGAGCTCCTCGATGGCCTTTTCAAAGACCTTTTCGCCCGCGGCCAGGCGCTCCTTGATGCGGGCCAGGGGCGCTTCCCAGGCCAGGGCCTGCAGGGGATCGCCGTCGTAGAGCCAGGTGCTCAGGGCCTGGAGCATGGCGGCGAGGCCTCTGGGGAAGTTGCCGAAATTGCTCTCCCGGTAGCAGAATTCCACGGTGTTGAGGGCCGCGTCCATGAGGGACCTGTCGATGCCTTCGGAGGCGAGGCTCTTCAGGGTGGAGAGGATGAGCTCTTCGGCTTTGGGGATGTCCTCTTCGGCGATGCCCTTGAGGCCCGCGGAGTAGACGGTCTGGATGAGGTCCGTTTCGAGACCGCCCGTGATGTCTTCCCCGAGGCCCGAGGAGATGAGGGCCTTGCGCAGGGGCGAGCCCGGCATGCCCTGCAGGATGTGATCCAGCATCTCCAGGGTCATGGTCCTTTCGAGATCGCCCCGGTCACCCGTGATCCAGGCGAGGGTGAAGAGGGCCTTCGCGCCCTCTTCGGCGGCGTAGGTGGACGTGACGCGGCGCGGGGCCTCAAAGGGCTTCTGACGGGGAATGGACGTGCGGACCTCGTGGGGCCCGAAGCCCGAGACCGCCTCGTCCACGATGGCGAGACGGCGGTCTTCCGGATCATCGCCCCAGAAGAAGAAGCGGGCGTTGGCCGGATGGTAGCTGTCGGCGTGGAAGCGCCGGAAGGCCTCGTAGGTGAGGCTGGGAATTTCCGCGGGATCGCCGCCGGAGTCCAGGCTGTAGAGGGTGTCCGGGAACAGGGCGTGCTGGCATTCTTCGCCCAGGCGGGAATCGGGGGAGGAGTAGACCCCCTTCATCTCGTTGTAGACCACGCCCTTGAACTGCCAGGGACTGTCGGGATCCCGGGCCTCCAGATGCCAGCCTTCCTGACGGAAGGTGTTTTCGGAGAGGATCGGGTGGAAGACGGCGTCGATGTAGACGTCCACCAGATTGTAGAAATCCTGCAGATTGGCGCTCGCCACGGGATAGCAGGTCTTGTCCGGGAAGGTGAAGGCGTTGAGAAAGCTCTGCAGGGAACTCTGCAGAAGAATGAGGAAGGGGTCGCTCACCGGATATCTGCGGGATCCGCAGAGCACGGAGTGCTCGAGGATGTGGGCCACGCCCGTGGAGTCCGCGGGGGCAGTGCGGAAGGTGACGCCGAAGACCTTGTTTTCGTCGTCGTTGCAGACGGAGAGCAGCTGGGCGCCGGTTTCCCTGTGGACATAGAGACGTGCCGTGCCGCCGGTTTCCGTGAGGCGGCTTTCTCGGATCAGTGTAAAGGCCTGGTTCAAAAAGGGCTCCTTGAAAAAAAAGCGGCGAGGGCGGAAGGGGCGGCGGAGGTCCGGGAAGACCTTCGCCGGCTGAACTTCTTGTAGTCGGCTTGCCGGCCGGCTGTCCAGCCCCGGCGAAGAACCGGGGGAGAAAGAGGATCTTTTTCGCGGAGGAGAAAAAAAGTGCAGACACCGGCACATGTCTGCACTTTTGGGAGAGGGAACGGGCGGCACGCAAAGGGGCAGGCGCGCCGCCCGCGGAAACGAAGTATCCGGCAGAAAAGGAGGAACGGCGGGACGGGAAGAAGGGGCAAACGCCCCGCCGGGAAACTGCCGGGCTTCGCTTCCCCTTTATCAAGATGCGTGCCACAGCCGATCAGAATCCTGTTTTTGAACAGATATCAGTGTGTTAAGCGGCAGAAGCCCCCTGGGGGCGGAAAGGGCCCGGGTGTCGGGAAAAAAGACACCCGCGGCCTGCGACTGTCTGAAAACTGCGCACCGAAGCTCCGGCCGCCCCCTGCTTCCGGCAGGCTTTTTTTGTTCCGTCCCGGGAAAAAGAATCGTCGGATCAGGACTTCCGGAACAGGCGATCAGGTCCGGCACGGTTCGTGCATAAACAGAGGCAAGCCATAGCCGGCCTCTCCAGGCCCCCGGGCTGCCGTCCACAGCCCGGGAAAACTCCTCTCCCGGTCCTTTCGCTCACTCCCCTGAAATCTCCTTCTGAACTCCTGAGTTTCCCTCGACATACAGACCTCCCTTCACGCGGGCCCGCTCCTTCCCCGGAAAGAGCGGGCCTTCGTGACGTAAGAAGGGGGCCCGCGTTCCGTTCCCGGGCGGACGCTTTTCCCCGTCTTGAGCTGCGGGCTCAAAAAGGCTAGTGTACAAGACTGCCCGCCGATCCCCCTTTCCCCCTTCCCCCGGCGGGCCCTCAACCCCCAGCAGAACCCCGTTCCGGAGACCTTTCGCGCAAATCCCATGCAGCATCTCGGCTTTCCCGCGGAAACCGTTCTGGTTTTCGTCTGCACCGTCTGTCTTTCCCTTGTCGTCGACCTCTGCGCCCACAAAAAGGACGAGGTCATGTCGCTCAAAAGCGCCTGCCTCTGGTCCCTCTTCTGGGTGGCGCTCTCGGTGGCCTTCGGCGTCTATCTCCTCGTGCACCACGGCGCCGTCATGGCGAGCCTCTTCTTCACGGGCTATGTCATGGAAAAAGTGCTCTCCGTGGACAATCTCTTCGTCTTCATGGCCATTTTTTCCTGGTTCTCCGTGCCGGAGAACTACCGGCACCGGGTTCTCTACTGGGGGGTGCTGGGCGCCATCGTCTTCCGGGGCATCTTCGTGGCCGTGGGTTCGGAGCTCTTCTCCCTGGGTCCCTGGATGGAGGCGGTCTTCGGCCTCCTGGTGGGCTACACGGGCTTCATGATGTTCCGGAAGCAGGGCCGGCAGGACGAGATCCAGGACTTTTCCGACCACATCGCCTTCCGTCTGGTGCGGCGTCTCTTCCCGGTCTGGCCCAAGCTGCGCGGCCACGACTTCTTTCTTTCCCGGGAGGAGGCCCTGGAGGAATCGGCCAGGGAAGGCTTCGCCGTGCAGGGCCTCGCCCGCCGCTCGGCCTGGGTGGCCACGCCCCTCTTCCTCTGTCTGGCCGTCATCGAGGTGAGCGACGTCATCTTCGCCTTTGACTCCGTCCCCGCCGTCATCGCCGTGAGCCGCGAGCCCCTCATCGTCTACTCGGCCATGATTTTCGCCATTCTGGGCCTGCGGAGCCTCTACTTCGTTCTCGAATCTCTGAGCAGCCGCCTGATCTATCTGGAAAAGGCCGTCGTCGTCCTGCTCTTCTTCATCTCCGCCAAGCTCTTCCACTCGGCTCTCAGGCACATGGGCTATGTGGATCTGCAGATCAGACCCCAGGTCTCCCTGGTCATCGTCCTCGCGGTGCTCTCCATCGGCGTCGCGGCCTCGCTTCTGAGCGCCAAGGGCCGCGGGAAGAGCGGCGGACAGGGCGGAAAGGCCTCCTGATTCTCCGACAGAAAAGAAAGGCGCCCGATCTCCCGTGCGGGAGACCGGGCGCTTTGCGTTTTCAGGGAGCGCAGGCTCAGCCGAGCCGGTCCGTTTCGTCTCTCACCATGCGCGTCATGAGCCTTCTGAGCTCTTCCGCCGAGGCGTCGGCGTCCTTGCCCATGCGGCCGGCGATCTCCGGCAGATTGTCCACGGCGTCGCAGGGTCGCAGATAGAAGGGCTCGACATCCTTGGGGAAATAGTCGCCGTGGCGGCCCAGGAGGCGCAGGGCGTCGATGGAGGGCCTGCTCAGGGGGCGGGGGAGAAGTCGTCCCTCGCCCTTTTCCAGGATGCGGTCCGGAAAGTCTTTGTTCCGGACAAGGGCGCTGCCCGTGAGAAAGACGGGCTCGGGCTCGCCGCGGGCCGCCTCCAGCGCTTCTTCGAGGGCGGCGTCGAGAGAGACAAGACGCGGCTCGCCCAGAGCGGCGCCCGGAATGACGGGCCCCAGGGAAAGATAGTCGGCCGCGTGGACGAGGCCCCGGCGGGCGTGGGTGAGCACGCGGATTCTGCGGCCGTAGAGGATGTTTTCCCCCATGGCCAGGGTGGTCGCGACGGCCCGGAGATAGTCCAGGGTCGCGAGCTGCACCTTTGTCGTTCGCCTGAGCGCCTGAGCCGTCGCCAGAACGAGGCGGATCCCCGTGAAGGATCCGGGCCCGTTGAAGCAGCCGAGCCTGCGCAGTTCCTGGAAGGAACGGCCCGCCAGGGAGAAGATCTGCCGGAGGGTGGGGGCGAGCAGCTCGGCGGCTCTGTCCTGGATGTTCCAGACCGAGGCCGAGACGAGCTCTTCGTCGTCGGTGAGGACAATCATGAGCTCGCGCTCGCAGGCGCAGAGGACGAGCTCAAGTCCCGTGGAATACTGTTCCGCCATCAGCCGTTCACCAGCCTGACCACGTCGTTGAAGGTGGCAAAAATCATGAGGGCCACGAGCAGGGCCACGCCCACCCGCAGGGAATAGTCGAGCACCCGCCGGTTGACGGGTCTGCGGAAAATGAGTTCCCAGAGACAGAAGCAGGCGGTGCCGCCGTCCAGCACGGGCACGGGCAGAAGGTTGAGGATGCCCAGGTTGATGCTGATGAGGGCGGCCAGGCTCAGCAGGCCCGCGAGCCCCTGATCCGAGGATTCGCCGATGATCTGGGCGATCATGATGGGACCGCCCACCTGATCGGCCGGCACCACACGCTCGATGAGCTTCACGAAGCCCTGCCAGGTGAGGGAGAGCATGGACCCGCACTGCCGCACGCCCGCCCGGACGCTGCCGAGGACGCCCGGCCGCTCCGTGACGAAGGCGCCCGAGGAGCGGATGCCGATGAGCCAGGCCGTCTCCGTGTCGCCGAAGATGGTTCTGCGCTCGCTTTTTTCCGCGGTGATGCTGAGTTCGAGGATCGTTTCCCGGCCCGCGGCCTCCGTGCGCTCCACCTGCAGGAGCAGGGGCTCGCCGCCGCTCGCGGCGATGCGGTCGGACATGTCCTGCCAGGTGGCGACGGCCTCGCCGTTGATGGCGAGGATTCTGTCCCCCTTGAGCAGGCCCGCCCGCTCCGCCGGAGATCCGCTCTGCACCTCGCCTACGTTGGGGAGCAGGGTGGTGACGCCCCAGCCGAGGGCCAGGATGACGCAGAGAATCAGGGCGAGCAGGATGTTGGCGGCGGGGCCCGCCAGCACCACCAGCAGACGCTGCCAGGCGGGTCTCAGGGAGAAGCTCTCCTTCTGCGTGAAGCCCTCGGGGATCTCCGCGTCCGGAGATTCGCCCACCAGGGCCACATAGCCCCCCAGGGGAACCAGGGAAAGGACATAGTCCGTCTTGCCGCGCCGTATGCCGGCGATTCTGGGACCGAAGCCCAGAGAAAAGGTGGCGACGCCCATGCCGAGGGTCCGGGCCACGGAAAAGTGGCCCAGTTCATGGAAAAAGATCAGACCGCCGAAAACGACGACGACGGCGATGACGCTCATGAGCACGTAGGGGTTCCTCCGTTTTCGGCAAAGCGGCGGACAAAATCCGCGGTCCGGGCGGCCAGGTCCTCGATGGCCTCCGCCTGACGCCGGCAGGCGGCGGCGAGCCCGCCGTCCTCCCGCGGCACGTCTCCCAGGGAAAAGGGCCCGCCCGGTTCCTTCTCCGCGCCGATCCGGGCCGCCCGGTCTTCCATGGCGGCCCGCACGAGGCGGGTGATGTCCGCGAAGGTGCAGCGGCCCGCCAGGAAAAGCTGCACCGCCGTCTCGTCCGCGGCGCTCAGCACGATGCTCATGCCCCGGCGCGTCCGCAGGGCGAGCCTTGCAAGCTCAAGGGCCGGGAAGCGGACGGGATCGGCCTCGCTGAAGCTGAGGCTGCCGGCTGTGGCCAGGGAAAGGGGCGCGCAGAGCCGATCCGTCACCCGGGGCCAGAGCAGGCAGCTGCCGATGGGCAGGCGCATGTCCGGCACGGCGAGCTGGGCCAGCAGGCTCGCGTCCCTGAAGACCACCAGGGAGTGGACGATGGACTGGGGGTGGATGAGCACCTGGACCCGGTCCGGCGGCAGGCCGTAGAGCTGGCAGGCCTCGATGACCTCCAGGGCCTTGTTCATGAGGGTGGCCGAGTCGATGGTGATCTTGGCCCCCATGTTCCAGTTGGGGTGCTTCAGGGCCTGCGCGGGCGTCACCGTGTCCAGATCCAGATCCGGCCGGTCCCTGAAGGGCCCGCCCGAGGCCGTGAGAATGAGGGTCTCGGGTTCGTCGCCCCGGCCCGCCAGGCAGTCGAAGACCGCGTAGTGCTCCGAGTCCACCGGCAGGATGCTCGCGCCCGTGCGGGCGCAGACATGCCGGACCAGATCCCCGGCGAGCACCAGAGATTCCTTGTTGGCGAGGCACACGGTCTTGCCGGCGAGACAGGCCGCGAGGGTCCCCGAAAGGCCGGCGGATCCCGACTGGGCCGAGAGCACGGTGTCCGCGGTCTTGAGGGAGGCGAGCGTCCGGTAGCCCTCAGGACCCGTGAGGATCTCCGGGCGGTAGTCCCGGGGAAGCCGCGCCTTCAGATCGCAGGCCGCTTCCTCGTCGAGGACCGCCAGCCAGTCCGGCCGGAAGGCGAGTGCCTGTTCGGCGAGCCGGGCCGTGCCGCGGGCGCAGGAGAGGCCCAGCACCCGGAAGAAGGCGGGGTGGCGGCGCACCACGTCCAGGGCGCTGCGCCCGATGCTGCCCGTGGAGCCCAGAATGACCAGCGCGCGTTTTTTCAGGCGCCGCCAGCGCGGGGACGGGGGCCCCGAGATGTAGCGGATGCCCGGTCCGTCACGCCAGGGCCAGAGGGCTGCCATGGGTCCTCCCGGATCCTAGAAGAAGAAGAACCACTGATCCACCACGGCGAAGACGGGCATGGCGAAGAGCAGGCTGTCCGCCCTGTCCAGAATGCCGCCGTGTCCCGGGAGAATGTGTCCGGAATCCTTTATCTTGGCCGAACGCTTGAGGGCGGATTCGAAGAGATCGCCGAGCTGGGCGAAGGCGTTGATGAGGATGGCGAGCGGAATGAAGGCCAGGAAGTTCACCTTGCCGAAAAAGGCCCCGTAGATCGTGCAGAAGATGACGCAGCCCAGGAGACTGCCCACGGCGCCTTCGGAGCTCTTGTTGGGACTCACGCTGGGCCAGAGCTTGTGGCGGCCGAAGCGGGTGCCCACGAAATAGGCGCTCGTGTCGGAGACGGAGACCGCGGCCAGGATGAAGACAAGCTTCACCGTGGAGAGATAGGTGGCCGGCAGAAGCAGCAGCGGGATGTAGGCCATGCCCGCCATGAAGATGCCGCTGGGCTCGAAGGCCTCCTCCACCACCCGCCAGCGGAAGAGGAAATTGATGGAGGCGAGGACAAAGCCCGCGCCCAGGCAGACCAGGGCGTCCTGCGGGCGGTTCATCCAGGTGAGCACGATCATGCCCCAGCCCAGGAGAATGCAGCAGAAGCGGCTGGGCAGACGTCCCGAGGGGCCCCAGAACATGGAGAAGAACTCCCAGAGGGCCAGGGCGCAGACGAGCATGATGAGGAAAAGCAGGGGCAGGCCCCTGAGCCAGAGGGCGGCGGCGAGCACGGCGACGAGAACGGCGCCGGTGCAGATCCGCCGGATGTCCGTGGCGTGGTTGACACTCATTGGATTGTCTCCCCGTGGGCGCCATGGCTTGCGTCCACCTGTTCCTGTGTCCTGCCGAAGCGGCGGCTGCGCCGGGCGAACTCCGCCAGGGCTTCGGCCAGGCAGTCCGGCGAGAAGTCCGGCCAGGGCCGTCCCGTGAAGTAGAGCTCGGCGTAGGCGCTCTGGTAGAGGAGAAAGTTGCTCAGGCGCTGTTCGCCGCCCGTGCGGATGACCAGATCGGGATCGGGCTGGCCCGCCGAATCCAGAAAGCCCGCCAGCCGCTCTTCCGTGAGCTCGTCGGGCTTCAGGCCCGAGGCCATGGCCCTGCGCGCGGCCCGCACGATCTCGTCCCGGGCGCCGTAGTTGAGGGCCAGGTTGAGGGTCATGTCCCGGCCCTGGGCCGTGCCCTTCACGGCCAGGGCCAGCGCCGAGCGCACGGCCAGGGGCAGGCGCGACGGATCCCCGAAGACCCGCAGGGCGATGCCTTCGCGGACGAGCCTGGGCATCTCCCGGCTGAGAAACTCAAGGAGCAGGGAGAAGAGTCCCTGCACTTCGGCTTCCGGGCGGTTCCAGTTCTCGCTGGAAAAGGCGTAGAGGGTGAGGCGGCGCAGGCCGATGCGGCGGCAGTAGGTGACGATGTCCCGCACTGTCTGCGCGCCGGCCCTGTGCCCCGCCGAGCGGTCCATGCCGCGGGCCTGGGCCCAGCGGCCGTTGCCGTCCATGATGATGGCCACATGCTCCGGCAGGGCGGAAGGCGCCGGGCCGGCCTGTCCGCCGGCGGCGTCCGGATCAGATTTCAAGGATTTCCTTTTCCTTGGCTTCGGCGCTTCTGGCGATGGCGGCAATGAACCTGTCCGTCAGCTTCTGCACCTCTTCCTCGCTCTTCTTGCGCTCGTCCTCGGAGATTTCCTTGTCCTTCTCCATCTTCTTGAGGGTGTCGTTGGCCTCGCGGCGGACGCCGCGCACGGCCACGCGGGCTTCTTCCGCGTACTTCCTGGAGACCTTCACGAGCTCCTTGCGGCGTTCCTCGGTGAGGGCCGGGATGGAGATGCGGATGATCCTGCCGTCATTGATGGGGGTGAGGCCCAGGTCGGATTTGAGGATGGCCTTTTCCACGGCGGCGAAGCCGTTCTTGTCCCAGGGCTGGATGGCGATGGTGCGGCTGTCGGGAATGGTCACGGAGGCCATCTTGCCGATGGGCGTGGGCACGCCGTAGTAGTCGGCGCGGATGCCGTCCACCAGGGCCGTGGTGGCGCGGCCCGTGCGCAGCTTGGCGAAGTCTTTCTGCAGGGCGGCGGCGGCTTTGCCCATGCGCTCTTCGGTTTCGAGGAAGAGAATGTCGAGATCCATGCGGAATTCCTTTGGCTTCAGGCCGGACAGCGTCTCTCCGGGGCTTCCGGAGGGCTCCCGGGCTGTCGGGTTGCGGTATGGGATCGCGGCGGTGCGCCGCGGAGGATCAGCCGGAAACGATGGTGCCGACGGGCTCGCCCTGCACGGCACGCAGAATGTCGCCGCCCAGCATGCGGCAGACGATGATGGGCACGTTGTTGTCCCTGAGCAGGGCGAAGGCCGTGGCGTCCATGACCCCCAGCCGGCGGCTCAGGGTCTCGTCAAAGCTGATGCGGTCGAATTTGACCGCGTCGGGGAAGCGGGCGGGATCCTTGTCGTAGATGCCGTCCACCTTGGTGGCCTTGACGATGGCGTCGCACTGCAGCTCCATGCCGCGCAGGGCCGCCGTGGTGTCCGTGGTGAAGTAGGGATTGCCCGTGCCGGCGGCGCAGATGACCACGCGGCCCTTTTCCATGTGCCTGAGAGCCCGGCGCCGGATGAAGGTTTCGCAGACTTCCTGCATGCCGATGGCCGAGAGCACCCGGGTGGGGTGGCCGAGCTTTTCCAGCTGGTCCTGGACGGCCAGGGCGTTGAGCACCGTGGCCAGCATGCCCATGTAGTCGGCGGAGGATCGTTCCATGCCGCCGGCGGCGCCCGCCAGACCCCGGAAGATGTTGCCTCCGCCGATGACCAGAGCCATCTGGACGCCGAGCTCCAGCACCGAGCCGAGCTCCCGGCAGATTTCCTGAACGGTTTCGGGATTGATGCCAAAGCCCTGTTCGCCGGCGAGCGCCTCGCCGCTGAGCTTTACCAGGACGCGTTTGTACTTGAGAGTGCCCACTTCCAGCCTCCGTGCGGCGCGATGGGGAAAAGGAGCGCCCGTCAGGGCGCGGTCAGGCGGCAGTGTAGCAGAAAGCCGCCCGCTCTGAAAGGGGCGCAGAAACCGCCGCGGCCGGAGCCCGGCACCCGCCCCTTCCCTCTTTTCTGAGGATTTTCCGGGGAGTTCAGTCCTTGTTTCCGCCGCGGCGGACGGGCTTGACGGCCCGGACCTCGTCGATGCGGTTGCCGTCCATGCGGGTGATTTCCATGTTCCAGCCCTGGTACTGGAACTTTTCGCCCGGGCGGGGGATGTGCTGGAGCTTTTCCAGAATGAGGCCGGCCAGGGTGGCGGCCCCGCTCCTGCGGCCGGGGATGATGCCGAGCCAGGAGCTCACCATGTCCACGGAGAGGCGGCCGGGCAGCTTCCAGGCGCCGTCGGGCAGGCGGCAGGAGTCCGGGCTCGAGGGCATGTCGCCCATCTGCCCGGCCAGCACGGAAAGAAGATTGGCGGGGGTGATCTGCCCCACCACGGTGCCGTATTCGTCCACCACGAAGAGCAGGGGGACGGGGTGGCTCCGGAAGTCCGCCAGCACGTCCGCGAGGGCCGTGTGCTCGAGCACCGTGGGCGCCGCCTGCACCAGGGCCTTCAGGGAGAAGGGCGCCCGGCCGCGGCAGGCGGCGAGCCTCGCCACGGGCACCACGCCCAGCACGTCGTCGGTCTCCATGTCCCTGACCGGGAGCCAGGAGAAGTCCGTGCGGGCCGCGAAGCGCTCGGCTTCGTCAAAGTCCGCGTCGGCGTCCAGCCAGCGCGCCCGCTGGGCGGGCGTCATGATGAAGCGGGCCGTGCGGCCGCTCAGGCGGATGACGCGGCCCACCATGTCCCGTTCCTCGGGGGCGAAGGGCTGGCCGCCCGAGACCGTGCCCAGGGCCAGGGCGTCCATGGGGACGGAGTCCGTGACGGCCTTGCCGCCCAGAAGACCCAGGATGATGCGGGCCGTGGTCTCGCGCATGTCGCGCATGGTGACGCGGCGGCGCCTGTTGCGCAGGGCGTACTGGTTGCAGAACTCGATGGCCAGGGAGAAGAGAATGGCGCTGTAGAGATAGCCCTTGGGAATGTGGAGGCCTATGCCGTCCGTGATGAGGCCGAGACCTATCATGAAGAGAAAGCCCAGGCAGAGAATGATCACCGTGGGGTGCTGCTCGATGAAGGCGACCAGGGGGCCGGAGGCCAGGAGCATGAAGCCAACGGCCGTGATGACGGCCAGATACATGATGGGCAGATGCTGGACCATGCCCACGGAGGTGATGACCGAATCCAGCGAGAAGATGGCGTCCAGAATGACTATCTGGGCGATGACCTGCCAGAAGACGGCGTGGCTCTCGGCGGACTTGTGGGGATCGAAGATCTGCCCCTCCAGCCGCTCGTGCATCTCCATGGTGCCCTTGAGGAGGAGAAAGACGCCGCCCGCCAGGAGGATGATGTCGCGCCAGGAGAAGCTGTGTCCCAGGAAGGTGACGATGGGCTGGGTCAGGGTGACCACCCAGGCGATGCCCGTGAGAAGCCCGAGCCGGGCCACCAGGGCGAGGCCCAGGCCCGTCACGAAGGCGTGGGGCCGCTGGTTCCGCGGCAGGGAGGCCGCGAGAATGGAGATGAAGACGATGTTGTCGATGCCGAGGACGATTTCTATGAGAATGAGGGTTCCCAGACCGGCCCAGGCGGAGGGGTCGGCGATCCAGGCGAAATCCCAGATGGGCATGGCGGTAAGGTCCTGAAAGAAGGGCTAGAGGAGAAAAAAAGCGCCGGCGGCAGAGCGGGGCCTTGAAAAAGGCGCTGGCTTTGCCGCCGCGTGCGCGCAGACGGAAAAAAAGGAGGAGACGGGCGGCTTGCCGGGCCGCGTCAGGAGAGTTCCAGGGGAAGAGCGTTGATGCGCCGGGCTTCGGAAACGTCCTTCGCGATCTGCTCCGTCAGGGCCTGGACGGAGGGGAAGCGGCGCTCGGGCCGCAGGCGGCGGAGGAATTCCACGCCCACCTCTTCGCCGTAGAGATTCAGATCGCCGTCCAGCAGGAAGCTCTCGATGGTGCGCTCGGCGCCGTCGAAGGTGGGCGTGAAGCCGATGTTGGTGACGGCGGGGTGGGTCAGCCCCCTGTGGGTCACCCGGGTCGCGTAGACGCCGTCGGGCGGCAGAAGCACGTCTCTCGGCCGCACATTGGCCGTGGGAAAGCCCAGGCCCGCGCCCCGGCCCTGCCCGTGGACCACCGGTCCGTAGACGGCGTGGGGCCGGCCCAGCATGCGGGCCGCGAGAGCCACATCGCCCGCCTCGATGGCCGATCTGAGCCGGGTGGAGCTGACGGGGGCGTCCCCCAGCAGGAGGGGCGGCACCCGGTCCACGGAAAAGCCGTGCTTTTTCCCGAGCTCGCGGAGGGCCTCGTAATTGCCGCTGCGCCCCTTGCCCAGACAGAAGTCGTAGCCCACCACCAGGCTCGAAAGACGCAGAGGCCTGAGATAGCCCAGATAGAACTCCTCCGGAGAGAGGGCGGCGATCTGCCTGGTGAAGCTGAGCTCGAGGAGGTAGGGCACCCCCAGTTCCCCCAGGAGGCGGCGCCGTGTCTGCACGTCCGCCAGAGGGGGTTTCCGGATGCCGGAAAAGAGGGATCGCGGGTGCGGCCAGAAGGTCACGGCCACGCAGTCGATGTCCCTGTCCCGGCAGATCTCAAGGGTTCTGTGCACGAGAAGCTGGTGGCCGCGGTGCACGCCGTCAAAATTGCCGATGGTCACGCCGGTCTTTCTGCCGTTGGTGGAGGGACGAACTGGAGAGGCTGTCATGGAAAGCTGGTCCTGGAGGGGAGGGGAGAAGACGGGGAGGCCCGGGCCTCAGCCGGAGCGGTCCTGCCCGCCGAAGAGGGACAGAAAGGCCGCCTGCCAGAAGGGATCGGATCGGGTTTTCCTCACGGCGGCGTCCAGCCGGGCAATGAGCGGGTCTTCCGAGGTCACCGGGAAGGCCTCCGGATCCCGGAAGTAGTCCAGCAGACGGGTCATCCCGTCCGGCAGCATGCCCAGGATCCCCGAGGCGTTGAAGACGAGAAGCTCGAGGCTCTCGGCCCGGGCCTCGTCGTCGGCTTCCATTTCAAAGGTATAGAACCGTGACTGCCGGCCGAAGGGATCGTCCAGGCAGAGATGGAGAAGGACGACCCTGTCCTCGCCGAGGGCGAAGGGCCGGCCGTCTTCCGTGGGCAGAGCGCGCATCTCCCGCTGGATCAGCCCCACGCTCCCGAGAATCTCATCGCGGTCCGCGTCCAGCCGGATCTGGACGAGGGCGCGGCGGCCGTTCCGGCATTTTCCTTCGGCGAGCACCCGTCCGAGCACCGGGGAGGTGTCGCCGGGATCTTCGGACGGCGGGATGAGCCGGAGACCCTCGAGCTCCAGGCCGGGGTGCAGGCGCCGGACAAGGTTCAGGCAGAGCTCCCCGTCCATGAGCACGGTGCTGAACAGGAAGGGGTGCCTGACGCTGACGCGCCGGCAGAGGGCGCCGGCGGAGAAATCGGAGCGCATGACGGAAGTTCCCCGGGACGGTCAGCCGGCGTTTCCGTCCGGGGCGGGAGCCTCGGCGGCGGGAGATTCGGGCGCTTTCCCGTCGCCTTCTTCCCGGGAGTCCCCGGCCGGGGTTTCGGCCCGGGTTTCGGCCTGAGCTTCAGCCTGGCCCTCGGGCTGACCTTCGGACTGGCCTTCAGGCTGCCCTTCGGCCTGGCTGCCGCCGCCGCGGCGGCGCCGGCGGCGCCGGCGCTTCTTCGGCTTCTCCGCGTTTTCGGACCCGGCCGCGTCGGGGGCGGGGGCCTCTTCGGGGCCCGCGGCGTCAGGCGCGGCGGTCGCGGCTTCTCCGGCCCCGGAGGCGGATCCGGCCTCCTTTCCGCGGCGGCCTTCCCGGCCCGCCTCGTCCCTGGAGCCCTTCTCTCTGCGTCTGCTTCTGCGGCCCTGTTTCGGGGCGTCGCCCGACGGGGGCTGGGGCAGGCGCAGATCGTTGAGGGTGTTGTGGTGGCAGGCGTCAAGGAGCATGGCCAGGAGGTTCAGGCCCGTGCCGTCGTTTTCGTCGTCGGCCGGCAGACTCGCGAGTTCCTTTGCCAGGGCCGCGTAGCGCTGGATGCGGACCTTTTCCAGACCCGTCAGGCTGCGGAAGCGGGTTTCCAGGAGGGTCTGGAGGCGGTTGGCCACCACTTCCGCCACATCGCCGTCGGTGGGAGCCGGAATTTCCCGGAACTGGAGATCGTAGCGTTTCGCGATCCGTTCGAGCTCCAGGCGCTCCATCACGTCCGTGAGGGCGATGACCGTGCCCGCGGTGCCGGCCCTGCCGGTGCGGCCGGAGCGGTGGATGTAGCTTTCCTGGTCTTCGGGCAGCTCGTAGAGGAAGACGTGGGAGAGATTGGGAATGTCTATGCCGCGGCCGGCCAGGTCGGTGGCCACCAGGAAGCGGATCCGGCCCGCGCGCACCTGCTGCATGACCTCCTCGCGGCGGTTCTGGGGCAGATCCGCCGAGAGCTCGCCGGCGTTGTAGCCGAAGCCCTGAAGGACGCTCGCCACATAGTGCACATTGGCGCGGGTGTTGCAGAAAATGAAGGCCGAGGACGGATTTTCCGTCTCGATGAGCCGGACGAGGGCCCGGTCCTTGTCCAGGGGCTTCACCGGGCAGAAGCAGTGGTCCACCTGGGGCACATAGACCTGCTTGTGGGAGAGGGAGAGCATGGCCGGCTCGGTCATGAACTCCGCGGCCAGGCTGAGGACGTATTCCGGATAGGTGGCCGAGAAGAGGCTCGTGTAGAGGCGTCTGTCCGGCAGCCAGCGCTGGATCTCCTTCATGTCCGGGTAGAAGCCGATGGAGAGCATGCGGTCGGCTTCGTCAAAGACCAGGACCCGCAGCGCGTCCAGGGTCATGGAACGCCGCAGGAGGTGGTCCAGAATGCGGCCGGGGGTGCCCACCACGAGGTGGGCGCCTTCCTTCAGCTGCTCGAGCTGCCTGCCGTAGCCCACGCCGCCGTAGAGGGTGGCCGCGCGGATGCCGGTGCCTTCCAGAAGCACGCGGGCCTCTTCCGTGACCTGCAGGGCGAGTTCCCGGGTGGGCACGAGCACCAGGGCCTGGGGGCCCGGCGCATCGGGCCGCAGGGCCGGCACCAGGGGCAGCAGATAGCAGCCCGTTTTGCCGGAGCCGGTGCGGGACTGGATCATGATGTCCCGGCCGTCCATGAGATAGGGCAGGGCCAGGGACTGCACGGGCATGAGCTTCCGCCAGCCGGCGCGGCCGCAGGCGGCCTGCATGGGCGGGGGGAGCTCTTCCAGACTCACGGGCGCGAGAGCCCTCTCGGGGTGGCTCACGCCGCTCAGCTCCACGGCGTCGGCGTCGGGCGCGGCCTGAGGGCCGTCGGGGGCGGAATCAAGGCGGGGGGTGTCTGACATGGACCATCCAGTTGGCGGCGGCCCGCCGGGCCGCCGAAAGGCGGGAAAGGACCCGCCGGGCGGGAGAAGGGAGGGAGATTCCGTCCGGGGCTCCGGACCGGATTTCCTGCGGCAGACTGCCACAAAGCGGCACCGCCCGCAAGGCGGACGTCCCTCTTTCTGCCGGAAAAACCGGGGGGATCCGCCGGCGGGCGGGGGAAGGGCCCAGAGGCCTGCGCGGCGCGGGGGCCGTTCCTTCTCTCTTGCCTGCGGGCAGAGAATTGAGTAGCTTAGCGTTTTCCTGCGATCCCCCTCGGGGGTTTTCCGCAGATCCGCCGGATGTTTCCGCCCGCATGACGCGGGCGTTTCAGGAGGTTTCCATGCTGCCCGGACCGGACTTCGCGCCTGATTTTTCCAGGGGACTCATTCCCGCCATCGCCCAGGACGCCGGCGACGGCGAGGTGCTCATGCTGGCCTACATGAACGAGGAGGCCTGGCGGAAGACCCTGGAAAGCGGCGAGGCCCATTACTGGAGCCGGTCCAGGAAGAAGATCTGGCACAAGGGCGAGACGAGCGGCAATGTGCAGAAGGTGCATTCCATCCGTCTGGACTGCGACAGCGACGCCATTCTTCTCTCCGTCACCCAGCTGGGCGGCGCGGCCTGCCACACGGGCCGGCGCTCCTGCTTCTTCCGCCGCTGGGACGGGAAGGAGGAAAGCCTCTGCTCGCCGCAGGTTTTCGATCCCGCCAGGGTCTACGGCGCGTAGGAGAACTTCCGTCTCACGGACATCAGGGGCCCCTGACCGGACAGGGGCCGGACAGGCATACCCAAAGGAGGGGCCTTCCCCCGGAAGGCCGCAAGCGCATGAGCAATCCCATTCTCAAATTCGGAGTCCCCAAGGGCTCTCTGGAAGAGGCCACCAACGATCTTTTCGCCCGCGCCGGCTGGAAAATCAGCAGGCAGTCGCGCAGCTACTTTCCGGACGTGAACGATCCCGAGCTCGCTCTCTCCCTGGCCCGCGTCCAGGAAATCGGCGGCTATGTGGCGGCGGGCGTCCTGGACGCCGGCATCTCCGCCATGGACTGGCTGCGCGAGATGGACCTGGAGGACAAGGTCATTCAGGTGGCGAGCCTGGTCTATTCCAAGCATTCCCTGCGCCAGAGCCGCTGGGTTCTGGCGGTCGCGGGCGACTCCCCCTACCGGAAGCCCGAAGATCTGGCGGGCAGACGCATCGCCACGGAAGTGGTGCACATGACCGAGCGCTACTTCGCCGAAAAGAACGTGCCCGTGAAGATCTTCTATTCCTGGGGCGCCACCGAGGCCAAGGTGGTGGACGGCATGGCCGACGGCATCGTGGAAGTGACGGAGACCGGGACCACCATCAGGGCCCAGGGCCTGCGCATCATCGACGAGGTCATGGCCTCCAACCCCATCGTGGTGGTGAATCCCGAGGCCTGGGCGAATCCGGAAAAGCGCCGCAAGATAGAGCAGCTCACCCTGCTTCTCGAAGGCGCCCTGCGGGCCGAGAGCCTCGTGGCCCTCAAGCTCAATGTGGCGGGCGAAAACCTCGCCGCCGTGGAAGCCCTGCTTCCCTCCCTCAATTCCCCCACCGTGGCGCCTCTCCAGAACGGCACCTGGTATTCCGTGGAAACCGTGGTGAGCACGAAGGCGGTGCGCGACCTCATCCCCGCCCTCAAGGCCGCCGGCGCCGAGGGCATCATCGAATATTCCCTGAACAAGGTCATCTAGACGGCCTTCGGGGCCCGCGAGGAGAACGCATGGCCGACGATCCCCTGCTCGACGAGGAGCGGGCGCGCCAGTACCTGGACTCTCTGCCCGTTCTGGAGGAAGGCCAGACCTTCTGCTTCGAATGCACGCCCGAGGCGCCCTGCTTCAACCGCTGCTGCCGGCACCAGAGCATCCCCCTGACGCCCTACGACATGCTGCGCCTGCGCAGGAACCTGGGGCTCGCGAGCGACGTCTTTCTGGATCGCTTCGGGCAGGCCAGGTCCTTCCCGGACTCGGGTCTGCCCCTGGTCATGCTGCGCATGCTCTCCGATCCCGACGAGACCTGTCCCTTCGTGACGCAGGCCGGCTGCCAGGTCTACGACGACAGGCCCGGCGCCTGCCGCTGCTATCCTCTGGGCCGCGGCTCGAGGATGGCCCGCGAAGGCGTGGCCGAGACCATCTGGCTGGTGGAGGAGCCCTACTGTCAGGGCTTCGCCGACGGCACCCGGGACTGGACGAAGGCCGAATGGTTCGAGCACGAGGGTGTCGGTCCCTACAACGCCGCCAACGACCGCTACATGCGCCTGGGGGCCATGGTGGCGGCCTCGGGCGGTCCCGTTGATGAAAAGATGGGCAACATGGCCTTTCTCTGCCTCTACCAGCTGGACCGCTTCCGGGAGTTCATCGGAAGGGTGGGGCTCTTCAGCCGGGTGACGGCGGACGAGGCGCGCCAGGCGGCCGTTCTCTCCTCCGACGAGGCGGCCCTGGACTTTGCCCTGGACTGGCTGGAGCTCGTCCTCTTCGGCCGCTGTCCGACCCTCGCCAGACGGAGCTGAAAAGGGCTCCCTGCGCGGTCTTTTTTGCTTTTTTCGCCTTTCGGGGCTATGCTGGCCGGGATCTTGTCCCCCCGGGAGCGCGGGGACGCAAGCGACGGGGGACAGCCCTGAACGGGGCGCTCACGTCAAGGAGAACGAGAAATGCCGGATTTGGACACTCAGATGGCCCTCATCAAGCGCGGGGCTGCGGAAATCATCGACGAGGGCGAACTGCGGAAAAAACTCGCCCGCGGCACGCCGCTCAGGGTCAAGGTGGGCTTTGACCCCACGGCCCCTGACCTGCATCTCGGCCACACGGTCATCATGCAGAAAATGCGGCATTTCCAGGACCTGGGGCACACCATTGTCTTTCTCATCGGCGACTTCACGGGCCGCATAGGCGACCCGTCCGGCCGCTCCGAGACCCGTCCGCCCCTCACCGAGGAGCAGGTCAGCGCCAACGCCGAGACCTACAAGAAGCAGCTTTTCAAGATCCTGGATCCTGAAAAGACCGTGGTCGAGTTCAACTCGCACTGGCTGGGCCGCATGGGGGCCGCGGATTTCATCCGGCTCGCCTCCCGCTACACCGTGGCGCGCATCATGGAGCGTGACGACTTTTCCAAGCGCTTCCGGGAGGGCACGCCCATCGCCATCCATGAATTCCTCTATCCCCTCTGTCAGGGCTACGACTCGGTGGCCCTCAAGGCGGACGTGGAAATGGGCGGCACGGACCAGAAATTCAATCTCCTCGTCGGCCGCCATCTGCAGGCCCAGTACGGCCAGGAGCCCCAGTGCATCCTGACCATGCCGCTGCTGGTGGGTCTGGACGGCGTGCGCAAGATGAGCAAGTCCTACGGCAACTACATCGGCATCGACGAGCCGCCGGCCCAGATCTTCGGCAAGACCATGAGCATCTCCGACGAGCTCATGTGGGGTTACTACGAGCTCCTTTCGGCCAGGTCCCTGGACGAGATTTCTGCCCTGAAGAAGGGCGTGGAGGAAGGCGACCTCCATCCCAAGTCCGTCAAGGAGGACCTCGCCTGGGAATTCGTGGCCCGCTACCACGGCCACAAGGCCGCCGACGAGGCCCGGGCCGATTTCAACGCGGTCTTCGCCGACGGCGGGGTGCCCGCCGACACCCCCGAGGGCTCCTGCGAGGGTCCCGAGCACGCCGATCCCGTGTCCATCCTGGCGGACTTCGGGCTCACCAGAAGCCGCAGCGAAGCCAGGCGGAAAATCGCCGAGGGCGGCTTCTATGTGGACGGCCGGCAGGTGAAGGATGACAAGACCCCCCTGGCCCCGGGCAGATATGTCATCCGCTTCGGCAAGAAAAAGTTCCTGCGCCTGACGGTGCGGTAGAAAAGAGCGCGGCGGGTTCCCCGGGATCCCGCCGCTTCCGTCAGCAGACCGGGAAATCGAGGAAACGAGGCATGCCCAAGCTCTATGTGGTGATGGTGGGTCTGCCGGCCAGCGGCAAGTCCACCCTGGCGCGGCGCATCCGCGACGATCTGGCCGGTGAGGGACTCACCTGCACCATTCTCAACAACGGCGTCCTGCGCCGGCAGATGACGGGACCCGAGTCCACCCAGTCCGTCTGGTACGCTCCCGGAAACGAGGAAGGCCGGGAGATGCGCGAGCGCATCGCCATCCTCAACATGAAGAAAGCCCGTGATTTTCTCGCGGGCACGGGGGACGTGGCCATTCTGGACGCCACCAACGGGAGCTGCCGCCGCAGAAAGCTCATCGAGGAGACCCTCACGGACCATCCCGTCCTCTTCATCGAATGTCTCAACGAGGACCCCTATCTGCGCGAGGTCTGCATCCGCCGCAAGGCGCGTCTGCCCGAATACCAGGGCTACTCGGAAGAAGAGGCCGTGGAGAGCTTCCGGGACCGCATCGCCTATTACGAGTCCATCTACGAACATGTGGGCGGGGAAAAGTTCTGGCTCAGAGTGGACACCATGGCCAACCGCATCCTGGGCGAGAGCCCCATGGAAGGTTCCTCCATCTATCCGGCCATCCGCGAGCTCGTGGTGACGCCCTGGATCCGCCAGCTCTACCTGGTGCGCCACGGCCAGACGGAATTCAACGCCGAGGGCCGCATCGGCGGCGATCCCCTGCTCTCCGCCAAGGGCCGCGCCCAGGCCCAGGCGCTGGCCGACCACATGGAGGGCGTTCCCATCGACTACATCTTCACCTCCACCCGGCGCCGCTCCCATGAAACGGCTTCCTACCTCATCAGAAGCCGGCCGGACGTGCACGTGCGGGCCATCCAGGATTTTGACGAGATAAACGCCGGCGTCTGCGAAAACCTGCTCTATTCCGACATCAGGGAGCGGATGCCCGAGGTGACGAAGGCCCGCAACGCCGACAAGTACAATTTCTGCTACCCCGAGGGCGAAAGCTACGCCATGGTCCATCAGCGCGTGCTCAGGGGCCTCAGGCGCGCGCTCTTTCTCTGCGGCGGCGCGCCCACCTGCATCGTGGGACACCAGGCCATCAACCGTGTGGTGCTCTCCCTCTTCCTGCGCCAGCGCCCCGAGGACATTCCGTACGCCTTCGTGCCCCAGAACCAGTACTACCGCATAGAATACACCCCGAGAAAGCGTCTCGTGGAGCGCGTGCCCTATGCGGCGAAGCACCGTTCCTGAGCCGGAGCGGAGCGGAAGCGCGCGCCCGGATTTTACGGAGATCCTCCGGGCCCTGGAGAGGCCTGAGAGCTGTCTGGCGGATCCCGCGCTCCGCGCGGGCGCCCTTGTCAGGGAGCCGGACGGAACGCCTCTGACCTTCCGCGGACTCTACGCGGAGGGGGCGGTCTTCTCCCTCGGCCGGACCCGCCTTGCCCTGCGCTTTTTCAGGACGGAGGATCCCGCCCGCAGGAGACGCTGGGCCGCCCTTGAAAAGTGGACGGCGAGACCCGATCTGCCCTTTCTTCTGCCCTGCCGCTTCGAGCCGCGGGGCTTTTTTCTCCATGGCGAAGCCTTTCCCCTGGTCAGCATGGCCTGGGCGGAAGGGGAGCTTCTGGGGGACTTCGTCGCGGCCTCCCTCGGGGATCCCGCGAGACTGCGCGCTCTGCGCCTGAGCCTGCGTCAGCTTTCCCGGAAGCTTTCGGACCTGGGAATCGCCCACGGCGACATCCAGGCCCGCAATGTCCTTGTGTCGGAGGAGGGGAGGCGGCTTTTCCTCGTGGACTACGACGGTTTCTTTCTGCCGGAAACCGCTTCCCTGGGCTGCGCGGACACGGGCCACTGGAGCTTTCAGCACCCGGAGCGCCACGCGCTCAGGCCCTGTGACGGAAGGCTGGACCGCTTCGCCTTCCTCCTTCTGGATCTCGTTCTCGCCATGCTGGAGGAAGAGCCCGGGCTCTGGGCCGCCACGAAGTCCGGCTGCGACCGCTTTTTCTTTGCCCGGGAGGATTTTTCGGATCCCGGGGCCTCGCCCGTCTTCGCGGAACTTATGCGGCGCAGGGCCTTTGCGCCTGCGATCGCCTTTTTTGCCGGCGTCTGCCGGGGGCCGTACGGGAATGTCCCCGAACTCCGGGCTCTGGACCGCCTGCTTCCCGCGCGGGTCCGTCCGGCCTGAAAAGCGTCAGATCCCGAGCCCGAAGAAGCGCATGCCCGCCACGAAGACCATGGCGAAGGCGATGGTGGCGAAGAAGTTTTTCACAATCACGGAAAAGACGCAGGTGCAGATGGCCCCCAGAAGAAAGAGATTGTGGAGGGGGTCCGGATTGAGGCCCTGACCGCCGTAGTAGAGAAGATCCGGCGCCACCAGTGCCGCCATGACCGCGGCCGGCACATATTCCAGCCAGTTCTTGAGCCAGACCGGCAGGTCCTTCCGGAAACAGAAGAAGGGCAGGGCCCTGGGCAGAAAGGTGGCCAGGGTGCAGAGGATGATGCAGGGGAGCATCACAGAGGGGGAAGCCAGACTGTTCATGCGGCGCCTCCGTCCTTTCCGTCTCCGGCATCGGTCGGGACAGGCCCGTGCAGACGCTGGTGCAGCACGGCGCCCGCCGTGGCCGCGAGGATGGTGCCGAGCACCACATTCCACTGGTCAAGGCCCGCTTCCCGCAGGGCCACGGAGAGGAAGGCGGCCAGCACGGCCGTGAGCACATGCAGACGGTCCGTGCACTGGGGGATGAGCAGGGCGATGAACATGCCGCAGAGGGCGTAGTCCAGGGCCAGGGGCCGCACGTCCGTGACGAGGTTGCCGCAGAGAGCCCCCGCCAGGGTGCCCAGCACCCAGGCGGACTGGGCCAGGGTGGTGGCCGTGAAGATGGCCGTCTTGCTGGCCTCCCAGCCCTGCCGGAAGGCCGTGATGTGCACGGCGAAGAGCTCGTCCGTCACATGCCAGCCGTAGACGACCCGCGAAAGTCCCCGGAAGGAGCGCACATAGGGCATGAGCGCGATGGACATGAGCAGGTAGCGCAGATGGGTCACGAGCACGGCGACGGTGGTGGCGAGCAGGCCCGCGCCGGAAAACCACATGGAGATCGTGATGAACTGGCCGGAGCCCGCGAACATGAGCACGGAAGTGGCCGTGGCGAGCCAGGCCGGCATGCCGTTCTGGCTTGCGAGCACGCCGAAGGCGAAGGCCACGGGGGCGTAGCCCAGCATGATGGGGAGGGCGCGGCCGGCGCCGAGGCGCATGTCGGCCAGGGCGCTCTGTTTCCGGGAAGAGGCGTCGGGGGAGGAAGAGGGCATGAAAGCGTCCCAGATGTCGGGGGAAAGGGGGTCTTGCCCGGGCAGGGCTCCTGGCGGTAGAAGGAAGCCGTCCCGGCTGAACTGACGGGATCTACCTGACACGCGGCCACTAGGCAAGGAGGGAGCGGCATGTCCCCTGAGAAACTCTACTGCGTCATCGGCCAGCCCCTGGGCCACAGTCTGAGCCCCCTTATCCACAACCGGGCCTTTGCCGAGACCGGCATAGCCGGCGTCTACATGGCCTTTCCCCAGACCCACGAGAGCCTGCCCGGTTTTTTTGCCGCCCTGCGCGCGCTGCCCGTCTCCGGCTGCAACATCACTCTCCCCTTCAAGGTGCGAGCCATGGACTTTGTGGACGAGGTGAGCGAACGGGCCCGCCGCGTGGGCGCCATCAACACGGTCTACTGGAAAGACGGCCGCGTCCTCGGGGAAAACACCGATGTGACGGGCTTCCTGGTTCCTCTGCAAGGCAGAAGCTTCCGTCACGCCCTCATCCTGGGCGCGGGCGGGGTCTCCAGAGCCGCCATCACGGCGCTTCAGGAACTGGGGGTGCCCCGGGTGACCCTCGTCAACCGCTCTCCCGACAAGGCCCGGGCCATGGCCGAAGAGTTCGGCGTCGCCTGCGAGCCCTGGGAAAAGCGGGCCGAACTCGACTGTGATCTCGTCATCAACGCCACGAGTCTGGGCATGCGGGGCGCCAATGAAGACAAAAGCCCCTGCCCCGAGGGCTTTTTTGCCGGCAGAAAGGGTCTTGCCTACGACATCGTCTACACGCCGGAAGAGACTCTCTTCCTGCGTCAGGCCAGAGCCGCGGGCTGGGAGACGCAGAGCGGGGTCGCCATGTTCGTTGAGCAGGCGCGGGCGGCCTTCGCGCTCTGGACAGGGCGGCCGATGCCAGGTGAAAGCGCCTACGCCTGCGTGCGGGCCGCTCTGGCGGAACGCGCCTGAGACGCCCGCTGACGAAAAGCGAAAAAAGGCGGGCCTGGAGGGAACTCCGGGCCCGCCTTGCAGCGCATCTGGAAGGGTTCTGAAGGCGGAAGGATCACCTGATGCGGAAAATCCGCACGTCAGAATCTGTGCGGGGGCGCCCAGCAGTGGGCGTCCCTACCGCGACAGAAAAAAGAAAAACAGCCAGCTGGGATGAAGCCAAATTCTTAACCGGTCATGTGTCGGTGTCTGTTCGGGCTAGTTTTTTTTAATGAGCATGTAGGTAGTCTCTGTCCTAATGCTGATAAAATTTCGACCCGCCTCGCTGGCCAAAAATTCGTGGAGGGCCAGATAGGCACCGTAGAGACCCCATGTGGCCGCTGGGTCTTCTGTCGTGATGATGCCGCCAGGTATTATGAGAGGCGCAAGTTTCTGAAGACTGATCAGAGTTGCCTCATACATGTCCACATCGAGGTTTGCCATTGCAATTCGGCGTATTTCACCAGGAAGATTATCCGTGCACGCATTGAATTGTCTGGGCAACACCTCTCCGAGCCCTTGAGTCAGGTTTTTGATGCGGCTAATGCCTGCGTTGCCGCTCAAGTTAATGTTGCCCCAAGTGGAGAGCCTTCCAAACCATTTGATATCTTGAGATTTTTTGGCTTCTTCGTAGGCAAAGCCTTCATAAGTGTCCAAGAGCCAAGTCCTTCTGCGGATCTTTCTGCGCTGCATGTACAGCAGAGCAGCTAATGCCGATGTGCCTGAATAGACACCTATTTCCACATAATCACCTTCGAGTTCAGCCGTTGCATCGATGGCTTGCATAATAGAAGCCATTTCAGAGACGGATCCCTTAGGCGTGTGTTTCAGGCGCACAGCAATTTCATTGTAGATGTCAATGCACCAGCGGCTGTTCTGCCAGCAGGGCACCTTGGCGTAATAATGCGGAGAGACAAACACACCCCCGGCTTTGACGATCTGAGCCAGGAAAGGAAGAGCATAATCTCCGCGGTTGAAGTAGATGTAGAAGGCCGAGTCACGGATTTTTTCTTCGGAAAAGCCATCCAGATCCCCTAGGACCTCATCAGCATCTTTCAGAATGTCTTCCGGGAAAAGGCTGGAATTGTTAGTAAGAACATAAACATTTTTTTTCTGCTTTCTCAGGCTGTCCGGCGTAACGTTGAACGGAAGCAGATCCTTAGGCTCATTTTCGGCAAGCAGAGTGACGGGGACATTCATTGGCACCTCCTGGGATCTGCCGCAAGTGGAGATCCCTCAATGCTGTGTTGTCCACTGGCAGTCTGGATAAACTGTCCGCCGATTTTTCTCGCCGTGTCGCAAACGAAGAGAATCTGTTCTGGTGCATTGGAGAAACCTTCTGCAGGGGGAGGAAGGGCATTTGTTCTCCAGCAGAAGCGCTCCGCTTCCAAGTCTTATCTCTTCTTTCAAGCCGTACGAGATACGGATCTTTTCCACTGTCTATATATGCATAGACAGTCCTGCTGTCAAAATATCTGAATTTTTTACAAATAATATTTATAACAACATGAAATTATTACATTTAAATAGGAGGTGCCAAAAAAATATTTCAATATATTATAAACAATCATAACAAAAACTACAGTTAATTTATTGGAAACAAGATATCCACTGACAGCAGGACTGTCGATTTTATTTATATCGTTATTTTAAAAAAAATATATTAATTAGTATATCAAATTTATATATTATAATTTACAATACTCTTTTGTTATACAGATTTTTATGCATAAATGCATGATTGAAGCAGATATCGTTGTATTGTTTAGAAACGATGGGAATAGCAATATCTTTCATGCTACTCATGAAAAATCCTTGACCACTTATTCCCAGAATTCTGTTCTCCTGTTAATGTTATTGAGTATGTCAGTCTTTATTTCTTGGCCGTAAGGGCCGGCATTGAGGATAACTGTCGGCGCTTCAAGATCTGCGAGTACTTTAGGTGATGCAGTGCAGAGTCCGGTGCCGTACAGACGTTTCCCCTGTTTTGTCGGATCGTTGTCGAGCAAAGAAATGATTCTGCTTTCGTCAAGACCAAAATTAAAAAGATTCTGTGAATTGACATGCGCACCAAACAGAAAGACCTTTTTTCCCGTCATATGTAATTTTGTGTTGCATTCATAAACAATTTTTCTGTAATACTCGCAATATTTCATGAATAAATTTTTGTTTATTTCATAGTATTTTGGAAAATAATTTTTTATATTGCCGGAAGAGCAAGTTTTTCTCCAAGCATAAAATATAGAGTGCCTGTCTTTGTACAAAAATTTATCAACTAACTCCCATCCAAATACTGACATAATATATTCAGCATATTTATCGTTCAGCAGATATGTGTGCTCAAAATTAAGACTGCTTGGGTAAAATCTGGAAAACCATGACTCAAGATCAGGAATACTGAATATTTGCATGGAGCCTGGAGGCATGAAGGAACTGACATGCTCCACGAAGTTTCTTGGAGAATACATATGTTCCAGCGTATGTGAATGAACAAGAACAGTGTACTCCTGATCAGGAATAAAGTTTCCGTCTACAAATGTTTTGATATAGCGGGCAGTCACTCCTTCAAGAGGCCTGGGATTGGGTTCAGCAATGACCCATTCCGTTTCAGGATGCAGGTTTGCGTACTCCCGTGAAAGAGCACCGCTACCGCCGCCTACTTCCAAAATTTTAGGTGGATTGAATTTAGCCAGGAATCGCGCGAATGCCTTGTGATGTTCCGACCACGTTTTCCCAATGGTGCCCGAAGCATGTGCATCCATATAGGCGATATCCAGCGGCAGACAGGGATTCAGCTGAATACACCCGGAGCTTCTAGAAATATGCCAGTGCATGTCTGCGGAGATGTCCTGAGAACGGGGTTTATCAGTGCATCCCATGAAAACAGGGAAATTTTTGAATGTGCACAAAAATTCCAGATCGTCCCTGCCGCTGATGACATCTTCATTGCGCATGAAAAGACTGTGCATGATCGTATCCTTGTCCATGAGATGAACATGAGCTTTCTGGCTGGCGGGTGCTTTGAGAGACAGCATGTCAGTATACGACTTCAGTTGTCCCGGGGTGCCGACGCAGTGAACGCGACTTTTGTCTATTTCAAAAATTCCTGCTCTGAGTC
>CAZFTQ010000007.1:0-55235 GCA_964522365.1 uncultured Desulfovibrio sp. | reverse complement strand
GCTATCAGATCTGCGCCAATAGTACCCGGCAGGTCCCGAAAGGGAGGCTGCCATCCCGGCTCCGCCTGGGGCCGGGGCAGGAACAGCCCGGAAAGAGGGGTCAGCAACGGCTCCTTTCTCTCCGTCCGGAGGGCCGGAACCGGAGGACTATCAGATCTGCGCCAATAGTACTCCGCAGGAGAGGGAAGAAAGGGACGGATTCTGTCGCCCGCAGGGGCGGCGGGGAAGTGTCGGACGGGCTCAGTAGAGCCTGTCTGTCACACGCCAGCCCTGAGAAGCGAGAAGCTTTTTGGCTTCCTGAATGGTGAATTCCTTCCATTCATGGCCGGCTTCCACATCGTCTCTGGGCACGGCGCCGGTTTCCACCACCACCACATTGGCGCCCCAGGCAACCGCCTGCGGCACCGGCGGGTGGACGCAGATATAGGGAATGCGGGGCCCGCCGCAGAGACGGGTGACCGCGGCCACCTGGGCCAGCCGGGCATCCGGCACCTGAGGAAAATCTGCAAAAGGCGTGCCAGGCACATTGACCCGCGCCATGACGCCGCAGACGCAGGCGCCGGCGCTCTGGGCGGCCAGGAAGGCGTCGGCGATTTCCTCATTGCTGTGCTCGACGCCCAGGGGCTCCACAAGATGGGCCAGCAGCAGGCCCGCCTCGGTGATGCGGTCAAGAGCCCTGCGCCGCACATCCGGCTGGAAGGGCGTGTCCAGTCCTTCCCGCAGACGCAGCGCGTGATAGGTTCCCTCCACGCCGCAGGCGCGCAGCTCCCTGAAGGCCTCCAGGGAAAGCTGGCTCGTGTTGGCCACGAGGAAGCAGCCGGGAGGAACGATTGCCCGCACCTTGCGCAGAAGAACGCGCAGACGCTCTTCGCCGTAGTGCTCCGTGGTGCGCAGAATGATCCAGCCCGCTCCCTCGGCGACAAAGTGCTTCACCGCCGAGAGGATTTCGCTCTCGCTCCATTCGTGAGGCTTTCTGACCACGCCCCACTTCTCGCCGAAGGCGCAGAAGCGGCAGTTCATGGAGCAGGGCACGCAGTCCACGCCCACGGCAGCCCAGACGCTCGCCGTGCCGCCGGTGATTTCGTCCGCCATTTCTCTGGCCTGCCGGCCGAGCTCCGCGCAGGCCGGCGAGGCGGGATCAAAGGAAAGCAGGCGGAGCAGATCCTCGCGTCTGGCCGGAGCGCCGGCCATGGCTCTGCGCCGGACGGACGAAATGAATTCCCTGTCGCTCTGGCTGCAGGCCGTGAGAACGGCCGGAGACGCCGCGTCGCTCTTCCGGAAGGGGGCGAGCTGCACGGGCTGGGGCCTGGCCCCGCTGCCGCAGCAGCAGGGCGTCTCGGGCGCGGGATGGGCGGCTGCCGTCTTCGCCAGCAGGGCGATGACGCTGTCCAGGTGCCCTCTGTTCTTCTTGAGGGAGGAAAGCCACTTGTGCAGGCACTCGCGGCCATCGTCCGTCAGAGCGTAGATCTTCCTGGCGGGTCCCGAGGAACTTGTCTCCCGGACGATGCTCAGCACCCCCATGCGCTCCATTTCCCTCAGCTTGCGGTACATGCCGGTCATGTCGGGCGAGCCGCCGTCAAAAAGCCCCAGATCGCTCAGCTTCTGCATGAGCACATAGCCGTGCATGGGTGCGTTGGCCAGCAGGGCGAGCAGAACGGGCTGCACGAAACGGGGGAGATGGATGCCTTCACAGGGACAGCTTTCAAGGGACGGCATGAGCGCTCCGCGGGGGAAAGATCCGGCTGTGCAGAGGAGCCCGCCCCGGCCGGATACCCGGGGCTGAGCTATAGGAGGAACTCCAGTTGCGGCCCGCGGGGCTCCGGAAAAGTTCCGGATGCCGATGGTCCGTGACCGAAGAGAGAAAGGCGGAGGAAGAATCCCGGTCTTTGCATGCAAAAAAAGATCCAGGACTCAGACTGATCTGCTCCCGGACGACCGGCCGGGGTGACCGTGAGAAGAACTCCGCGAGCTGCCCGGAAGGGCAGAAGGGTTTCCGGACTCCGGCAGTCCGTTTCCTGGAAGGAAACGCGGTGAAGAGATCTGGACGATCTCATGCAAAAAGAGATCCAAAGTCCGGCCCGGTCTGTCCCGGCCGGACTTCCGGGACAGACCGGCTATTGGATGTCAGCCAATAGAGACTCGCAGGACCTGAAATGTTTCTGCGGCTTCCGCCCGTTTCGAATCGGCGGAGCCTGCGCGGCGTACGCGGCCTTCCTGCGGGAACCGCAGCCTGGACTTCAGACAGGCTGCCTGGTCTGTCCCGGCCGGACTTCCGGGACAGACCAGCTACTGGATCAGGACCGATAGAGACTCGCAGGACCTGAAAAATTTTCTGCCCGGGCTTTCCATGCGCCCCCGCGGGGCGGACATCAGGACCGGGGCGTGCGGAAGTTTTCCCGCGGCGAAGACGTCTGGAGACTTTTTCCGGTCCGCCCCGGCCGGACTTCCGGGGCGGACCGCTATCGGATCAATGCCAATAGAGACTCGCAGGGTCTTGTGAAAAAAATTTTTCCGCCCGGGCTTTTCCTGCGCCGCAGTGGCGGGCATCAGGGCCGGGGTGTGCGGAGGTTTTCCTGCGGGAGGACTCCGATGGACGCTCTGGTCTGCCCCGGCCGGACTTCCGGGGCAGGCAGACTATCGGATCAGGGCCAGTAGAGACTCGCAGGGCCTCCAGGAAAATATATGATCCCGGAAGGTTCCGCGCCCCTGAGGGAGCGGCCGGGCTGAGGTCTTCAGGAACCTGGCAGAGGAGGGCGGGCCCGGGCGGCCCTTCCGCCTCTGCCTTTTCCCCGCGCTGCTAACGGATCAGGGCCAATAGCTGCGCGCAGGGAAGGAGACGGTTTCGGGCGTTTCCGCGGAGGCTGTCAGGCCCCCGCGGAAACGAAGTTTGCGGTAAGGTAGTACAAAGTCAAGAAAACGGCAAGCCTGGAAGGCGGGGAAATGCCGGAAAAAGGGCTAGAAGCTGACTTTTTCCGCGGGCGTGAAGGCAGGCAGTCCGAACCTGTCGTCGCGGGCCCGGCGCATCTGGATGATGTTTTCCAGGGGCGAGTTGGGACCTATGCCGCAGCCGGGGGCCAGGAAGTCCGCGCCGTTTTCCATGGCGGCCAGGGATTCGGCGTAGCACTGTTCAGGCGTGCCCAGGATGAGCGTGGACGCCGTGGCCACATTGCCGAAGACCATGACGCCCTTTTCGTGGGCCGTCGCCACGGCGGCGCGCAGATTGGCCTTTTCCTCAATGCTGATGCCGGCCACGCCGGAGTCGCACATGAGGGGGATGATGGGGTCGGTCTTGCCGCAGATGTGCAGGACGATGGGAATGGGCGACTCCTTCGCGATGCGCCGGATGCAGGGCTGGACGAAGCGCACCCAGTCTTTGGGGCTGAGGAGGTCCGGGCTTGTGGTGGGCTCTGCCAGGCAGTAGCAGACGGCCCCGTTTTCCGCCGCGAAGCGCACGACGCGGCAGAGGGCCTCGGTGGTCACCTGGAGGATGGTTTCCACATTCTCCGGGTGCCGCCTGACGGACCGCATGAGGTTGGTCACCTCCATGAGGTTGCAGGCGCAGGTGAAGGGGCCTTCCGAGCCGCCGTAGATGGCGATCTCGTCGCGGCACTGCTCCCGGAGCAGATCGAACTGCGCCTTGAAGACGGGCAGGCGGCCGCGGCTCAGCAGATCGTCCGGGCAGTCCAGTTCGCCCACGGGCCTGTCGGCATAGGGGTGGGAAGCGATGACGTAGGGGGAATCCTTGGCCAGACACTGGACTGCGCAGCCCAGCGGCTCGCTGACCACCGTGGCGTCCCAGCCCATGGCCCGGACCCATTCAAAGCCGCCCATGGCGTGGCCGGCCATGGCCATGAGGGCCAGGGCTTTCGGGTCCGTGTCCACGGCCGGACGGGTGCAGCCGCAGCCCTTCATGAAGGTCACGCAGCCGTAGGTGGTGATGGAACCCACCGGAGTCACGTCCGTTTCTTCACCCCTGAGGCGTTTGAGAAACCGTTGTTTCAGATTCATGACATACTCCTCCGTCGCCGGAAAAGGCGCGGGAGACATTGATCGGAAGTCATGCCGGGGCGGGCGGCCGGCGCCTCCGGGAAAGGAGGGAGGAAACGCCCGGGCAGCGGAGGATCCCTCAGGGCAGAGCGGACATCGCTCCTTCCCGGAGTGATCGCTCAGGATGCCGGAGAAACTCCGAGACCGGTCCGCGCCGCAGATCCCCTGAGGGGGAGCAGGCAGGCGGCCCCTTTCCCGGACAGCGCGGGTACCGTCGGAAAAAGGGCTAGAAACTCACTTTTTCCGCGGGCGTGAAGGCAGGCAGTCCGAACCTGTCGTCGCGCGCCCGGCGCATCTGGAGGACATTTTCCAGAGGCGAATTGGGGCCGATGCCGCAGCCCGGAGCCAGGAAGTCAACGCCGTTTTCCAGGGCGGCCCTGGATTCGGCGTAGCACTCCTCGGGCGTGCCCAGAATGAGCGTCGAGGCCGTGGCCACATTGCCGAAGACCCTCACGCCCTTCCCGTGGGCCGTCGCCACGGCGGCGCGCAGGTCGGCCTTTTCCTCAATGCTGATGCCGGCCACGCCGGAGTCGCACATGAGGGGGATGATGGGGTCGGTCTTGCCGCAGATGTGCAGGACCACGGGGATGGGGGACTCCTTCGCGATGCGCCGGATGCAGGGCTGGACAAAGCGCGCCCAGTCCTTGGGGCTGAGGAGGTCCGGGGTCGTGGTGGGCTCGGCCATGCAGTAGCAGTCCGCCCCGTTTTCCGCCGCGAAGCGCACCATGCGGCAGAGGGCCTCGGTGGTCACCTGGAGGATTGTTTCCACATTCTCCGGATGCCGCCTGATGGCCCGCATGAGAATGGTCACCTCCATGAGGTTGCAGGCGCAGGTGAAGGGCCCTTCCGAGGCGCCGTAGACGGCGAATCTGTCGCGGCAGAGATCTCTGAGCAGGGCGAACTGGGCCTTGTAGGCGGGCATGCGGCCGCGGCTCAGCAGATCGTCCGGGCAGTCCAGTTCGCTCACGGGCCTGTCGGCATAGGGGTGAGAGGCGATGACATAGGGGGAATCCTGGGCAAGGGACTGGACTTTGCAGCCCAGGAGCTCGCTTGCAGCCGTGATGTCCGAGCCCATGGCCTTGACCCATTCAAAACCGCCCATGGCGGGGCCCGCCATGGCCATGAGGGCCAGGGCTTTCGGGTCCGTGTCCACGGCGGGGCGGGTGCAGCCGCAGCCTTTCATGAAGGCCACGCATCCGTAGGTGGTGATGGAACCCACGGGGACGATGTCCGTTTCTTCACCCTTGAGACGCTTGAGAAACCGTTCCTTGAGATTCATGACATCCTCCTCCCGTGCGGGGGGCGCGGGAGATCCTGTGCGGAGTCATGCCGGTGCGGGCGGCCGGTGCCACTGGGAAAGGAGGGGGGAACCGCTCAGGCATCGGAAACTCCTTCGGCGTTTCCGCAAAAACTCTCCTTCCCGGGGAGAGTCTGCTGAATACCGGAGGAGCTCCAATACTGGTCCGCACCGTTGCTCCTGCAAGGGGAGCAGGCCAGCGGCCCCTTTCCCGAAAAAAAGAACCGCCGTCAGTCCGCCCTGCCGGGGACAAAGCGGATGAGAGGGCAGTTCTTGCAGATGTCCCCGCCCGGGAAGGGATCCCCGGGACGGGTCAGAGAAGCGGAAGTCTGACGGAGGCGTTCGGCCAGGCGTCCGGCCACGGCCTCGATGTGCCTGCCGGGGATGAAGACGGAGCTTTCGCCGCGTTCCATCTTGCCGGCGTTGTAGGAGCCCGAGCAGGGCGTGCAGAAATTGAAGGCGGAACTCTGCCGGCAGTGCACCGCTCCTCCGCAGGAAGAGGAACTCATGAGAATCTGCGTGGGCAGAGGATGGGTGTCCGTGGCCGCCATGAAGTCGCAGGCCAGGTGATAGGCCTGGAGCGAATCGCAGATGAAATGGACCACATGGGGCGCGAGAACCGCCTTCCCCAGGGGAGAGACGGCGACGGCGGCCACGCTTCCGGGCGCGAACCGCGGCTTGGATTCCAGAAAGCGGACGGTCTGTTCCCGGTCGCGGCAGAACTTCATGTGGGAAGAAATCTCCCCTTCCGTGATTTCCTGCCAGCCGAAGCCGATGCGGGCCGAGACGCAGGCGAGCCTGTCCGCCGTGCCGAGCACGGTCCTGCCCTGCATGCGGGCGGCGAGCTCCCACTGACAGAAGGTCAGGGGACGGACCGGCACCAGGGGGTCGCAGCGTCGGCGGAAGTCCTCGGTTTCCTTTTCATCGCGCAGAAAGGTCAGGGCCACGGGATGGTGATAGAGCCTGAGCGCCTCGAAGAAGAGGGCGTCCATCTCCGCGAAGCTCATGGCCATGACCTTCCGCTCCTTACCGTCTGAAGGCTTCAGCGGCCGGTGGCCTGGCGCTGGAAGGCTTCGGCCTCGTCCAGGCTCGGGAAGCCGGAGAGCTGCACCTGGGCCTCGAGGGTGGCGAGGGCTTCGTTCTGCCCCTTGTCACGGCTTTCCATGGTGGCCTTGTAGACGAGATCCAGGGTCCTGGGGGAATAGGACTTGAGTTCGGCCGTCATGTAGGTTTCCAGGGAGGGCAGCCCCATGCTGTCGTCCTTGGCCCGGGCCGGACGGCCCAGAGATCCTATGACGGGGTACTTCGCGTTGAGCTCTTCCTTCCAGGCCACATGGACGGCCACGATCTCGGCGATTTTGGCCAGAGACTCTTCCGGAACCGGGGGCAGATGCTCGGCAATCTGAGCGTATTCCTTGGGGAAGGTCTTTTCCATCATGCGGGCGTACTTCTCGCTCATGAGATTGCGGCGCTCGCTGCGGGCCTGCTTCAGGTCGTCCAGCCAGCTCGCCAGAGCTTCGTCGCTCCAGCGGGCGAACTGGCTCTTGCGCATGATGAGGAATTCCTCATGCTGGCTCTGGCAGCTGGCTTTGCCGCCGGCGTTGTTGACATTGCTGAACATGTCCCATTCGATTTCCAGGACGGCCGCGAGGATGTCGCTGCGATCAGGCATTGTCTGCTCCCTCTGTCAGATGCTGCTGGCAGATGTCACGTTGTTCGCTGAAAATTTTTCTGTCCTGGGCGGCCTTGTCGCCCTCGCAGTGCCCGAGGATGTCCACGGCGCGGGAGAGAAGCTCGTGCGCCCGGGCCCAGTTCTTCAGCTTGGCTTCGGCGAGGCCCACGGCGCCGCAGGCCGCGGCCGTGTCGGGCCGCTCGCCCAGAATTTTGAACTTGATTGCAAGGGCTTCACTGTGGAAGTCCGTCCCCTGCCGCAGTTCGCCGCAGAGGTCGTGGAGCGTGCCCAGGGCGTCCAGGCACATGGCCACCTGAAGCGAGTCGTGGCCGTGGAGCTCCGTCCAGGCTTCCCTGGCCTGATTGACCAGGTCCTCGGCTTCGGCCAGGCGGTTGAAGGCCTGGGCGCCGCCGGCCAGGAAGAAGGCCGCCGTGGCCGTCTGCTCGTGATTTCTGCCGTAGATCGCCTCGAGATTCTCCAGGGCGCTGCGGCCGATTTCCATGCCGGTGGAAAGACTGCCCATGTCAAACAGCGCTCTGGAGAGAAGCACCATGACGCGCGCGGTGAAGGGATGCTTCATGCCCACGCTGGCGTAGAGAATTTCCCAGGCCCTCTGCAGTTCGTTGGCCGCGTTCTGGGGATCGCCGGCGAGATAATGGCAGGTGCCCAGACCGAAGAGGCTGTTTGCCCTGGCTTCGTCCGTGAGGTGTTCCATTTCGCAGAGTTCGGCGTAGATGATCGCCGCCTCCCGCGAACTGCCCGCGGACATGAGTTCTTCTGCCCTGGCAAGCCGTTTCTGGATTTCGTCCATGTCTTTTCCCGCCGCGTCGCGAGCGGCCTTTTTCCTTACGGCATCCGGCCGGTCCCGGGGCAAGTCCCGAGGGCCGGCCGGAAAGCGGTTCCGCCGGTGCGGGCTTTTCTGTCAGTCCGTGTCCCCGGGCAGGCCGAGCCTCGGGCCGGGGACACACAGGGATGCCCGCGGCGCAGGCGCCTGCGCCGCGGGCTCCGGCAGGACTAGTGGTTCAGAGCCTGCACACCGGGAATGTTGAGTTCGGTATTGTTGAAGATTCTGTAGGCGTCGCCGTAGGATTCCAGCATGTCATTGGAAATCACGAAGGGCACGCCGTCAACGTCGAGGTAGACTTCCTCATCGGGATCTTCGGCTTCGTCGAGGCTCACGCGCAGTTCAATGTGGCTTTTGCAGCCGCCGCCGACCTTGACTTCCTTGATGCGGAACTTGGCTTCGTCGTTGCCTTCATCTTCAAAGAGCTGTTTGAATTTGGCGAGGACATCGGGTTCAACGGTCACAGTAGGCATGGTTTTTCCTTCCAGTGCAGGCTTGAGGGTTTCAGAGAAAAACTGAGCCGGGAAGAATACGGGTTTCTTCCCCTGTTCAGTCCGCCGTATGAGCTCATCCTGCACGGGCGGGACCCGCCCGCCGCGGCCGCCGTCTGACGGCCTCTTTGTGCTGCGGTCCGGGCCCGGGGTTTCCCCCGGGGCCCTCTGCAGGATCAGTTCAGCGCTTCGACACCAGGAATGTTCAGTTCAGTGTTGTTGAAGATTTTGTAGTCTTCTCCGTAGGAATCCAGCATTTCGTTGGAAATGACGAAAGGCAGGCCGTCCACGTCGAAGTAGACTTCTTCATCGGGATCTTCGGCTTCGTCGAGGCTCACACGGAGCTCCAGATGGCTTTTTCAGCCACCGCCGACTTTGACTTCCTTGATGCGGAACTTGGCTTCATCGTTGTCCTCTTCTTCAAAGAGCTCTTTGAAGCGGGCGAGGACATCAGGATCAATGGTGACATTGGGCATTGCCGTGACTCCTGGTGCTGCTGTTGGGGTTGCTGAAGAAACAGGCATCTGCGGGCCCCCGCAGGGGGAGCCCGCAGAAATCTGACTGTGTGAAAAAACGCTGTGCTCAGAAGAGCTTATGAAGCGGTCTTGTATTCAGTGCGCTTGATGATTTCGTCCTGGACACCCTTGTACAGGCGGGTGAAGTAGGAGGAGAAGCCGGCCACGCGCACGATGAGGTCCTTGTAGCCCTGCGGATGGTCCTGGGCGTCCTTCAGGGTGTTGGAGGACACGCAGTTGAACTGGATGTGGCCGCCGCCCAGGTCGAAGTAGGTCTTGATGAGGTTGAGGAGCATGCGGCTGCCCTTGGGTCCTTCCAGAGCTTCGGGCAGGAACTTCATGTTCATGTGGTTGCAGTTGTTGCGGATGGTGTCGATGGCCTGGGAAGCCGACTTGATGAGGGCCGTGCTGCCGTGGGTGTCGGTGCCGGGCATGGCGGACACGCTGGCGTCGGTGAGGGCCACGCCCTTCTTGCGGCCGTTCGGCAGAGCGCCGGTCATGGGCGCGAAGTAGTTGTGGTAGGACAGGGAGAAGGGATCCATGTGGGCTTCGTAGCCGAAGTAATCCGGGCCGTGAGAGCGGTAGGTGCGCTCCACATCGCGGAAGAAGCGGCGGGTCAGCTGGTCCACATCCTCGATGTCGTTGCCGTGCTTGGGAGCCTCGTAGCACATCTTCTGGATGGCTTCGTAGCCTTCGAAGTTGGCGGCCAGGGCCTCCTTCAGTTCGGCCCAGGTCAGCTTCTTGGTGTCGTACACCAGATTCTTGATGGCGTAGAGGGAGTTGACGGCGTCAATGCCGGTGGCGGTGATGCAGAGGGACTGCGAGTACTTGGGTCCGCCGGCTTCTTCGCAGAGACCGGATTCGATGCAGCCGTCCAGCAGGCAGGAGCGGAAGATGTTCGGGACAATCTGTTCGCGGGTGCAGTTGCCGAGGTTGCTGATCTTGCGCTGCGCGTCGTAGGCGTGATCCATGTGCTGGAGCAGAGCCTGGTAGACTTCCTCGAAGGTCTCGCATTCTTCCACCGGTTTCACGGCCGGGAACACCTGCTTGCGGGTGTGCGGATCGTAGCCGTCGTACATGGTGAACTCAACGAGCTTGGCCAGGTTGGGCTGACCTTCGAAGGTCACATAGGAGCCGCAGCCCTGCATGCCGGTGCCCACGCAGCCGAAGATGACGGGTTTCGTGCGGGCTTCGTCCAGGGTGATGCCGCGGGAGGCGAAGCGGACCAGGGAGCGGGACATGGCCGCATTCATGTTCATGAACTGGGGCTGACCGGAACCGTGGCGGACGACCTCGACGGCCTTTTCCAGGTACTCGGGCTTCATCTTCGGGGTGTAGAAGAGAGCCAGGGTGGGCTGGATGTTGTGCATGGCGATCTGGGTGTCCATGAGGAGCATTTCCAGGTCGTTGGAGGCGTCGTCGCCGTCGGCGGTGTAGCCGCCGAGGGAGATGGTCTGGCCGGTGTGGCCGGAGAAGGCCTTGGCGTAGGCGTCGCCCTGGTAGACGGCGATTTCAAGGTGCTTGACCCACTGAGCCTTCAGGAGCTGGAAGATCTGCTCCTTGGTCATGGTGCCGTCTTCGAGGTCCTTCTTGTAGAAGGGGTACATGTACTGGCCGTAGCGGCCGAGGGAGTTGCCGCAGCCGCACTGCTCGATTTCGATGCAGCAGTGGGTGAACCAGAAGGACTGCACGGCTTCGCGGAAGTTGCTGGCCGGGTACTCGGGCACGCGGCGGCAGGTGGCGGCGATGTCGAGGAGCTCGGCTTTCTGGGCCGGATCTTCGGTCTCGGCGGCGGTCTTCTCAGCCAGGTCGGCGTAGCGGTGCGCGTAGGCGATGACCGCGTTGAGGGCGATCTTGCAGGCGCGGTAGAATTCGATCTTGGACCAGTTGGTGGCGTGCTTGGGCAGAGCCTTGTAGGCGGCGTCGACTTCCTCGAGGATGCCGCGGATGCCCTTGTAGAGCACGGTGGGGTAGTTGGCCACGCCGGAGCCGGTGGAGTTGTCGTTGACGGGGTAGATCCAGCCGCACTTCACGAGCAGCTCGGCATTGCCGCCGTACAGTTCCTTGTAGAGCTTGTTGGCGCGGTCGTAGGTGGTTTTGCCTTTCCAGGTCTTGTAAACCTGTTTCAGAATGGCCTTGGTCTCATCGGAGAAGCGGACTTCGCCGAGGGAGGACAGGGCGAGCTTTTCGGAATCCAGGTCGTCCTTGATCCAGTTGCACTGCCATTCGGGGTAGGCATAGATCATGGCCATGCCGCCGGCGAGGCTGCCGACGATGGGGTTGACGTCGAGGTAGATCTTCTTCTTGGTGAGGACCTTTTCAAAGAGTCTGGCGCGGGTGATGAAGACGCTCTCGCCCTTGCATTCGTCGTAGGTCTCGGTGAGGAACTTCAGGCGTTCCGGGTCCATCTTCTGGTCGGTGTCGAGAAGAGCGGCTTTCTGCTTGGCGATGCGTTCGTCGAGGGTCGCCCAGTTGATTCCGATGGCCATGGTGTTCTCCTGTACTTTTGGGTTGTGTATAGGTGATTTGCCGGCATGCCGCCCTGCGAAAGTCTGTTTCTGGCAGCAGCGGGCTCCCTGAAGGAGGGAGGGCGGGTGGCACGCCGGAGGTTTGTCCAGGCGGGGGGGCTGCTGCCGGTATGGTTTCCGTCCAGCGGGGACGGGTGTCTGAAGGAGGGGGGGATGTCCTTTCACAACATATATAGCAAAAAACTTGCCAGACTCGAAAAAATACGCCTATCCATCTGAAATGGATAAGCTTTTTATTGAGAATCATTGTCAGCAAGCCGCGTGGCGGGCCATTTTTCCTGAGTCAGACTGTGCATTTTGAGACAGATTGTCACGGAGACAGGACATTTTCCTCCTGAAGACGGCCCCGCTCCCGCTCCGGAGGATCCGTTCCGGGTGTGACGGGGAACGGGAGAGACGCCGGAGGGCGAAAAAAAAGCCGCGGACCCCGGAGGGTCCGCAGCAGTCTCAGGAGAAAGGAGGAGTCAGAAGAACTTATGAGGCGGTCTTGTATTCAGTGCGCTTGATGATTTCGTCCTGGACACCCTTGTACAGGCGGGTGAAGTAGGAGGAGAAGCCGGCCACGCGCACGATGAGGTCCTTGTAGCCCTGCGGATGGTCCTGGGCGTCCTTCAGGGTGTTGGAGGACACGCAGTTGAACTGGATGTGGCCGCCGCCCAGGTCGAAGTAGGTCTTGATGAGGTTGAGGAGCATGCGGCTGCCCTTGGGTCCTTCCAGAGCTTCGGGCAGGAACTTCATGTTCATGTGGTTGCAGTTGTTGCGGATGGTGTCGATGGCCTGGGAAGCCGACTTGATGAGGGCCGTGCTGCCGTGGGTGTCGGTGCCGGGCATGGCGGACACGCTGGCGTCGGTGAGGGCCACGCCCTTCTTGCGGCCGTTCGGCAGAGCGCCGGTCATGGGCGCGAAGTAGTTGTGGTAGGACAGGGAGAAGGGATCCATGTGGGCTTCGTAGCCGAAGTAATCCGGGCCGTGAGAGCGGTAGGTGCGCTCCACATCGCGGAAGAAGCGGCGGGTCAGCTGGTCCACATCCTCGATGTCGTTGCCGTGCTTGGGAGCCTCGTAGCACATCTTCTGGATGGCTTCGTAGCCTTCGAAGTTGGCGGCCAGGGCCTCCTTCAGTTCGGCCCAGGTCAGCTTCTTGGTGTCGTACACCAGATTCTTGATGGCGTAGAGGGAGTTGACGGCGTCAATGCCGGTGGCGGTGATGCAGAGGGACTGCGAGTACTTGGGTCCGCCGGCTTCTTCGCAGAGACCGGATTCGATGCAGCCGTCCAGCAGGCAGGAGCGGAAGATGTTCGGGACAATCTGTTCGCGGGTGCAGTTGCCGAGGTTGCTGATCTTGCGCTGCGCGTCGTAGGCGTGATCCATGTGCTGGAGCAGAGCCTGGTAGACTTCCTCGAAGGTCTCGCATTCTTCCACCGGTTTCACGGCCGGGAACACCTGCTTGCGGGTGTGCGGATCGTAGCCGTCGTACATGGTGAACTCAACGAGCTTGGCCAGGTTGGGCTGACCTTCGAAGGTCACATAGGAGCCGCAGCCCTGCATGCCGGTGCCCACGCAGCCGAAGATGACGGGTTTCGTGCGGGCTTCGTCCAGGGTGATGCCGCGGGAGGCGAAGCGGACCAGGGAGCGGGACATGGCCGCATTCATGTTCATGAACTGGGGCTGACCGGAACCGTGGCGGACGACCTCGACGGCCTTTTCCAGGTACTCGGGCTTCATCTTCGGGGTGTAGAAGAGAGCCAGGGTGGGCTGGATGTTGTGCATGGCGATCTGGGTGTCCATGAGGAGCATTTCCAGGTCGTTGGAGGCGTCGTCGCCGTCGGCGGTGTAGCCGCCGAGGGAGATGGTCTGGCCGGTGTGGCCGGAGAAGGCCTTGGCGTAGGCGTCGCCCTGGTAGACGGCGATTTCAAGGTGCTTGACCCACTGAGCCTTCAGGAGCTGGAAGATCTGCTCCTTGGTCATGGTGCCGTCTTCGAGGTCCTTCTTGTAGAAGGGGTACATGTACTGGCCGTAGCGGCCGAGGGAGTTGCCGCAGCCGCACTGCTCGATTTCGATGCAGCAGTGGGTGAACCAGAAGGACTGCACGGCTTCGCGGAAGTTGCTGGCCGGGTACTCGGGCACGCGGCGGCAGGTGGCGGCGATGTCGAGGAGCTCGGCTTTCTGGGCCGGATCTTCGGTCTCGGCGGCGGTCTTCTCAGCCAGGTCGGCGTAGCGGTGCGCGTAGGCGATGACCGCGTTGAGGGCGATCTTGCAGGCGCGGTAGAATTCGATCTTGGACCAGTTGGTGGCGTGCTTGGGCAGAGCCTTGTAGGCGGCGTCGACTTCCTCGAGGATGCCGCGGATGCCCTTGTAGAGCACGGTGGGGTAGTTGGCCACGCCGGAGCCGGTGGAGTTGTCGTTGACGGGGTAGATCCAGCCGCACTTCACGAGCAGCTCGGCATTGCCGCCGTACAGTTCCTTGTAGAGCTTGTTGGCGCGGTCGTAGGTGGTTTTGCCTTTCCAGGTCTTGTAAACCTGTTTCAGAATGGCCTTGGTCTCATCGGAGAAGCGGACTTCGCCGAGGGAGGACAGGGCGAGCTTTTCGGAATCCAGGTCGTCCTTGATCCAGTTGCACTGCCATTCGGGGTAGGCATAGATCATGGCCATGCCGCCGGCGAGGCTGCCGACGATGGGGTTGACGTCGAGGTAGATCTTCTTCTTGGTGAGGACCTTTTCAAAGAGTCTGGCGCGGGTGATGAAGACGCTCTCGCCCTTGCATTCGTCGTAGGTCTCGGTGAGGAACTTCAGGCGTTCCGGGTCCATCTTCTGGTCGGTGTCGAGAAGAGCGGCTTTCTGCTTGGCGATGCGTTCGTCGAGGGTCGCCCAGTTGATTCCGATGGCCATGGTGTTCTCCTTTGGTTTTTTCGTTGCGTATAGGGTTGATTTGTGCCGGCTTCCTGCCGGCGGATAGGCAAGTGTTGCGGGAAGCCTCAATGCGGCCTCCGCTTCTTTCCATGCATGTATCGTGCCAAAACAGGTAAAAATTATAACATATTGAAATTATATAATTTTTTCTGTATGGTCCCATTGCCCGGGGCAGGCTGTCCGTCCGGAACGGCCGTCAGGGCGGCACAGTGCGGATTTTGAGGGCAGAGTGTCACGCATTGAGGACAGTTACGGGGCTTTCTTCCCCTTTCCGGGTCCGCCTCCGAGGCCGCCTGTCCGGGAGGGGCCCCTTCCCGCGCCCCTGCGCGGGGGCTTTTCGTGCGGGCTTTTCCCCTCCCGGGGGTCCGGGTTCCCTTGCCATTTTCGGAACCAGCGGCTATTTTTTCTCCAGTGCCGCGCCATCACTGCCTTTTCGCGGGATGAGGTCCGGGAGGAGTCCGGGCTTTGCCGTCTCTTCGGGCGTCGCCCGCGCAGGCGGGAGATGGGGACATTTTTCGCCGGTACGGATCATGCATGACAGCGGGCGGACGGCAGTGTGTTTCCCAGCGCGCCGCACAGCGACATCAGCCAAGGAGAGCAGAGTATGAAAGGCATAGTTTACAACATTCAGCGCATGTCCACCAAGGACGGTCCGGGCCTCAGGACCACGGTCTTCCTCAAGGGCTGTCCCCTGCGCTGCCCCTGGTGCAGCAACCCGGAATCCCAGAGCTTCAAGCCCCAGCTCATGGTCTTCCCCAATCTCTGCGTCTCCTGCGGCGCCTGTCAGCAGGTCTGTCCCGAAGGCGCCGTGATTGTCATGGAAGACGGCAAGTACAACCGCGACATGGAAAAGTGCACGAGCTGCGGCACCTGCGTCGAGGTCTGCCTCGCCAAGGCCCGGGAAATCTCCGGCAAGTACATGACCGTGGAAGAGGTCATGAAGGAAGTGGACAGCGACAGCCTCTTCTATGAAAACTCCGAAGGCGGCGTCACCTTCGGCGGCGGCGAGCCCACGGCGGCCGGGGATTTCCTCCTGGCCCTCATCGACGCCTCCGTGCACCGCGGCTACCATATCTGCCTGGACACCTGCGGCCTCTGCTCCCCGGAATTCTTCCAGAAAGTCCTCAGGGACGTGGATCTCTTCTACTTTGACAGCAAGCACATGGACCCGGCCGAGCACAAGAGGCTCACGGGCGTGGACAACGCCGTCATCCTCCAGAACCTGAACACGGCCCTCACCTCCGGCAAGGACGTGCACATCCGCATCCCCCTCATGCCCGGCATCAACGACACCGAAGCCAACATCTCCGCCCTGGCGGACTTCCTCCACCCCCGGGGCAAGCACGAGGTGGATATCCTGCCCTGCCACACCTTCGGTCTCAACAAGTACACGGCCCTGCGCAGGGAACGGCCCGCCATGGTGCCCTACGAGGCCGATCAGCTGAAGGAGGCTCTGGCCCGCTTCGAAAAGCACGGCCTCAGAACCGAAATCATCAAGTAGGCGGAAGCCGTTCCCGCCGTCTGTTCCGGCGGGAGGGCCGCGTCCGCTCTCTTTCCGTCCGGCCGGATGCCGCCCGCGAAGGCGCCTGCCGCGACCCGTAGCGCGGGGCGCCGCCAGGCGCTCCGGAAGCGTCCGGCCGGGGTCTTGCGGACGGACAAGGAGTTTTCCCATGGAAACCATGGACACCATGACCTTCATCAAGATTTTCGATGACTTCGTCAAAAGCGATCCCGCCACCGAGCAGCCGGGCATGCAGAAGTTCCTGGCCGACATGGGCGCGGCCACGGTCGCTCCGGCGCCCGAGCCCGAGGTGGACGAGGCCCGGGAGAACCGCTTCCGGGAGTGGCTCGCAGCCAAAACCCCCGAGGAACTGCAGGAGGCCGGGAACGACCTGCGGGAGCTTTTCACGGTGGACGAGGAGCTGACCAGACTGGAAGCCGCTCTGGCCGACAGCGAGAAGGCCGAGATGTGCAACGGCCTGCACCGCTTCTGGATCGACCACGGCGACGCCGCGGGCGCCCATGAGGCCCCCCTCGCGAGATACAAGGCGCTTCTCCGGATCGTGGACGAAATGGAGTACTGATCTCCCCCGGGAGAACCCTCCCGGCCCGGACGAAGACGGAAAGAAGATCCCGGAGGCCTTTCGAGGCCTTCGGGATCTTCTTCGTCCCCGGGGCCTGTCTTCCGGGGAGGGGACCTGCCGGACGCCGGAGGAAAAAAAGTAACGGGCCCCGGCACACCCCCAAAAGGAGGCCGGGGCCCGGCTCTGCGTCCCCCCCCGGGACGCAGCGCTTTCTCGGCGGACCGTCAGTTCTCCACGCCCATCTTGCGGCGGAGCATGCGGAGAATCTCTTCGGCCAGCTGCCTGATTTCTGCTATGATGCAGCACTCTTCAGGGGGGAGGTACTGCAGAATGTGCCGATCCTGGATGCCGACGCCCAGAAACTCGATGCGGGACTTTCTGGCCCGGGCGATGATGCGCTCGAAATTGTCCGCGTCGTTGGCGTCGCCGTCCGTGATCATGATGACGATTTTGCGCATGTCCCTGGCGGCGGAAAAGGTCTGCATGGCAAACTTGAGGGTGTTGCCGCACATGGTGCCGCCGTCCGGAATGATGCGCATGCGGGGAGTGACTCTGTCGCCTGCGCGCAGCACGTCCACCACATGGTTGTCGTAGAAGCCGATGATGCTGAACACGAGCCCGCGTATCTTGGTGAGACAGTGGGCCAGTGAAAAGAGGGCTTTGGAGGCCAGCAGGGCCTTGTCATTGAAGTGCATGCTGCCGCTCATGTCGATGCAGAGCACGACTTCGGTGTTGACCTTCCGCCGCTCAAGCTGGCGGAAGAAGATGTCGCTGCGGCAGGTGAAGAGCTTGTGCAGGGCCTTGGTGTCCAGGCGGCCGGCCCGGAAGGGGCCCGCCCGGTTGAGCTCGAAGCTCTGCAGCAGGGCCTGCATCTGGGCGTCCATCTTGGCCGAGGCCTGAAGGGCTTCCAGCTGCTCCTCGGGGCTCAGATCCTCCAGTCTGGCTTCCCATTCGTCGCTGCCCTTGGCGTCGTGCAGGGTGATCTGGTTTTCCAGGAGGCTCGGATCAATGGTCTGGGCCACCATGTCCACCAGAAGCTCGGCCATGCGGGAGATGTCCACGCTGTCCTTGGCCGTGCCCCCGTTGCGCAGGATCCAGCGCAGGGATTTGAGCATTTCCTCCGTGAAGAAGTGATCCGGCCGCCCGGCGAGCTCCACGAAATGGTCGAGGGCCGTGCGGATGAGCTCCAGAGCCAGGGCGTTGTTGGCTTCGGTGCTTTTCCCTTCGGCGGGCACCCGGGCGAGGAGGGGTTCCAGCCGGTCGGCGAGTCCCGGAGCGAAGCGCTCCAGAGGCTCTCTGAAGAGGGGCAGGCGCCTGGAAAACCTGGGGAGAATGTCGCAGCGGGCCCGGTAGAGGACATACTGCGTGACGCTCGCCCAGATGCGCGCGGCCAGGTCGTGGACGCCGGCCTTTCCCTTGGGGAGGAGAGTTTCCAGGACCTGGTCGGCGTCCAGGGGCGGCAGGGGCCTGGGCAGGAAGGTCGAGTCGTGTTCCAGGAAGAGCAGGGTGCTGAAGCTGCGCAGGTTGCGGCGGCAGCCCGGAAAGCATTCGCCCATGCCCCGCTCGATGGCGATGTCCTCGAAGATGTTGGCCACATTGCGGATGGCTCCGGCGAATTCAGGGTGCCTCAGGGGGCCGTTGATCCGTTCGTCGAAATCCGTGAAGCGCACATGGCCCACTTCGTGGTCCACATAGCCCCGCAGAATGGCTCGGTAGTTTTTGTCCGTCAGGGGGATGGAGGGGATGGTGATGGTGGTCCGGCCCGTGCTGGTGGACCTGGAAGTTTCGGCAATCTGACCGTTGCAGACAACGGAGACGCCGTATTCTTCCGACATGGCCACCGCGAGCATTTCGAGGCTGCGGCCTTCGTCCTGGGTGAACATGGCCTGACCCTCTGCCGGCTAGCCGAAGATGCGCTGATACAGCTCGCGCATGGCCATGCGCGTGGCGTAGGACGCCCGGAAGACGAGGGCGCGGTCAAGGGCCCGCTCGAGGGCGTCCTCCCGCTTCACCTTCCGGAAGAGTTCCGTCAGGGCGGCCCAGCGCAGGAGGGTGCGGGTGCTGAAGGTCACTTCGATGTTGGCGTCCATGTCCTCGGCATCGTAGCCCAGGAAGAGCCTGCGCACGGCGTTGGCGAAACGGAGCATCTGCCTGAGCGTCTCGTCGCTCAGCCCCGGGCCCGCGTGGCGCCTGAGCAGCGCCAGTTCGTCCGTTTCGTTCATGTAGGCGCATTCCACCAGCATGAAACGGTCCATGAAGGCGATGTTCTGACGCAGGACGCCCTGGTAGAGACCGGTCTGGTCGCTGCCGCCGTTGCTGTTGGCCGTGGCCACGAAGCGGAACATGGGGTGGGGCAGGATGAGCTCGCCGCCGTTTTCCGCGATGGTGAGGGGATAGCCGTCCAGCACGGAGTTCAGGCCGGCGGCCGTGCTGGGATCCAGCAGGTCGATTTCGTTGAGCAGGAAGACGCCGCCTTCCTTCATGGCCTTGGTGAGCGGCCCGTATTCATAGTGCATGGTGCCGTTTTCCACGGTGTGGTGGCCCACCATGTCGGGGAATTCCAGGCGGCTGTGGCCCGTCAGCTCGTAGACGGGGTAGTTGAGCGCGTGCATGACCTGCTTGACGCAGGAGGTCTTGCCGCAGCCCGTGGGGCCGTAGATGTACAGAGAATCCTTTTCCCCGGCCAGCCAGACAAGAACGTCTTCCAGCCATTCCTGGAACTGGTAGCGCGGGTCCTTCTGCGGCGTGAAGGGGGTGGGTTCCGACCAGCCCTTGACGATGATGCCGGAGGGTTCGCCGTAAAAAAGACTGCCGGCGTCGAATTCCTTGACGGTTCTCATAATGAATCCGGTGAGGGTCCGGGACGGGCCCGGTGAAAAGCAGGGGGGAAGTGCAGATCCGTCAGGACAGGGGGAAACGGGTGAGTCCCCGGGTCCCGCGTCCCTGCGTCAGCTTTTTTCCGCCTCGAAGTAGATGCCGGAGGTGCAGTAGGCCGGATACATGAGGTGCGAGGGCAGAAGCTTCACGCCCATCTCCTTGTCCAGGGGGGAGACGACTTCGAAAAGCTGTTCCTGCTGCTCGATGGGCCACTCCTTGAGATAGCCCGGGTGGACGGAGGAAAGAGCGGGATAGCCGTAGGTTTCCTTGATCTTCTCGACCAGATGCGCCTGGTACTGCTGGCAGACGGACTTGCGCAGGGCGCCGGCGAAGACCATGTCCAGGTTGGAGGTGAGGCCTTCCGCCCAGTGGGCGAGATCGAGGCCCTCGGTGGAGAGGAAGACGAAGACCTTGTCCACATGGCTGAATTTCTGCGGGAGAATGGTGCTCGTCATGGTGACGCCGTGGACCTTCACGTGGCTGTCGTCCACTATCTCCACTTCGCTGACCCTGCAGGCGGCTCTGGGTCTGGCGTGTTCCAGCACCTGGGCGGCGAGGACATCGTATTTTTTCTCAAACTTTGTCTGGCCGGGCTTGATGCCGAGATTTTTCTTCAGAACGGTTTCGTCGAGGACGACGGGGATGTTTTCCACGGAGAGAATGATGTCGTTCATGGCAGTCCTGGGGTGCTGGTGAAAGAGGGAGAATGAGATCGCGGCGGTGGGTCAGGCGTTCAGGCGGGAGACGGAGGAGCCGTCGGGGGCCTGGGACCTGTCGTAGAAGGGACAGCCTTCCCGGCGGCATTCCTGGTTGAAGCGGGACCAGTGGCAGAGGGGCGCGGGCACGGGTCCCAGATCGATGCCCAGGAGGGAAGGAGCCTCCCTGAGGGCCGCCGTGAGGGAGAGAAAGCTCGTGCGCTTGCAGCAGCGGGGGCCGCCCACCGAGGCCACGGAGCTGAGACAGGCGGCCGTGAAGGCGTTGCACTGGGCCCAGTGCTCCTCCTTCTTGGGGCCCGCGCCGAGCCACACCGAGGCGAAGATGCCGCAGCCCACGGCGGAGCCGCAGCTGCCCCACCAGCCGCAGAAGCCCGGCAGCACCTTGCGGGCGCGCTCTTCGGCCGTGCGCAGGCTCTGCGCGAGGGCCTCGCGGTCCAGACCGGCCTTGCGGGAGGCGACGGTGAGCAGAGTCGCCGGGAGAATGTAGTGGTGGACGGGGTCGTGCATGGGCACGCCCGGACAGTTCATCAGTTTTTCCAGGAGCGGCAGCGCGGTCATCTCCGGGTTGTCCAGGCTGTCCAGACAGGTGTCGGTGATGACGTCGTAGCTCATTTCCTGCATGGCCATGGCGGCTGACTCCTCAAGGGCCTGAGCGGTCTTTTCAGGGAGGGCGGAAAGGTCCTCTTCCGCCCTCCCCGCGCGGGACCGGGAAAGGGAAAGCTGCGCGGAGCGGAACGCCGCTAGATCACCGTGGAAGGCGCCTTGCGGTTGGGGCAGTTCTCGCGCGGGCAGAGCGAGCAGTTGTAGTAGCGCGTCTCGGTCTGGAAGTAGATGCCCGAGGTGCTGTAGGCCGGGTACATGAGGAACGAGGGCAGAAGCCTGATGCCGAGCTGCTCGTCCACGGGGCTGATGGACTTGAAGAGCTCCACCTGCTGTTCGATGGGCCACACCTTGAGGGATCCCGGATTCATACAGGAAATCACGGGGATGTCATAGGTGGAGCGGATCTTTTCCTCCAGCAGGGCCTGGTACTGCTTGCAGACGGCTTCGCGCATGACGCCGGCGAAGACGAGGTCCAGGGAGGATTCCAGGCTTTCCGCCCAGGCGGAGAGCTCGAGGCCCTCCGTGGAGAGGAAGACGAAGACGCGGCCGAGGTCGCCGATTTTTTCTCTGAGAAGGGGGCTCGTCATGGTGACGCCGTTCACCTTCACATTGTTTTCGTCCACGACTTCCACGCCGCAGAGCTTGCAGGCGGCTCTGGGGCGGGCGTGTTCCAGCACGAGGGCGGCGATTTCATCGTACCGTTTCTCAAATCTCTTCTGGCCGGGCTTGATGCCGAGCTTTTTCTTCAGAAAGGTCTCGTCGAGCACGACGGGGATGTTTTCGACGGTGAGGATGGTGTTTTCCATGGCAGGTCTCCATGTGCTGTCGGTGAACGGTGTCAGGCGGAGGGACCGGGCCGGTGTCCGGAGTCCGGGCGGGCCTCGCCGGGAGGCCCGGGTGCCCGGGCAGTCCCGGCGCGGGCTGAGAGCAGGCGGTTTCAGAGGCGCTCTTCGCTCCGGAAAAAGATGCCTGATGAGCTGTGCAGGGGCTGCATGAGATTGTCCGGTCCCAGGCGCACCCCCGTTTCTTCGGCCAGCGGGCCGAAGATCCGGAAGAGGGGCCGCTGCTCCTCCAGGGGCCATTCCCTGAGTTCTCCCGGACTCATGCGGGAGACGGCGGGCAGGTTCCAGCGTTCCCGGACGGCGTTTCCCACGGCTTCTCTGGACTGGAGGATCACCATGCGGCGCAGCAGGAGGGCGTGGCGCCGGTCCTCGGGATCCGTGAGCGATTCGGCCCAGGCGGCGAGCTCCGGGCCTTCCGTGGTGAGAAAGGGAAAGGCGGTTTCCCGGCCCTGAAGCTTTTCGCTGAGCAGGCGGCTCGTGAAGATTTCGCCCGCGAGGCGGACATGCTCCTCGTCGGGGATCTCCACGGGGACGGCCAGCGCCAGGCCCCGGGCCCGGGCGGCCGCCCGCGCGCCGGGCGCGAGGCGCGCAAGCCGCGCTTCCCCGGCGGGCGTTCCCAGGCGGCTCAGCCAGCCGGCCAGGGCGGGAGGGTCGAAATTCAGGGGAAGACTGTCAAAGCGGAGGATATCCACGGCTCAGTCCTGGAGGAGGAGCTTCTTGCCGGCCACGCAGAACCAGACCTGCCGGGCCCGGGCCGCCAGCAGCTGGTTGGCCGTGCCCAGGGCGTCGCAGAAGCCCCGGGCCAGAGGCGAGGCGTGGATGCCGCCGAGGCCGGTTTCGCCCGAGACGACGATCCAGCGGCAGTCCGTCCGGTCCATGCAGGCCAGAAGGTCCCGCACCTCCCGGGCGGCCGTCTCCTCCAGAAGCAGTCCGTTTTCCCTGTCGGGCAGACTGAAGAGGATGTTGCTGAGCCACATGATGGCGCAGTCCACGAGCACCGTGACGCCCCCGCCCCGGCCGTCTTCCGTCATGGCCGCCAGTTCGGCGGGAATGCGGCCGGCGAGATCCCTGGGGCATTCCAGGGTGCGCCAGGAGGCGGGTCTCCGGGCCCGGTGCCTGCGGATGCGCTCGCGCATGGCCGCGTCGTCCGGCAGGGCCACGGCCGTGGCCACATAGAGGACGGGGCCTGCGTCCCGCAGGGCGTCGGCTTCGGCCTGGGCGCTCTTGCCGCTGCGGGTGCCGCCCAGATAGAGAGTGAGATCAGGCATCGGCGCTTTCGCCCCTCTCGTAGCGTTCCCGGGAGCGGAGCAGGACATCCCTGGAGGTCAGGAAGTCGTCCAGATTGAACATTTCCAGATTGACCACGCCCTCCCAGCCGGATCGCCAGAGCAGGTGCGTGACCGAGTCCACCATGTCGTCCGGCATGAGCGCCAGGGACTTGTGGTCTTTGGGCAGAATGCTGAAGAGTTCCGTGATGCGGCTGCGCATGGGCGTCATGGGCAGGCTCCGCGCGGCCACGCCCGGGGGCACGGGCTGGCCGTGGCGGGGAAAGAGGCCGTGCAGGTGCAGCATGCGGGTGCGGGGAAGCCAGCGGGCGAGCCACTCGGAGGCGTCGAAGCCGTCCTTCCAGAGATGGCCCAGGTCCACGCAGCGGGAAAAGAGGGAGCCGTCCAGCCAGCGGTCCCAGAGATCCGGCGGAAAGGCCTCCAGATTCTCGATGCAGAGCTGTTCCGGCGAGGGCAGGAGCTTCGCCATGTCCCGCAGAGCCTCGGCCGTCCACCGGGCCTGCTCGTCCGTGACGCCCGGAACTCCGGGCTCCGTGGTGAGGAGAATGTTTTCCAGACTGTGGAAGGCCACATGCTGCACATAGCTGTGGGGAGAAAGGGGAGTTATGCGATCCAGAACCCGCTCCGTGTCCTCCACGGCCAGGCGGGCGCCTTCGGCCGTGTCAAAGGAGTGGTCGCAGGGCATGTGGATGTTGAGCGTGACGCCCTCGGCCGCAATGATGTTCGCGATCTCGAGGACATCGTCGCGTCTGATGAGAAATTCCTCATCCTTGCCGATGGAGAGAAGGAGAAGGGAGACATCTTCGCAGCGTTCGGCCGCGAAGCGGAAGCCCGGGACGAAATCTTCCTGCACGAGGAAGGAGGTGGTGCCGAGCCTGATGTGCGGTACGGTGTATCTGCTCATGGCCGGAAGGATCACCGGAAAGGGAGGGGGGGGGGAGAGGAAGGGATTTTCAGACAAGGGCGCAGGCCGTGAGAGCCGCGCATTCGGTGATTTCAATGCAGCAGCCGAAGACATCGCCCGTGACGCCGCCCAGACGGTGGACGGCGGCTCCGAAAACCAGGAGAGCAGCGCAGAGACCCGAGACGAGGGCCGCAAGACCGGCGCTGCCGTTGAAGAAACAGATGACCAGACTGATCGCCAGGGCGATGAGCGCGTGGCGGAGGGTGACGCCCTCAAGGACATGGCTTCCCATGCCGCCCCGCCTGGCCGAGGGCAGACGAAGAGCCAGGAAGGTGGAGTTGCGGCCCAGCATGGCGCTCATGGCGCAGAGGCTGAGGGCGCGCCCCAGGGAGGGGAGATCCGCGCTGAAGCTCTGGCTCAGGGTGCCCAGGGCGGCCGCCTTGAACAGGAGCAGGGTGAAGAGGGCCACGGCGCCGTAGGTGCCGAGACGCGAGTCCTTCATGACCTCGAGACGGCGCTCCTTCGGCGCTTCGAGGAGCATGCCGTCGCCGCAGTCCGCCACCCCGTCCAGGTGGAGGCCGCCGGTGAGGGCGATCCAGATGAGACAGCCCGCCGCGCCGCAGAGCAGGGGCGGCAGAACGAGGGACGCGAGCCAGAGGAAGAGTCCGCCCAGCAGGCCCACCGTGAGGCCCACCACCGGGAACCAGGCCACCACGCCGCTGAAGACAAAGCCTTCGGCGGGGCGGCCCACCGGCAGACGGGTGAAGAAGCAGAGGGCGGCGCGCAGACTCATCTGTGGATTTCCAGTTCCTTGAGGGTGGGCATTTCCGTGAGGATGCGCACCGCGGCGTCAATGAGGGGGTAGAGCAGGACCGCGCCCGTGCCTTCGCCCAGACGCATGCCGAAATTGAAATAGGTGGGGATGCCCACATGCTTCATGAGGGCGATGTGGCCGGGCTCGTAGGAGATGTGGGAGCCCACGAGCATGTCGCGCACGCCGGGGAAAAGCCCGGCGGCGATGGCCGCCGAGGCGCCGGCGATGAAGCCGTCCACGATGACGGGCAGGCGCAGGGAGGCGCCGCCCAGCATGAAGCCCGCCATGGCGCCGATTTCCGTGCCGCCCACCTTGGCGAGGATGTCCAGGGCGTCGTCGGGATCCGGGCGGTTTCTCTCGATGCCCTGGCGGATGAGGGCCGCCTTGGCCTTGACGCGCTCGGAGGAGATGATGGATCCGATGCCGGTGGCCTCTTCCACGGACATGCCCGTGAGCACGGCGGTGATGGCCGAGGAGGGCGAGGTGTTGCCGATGCCCATTTCGCCGGTGGAGAGAATGGTGGCGCCTGCGGCGGCCTTCTCCCGGGCCATGTCGATGCCGGCCTGAAGGCAGGCTTCCGCTTCCGCGCGGCTCATGGCCGGCCCCTCGCTGAAGTCATGGGCGCCGTGCATGACCTTGCGCACGACAAGACCCGGCACGTCCGTGAGGTCGTTTTTCACGCCCACGTCCACGGCCGTGAACTCCGCTCCGGCGTTGCGGCAGAAGGCGTTGATGGTGCCTCCGCCCTGACAGAAATTTCTGACCTGGATTTCAGTGACTTCATGGCCGGTGGCGCTGACGCCCTTGAGGGCGATGTCATGGTCGCCCGCGAAGAGCACATGGGCCTTGACCGGGAAGGAGGGGGTGGGATTGTCCGTGATGCCGGCGAGGCGCACGGCGAGATCCTCGAGCAGTCCGAGACTGCCGGGCACCTTGGCGAGACTGTCCAGACGCGCCTGGCAGGCGTCGGCGGCTTTCCGGGAGAAGGGGGGGATGCGGAGATTTTTCATGGGGGAACCTTTGCGGAAGAGCCCTTGGGGAAAGGGCGGGGCGGGGGAAAAGACAGGTTTTCGGGAAAAGGAATGTCCCGGGAGAGGGCGGGAAGGACTCGGAGGACTCAGTCTTCGGCCTTCACGGCGATGACATCGCCGTTCAGGGCCATGTCGATGGTCTCGCCGGGAGCGAGGCGGAGGAAGCGGGCGGGGTTGGTGCCGCCCCGGACGAGCTCCCGGAAGAAATCCGAGGAGGAGGGGTATTCCCTGTAGGGAATCCTGGCGTCTTCGGCCACCAGTCTGGCCGTTTCCTCATAGCGTCCCTTCATTTCCGGCCACTGAATGTACCCTACGCACTCGTAGTTGGAAAAGAGGGCTTTTTCGGCCTTCATCATGCGCAGCGCCTTTTTGGTGCCGAATTTCTGCTCAAACATGGCGAAGCGCTCGTCGTAGTGCAGATGAAGCTGAATCTGGGAGGAGCGGAGCATGCCCGGAGAGGACCAGTAGATGGGCGCGTCGCGGGTGGCGAAGTTGTCCTCGCTCTGTTCCTTGTTCAGGAGCAGGGAGATGCAGTCGTGGACCCTGGGGAAAATGAGGGTGGCATGCTTTGCGCGCACGCCGATGAGACCCCGGCCGCAGAGGCCGTAGCACATGCGGATTTCCGAGGGCTCGGGATGGGCGGCCTCGAATTCGTCCACCACGGCCTGCACATAGGCCCGGAGCTTGTCGGGAATGTTGTGGAGCTCAAACTCCAGATAGCGGATCTCGGGGAGTTCCACCCCTTCCTCGGCGAGAAGTTCGAACTCCGGGCGGAAAATTTCACAGGTGAGAATGAGAACGGCCATGGCGGATCCTCGCGGAGAAAGGCGGAAGGGGGAAAATCCCGCGGGAGGGGCGGGGCCCCTCCCCGGACAGGCTTTTACCGCCGTCCTGGTTTGGGGAAGCTGATGGCGTGGATCCAGAGATCGTTGAAATCCGGATGGGTGGAGAGCTCCACGGGCCGCGCGAAGCGGTCCAGACGGTTCGACATCTCGCGTTCGGCCTCGCTGATGAGGCAGAGCCCCGCGCCTTCGGCGGCGGCGTTGCCCACGGGGATGATCTTTTCCACCGGGATGCCCGGGAAGAGGCCCAGGGCCACGGCCTTTTCCCTGTCGAGATAGTTGCCGAAGGCCCCCGCCAGGAAGAGACGGTCCACCTGGTCGGCGGTGCAGCCCGCTTCCTTGAGGAGAATTTCGATGCCGGCGGCGATGGCGGCCTTGGCGAGCTGGAGCTCGCGCACGTCCTTCTGGGTGATGACGATGTCCCTGGCGTTTCTGTATTCGCCGGCGTAGGCGAGGACAAACTCGCGCAGACCGTTCGCTCCGTCGCGCAGACGGCTCGCCAGAGGCTGGCTGAAGGCGGGGTCCTTGTCCGAAATGAAGCTGCCGCGCCGGTTGAGCAGGCCCGACAGGAGCAGTTCGGCCACGGCGTCGATGAGGCCCGATCCGCAGATGCCCTGCGGGGCCGCGTTGCCGATGACGCTCAGCGTCACCCTGTCGTCCCGGAGGGAGACCTTTTCGATGGCGCCTTCGCCCGCGCGCATGCCCATTTCGATGTGGGCGCCTTCAAAGGCGGGGCCGGCGGCGGCGGAACAGGTGTAGAGCCTGTCCTGGAAGCCGAGAATGATTTCGCCGTTGGTGCCGATGTCCACGGCGATGGAGACGCCGTCCTGCTCCCAGGGCTTGGTGGCCATGGCCACGCCCGTGGTGTCGGAGCCCACATAGCCGGAAATGTTGGGAAGCACATGGACAAGACCGTCGGCCCGCATGGGCAGTCCCAGGCTGGAGGCGCGCACGGTGATGGACTGACGGTAGCCCGGCACGAAGGGCGCCATGGCAAGGTTGGTGGGATCCACCCCCAGGAAGAGGTGGCTCATGGTGGTGTTGCCCACCACCACGGCCCGGTAGACATGGCCCGGGTCGACGCCGTTGCGGGCGCAGATGGCGAGGATGGCCTCGGAGAGGCCCTCCAGGATGAGGCCCTGGAGCTTTTTGAGGCCTTCGGGGGTGGAGGCGGCCGTGATGCGGCTTAAGACGTCGGCGCCGAAGACGCGCTGGGGATTGGCGAGGCCGTGGGCGTCGATGGGTTCGCCCGTGAGCATGTTCACCAGGTACATGGCCACGGTGGTGGTGCCGATGTCCACGATGAGGCCGTAATTGCTGGCGGTGGTGTCGCCTTCTTCCACGGCGATGAGCTCGCCCTTGTAGAGGGTGCAGGTGACCTTGAAGCCGGCCCGGCGCAGCACCGTGGGCAGATCATGAAGAATGCCGGGCGCGAAGGTCGTGTCGGGAGGGAGCTTTTCCAGCAGCCGCTCGATGTCGGGGAGCTGGTCGCGCAGATGGGGCGGCACGAGCTCCACAAAGAGCTTGACGGGGGCGCTGTCCACCTTGGCCACGCGTCTGGCGATGGGCGGAAGCTTGGCCTTGCGGGAGACGTCGTCCCGGCCGTATCCCACTTCCACCACGGCGTCTTCCCGGATGAGGCAGTTGCAGGAGAGGGCTTCGCCGTCGCTGCAGAAGCGCCGGTCGGCGCCTTCCTTGAGGGGAGTGAATCCGCCGGAGAGCACTTTGACAACGCATTTGCCGCAGACGCCCCGGCCGCCGCATTCCGAGCCTTCCATCAGGCCGGCCTGATTGAGGCATTCCATGAGATTGGCGCCGGCGTCCGCCTGGAGCGTCTGGCGTTTGCCTGCAGAAATGACAGTGATGTTCATGATGGGTCCTTGCGTGTCAGCGGGTGCTCCCGGGAGAAGGGAAGGGGGAGAAAAAGGGCGGCACGTCGACGAAGCCCTGAGGCCGTCCGGCATGCCGCCCTGACGCTTAGGAGAGAGAGAAGTCTTTGCCGCAGTGCGCAAGCCAGGCCTTGCGGATGACGCCTCTCAGCTTGTTGTGGTCCGGATGGGGAATGATGACGATGAGGCTCTCCCTGGATGTGCCGCCCAGAGGGGTGACCTCGACCTGATCGTTGACGCCGTCCACGTACTGCCAGACGCCGTCGGGGTCCCTGAAGACTCCCTTGATCCGCAGGGCCTGGGGCAGGACGGCTCTGACGAAGTCGGCCACCTTGCCGGGTTCCTGCGGCTTTTCGGTCCGCAGGAGGAAGTCCGCGGCCCGTTCGGTGATCTGCTCCTTTCCGGAGGGCTTTTTGAAGCCCAGGAGAGGTCTGGGAGGTTCGGGTTCCCTGCAGTCGGAGAAAAAGCCGTCCATGCGGCCGAAGGAGGTCTCGATGACTTCCGCCCGGGGATTGAGCGAGGCAATCTCCTTGCGGACGTCCGCGAGTTCCTCCGGCGTGGCCAGATCGATCTTGTTGATGATGACGCGGCTGCTGGCGATGATCTGCTCGTCGACCGCCGCCATGGAGCCCACAAGATCGAGAAAGCTGTCAGGATCCACAAGGGCCGTCATGCCCTTGTAGTCGTAGTGTTCGCCCGTGACCTGTCTGAGGTCCAGGAGAAGCTTGTGGAGGGGCATGGGATTGGCCAGGCCCGAGGTTTCCACAATGACCGCGTCCAGGTCCCGCTCCGCGTAGAGAGCGAGAACCCTGATGAAGTCCGAGCTGAGACAGCTGCAGAAGACCTGTCCGTTGTTCAGTTCCTGGATCTCGAGATCGCGTCCCTGAACGAGGACGGCATCCACGCTGGCCTGTCCCCACTCATTGATGACGACGCCGATCTTTTTGTCCTGCACGGACGCTTCAGCCAGCACGCGGTTGAGCAGCGTCGTCTTTCCGGAGCCGAGAAAGCCCGTTATGAAATAGAGGGGAGTGGCGGCCTGGGGTGAGTTCACATTACTTCCTCAATCTGCTTTACCAGATCGTCAGGGTTGGGAATGATGGAGGAGTACAGGAGCTTGCCGTTCAGATAGAGACTCGGCAGCTGGGCCACCTTCATCTTTCTGGTGCGGGCGATGTCCGGCACGTTGTTGTAGCGGTATTCCGCGTAGTCCACATTGTCGCCGAAGTGCTTCTTCATGTCGAGGCAGGTGGCCTGCATGTAGGTGCAGGCCGCGCAGGCGTCGGGGTCGAGCAGGAAGGCTTCGAGCAGAGGATGCTTCAGGTGCTCGTAGTCGGGCAGCTCCACATCGATGTCGAAATCGGTGGATTCGTAGTTGGCCACCATCTCGCGGGACTTCTCGGTCTGCAGAACGGCCTGGGCGAGGGCCACCACGTTTTCAATGGGCGTGGCGTAGGGCATGTCGCAGCCGGGCTGCACAATGAAGTTCCTGTGCGTGTTCATGCGGTCGATGAGGTCGATGCCGGCCTTGATGTTGTCCATCTGGTTGCCGAGCAGCAGAGCCGTGGTGAGCGGGATGTTGCCGCCGATGACCACATTGTACTTGTCGCAGATGGCGTGGGCGGCCTTGATGTCGACGTTTTCGTCGATGGCCACGGAGTCGGGGCCGGTCTGGCACATGGACTCGATGAGGTGGGTGGCGTTGCCGCAGACGAAGAAGGAGGAGAACTTGCCGTGCTCGCGGATGTGATTGAAGAGCTTCGTGTAGGGGCCGGCGATGAATTCCTTGAAATGCTTGGGCGAAACCTGGGAGACCACCGGGTCGACGGCCACGATGACGTCCACGCCTTCGCTCGCGTAGATGTCCGCCATCTGGGTGCCGAGCTTGGCGCTGTAGGCCATGAGTTCGTGCACATAGTCGGGATTCTTGCGCATGTCGCGGAAGAAGTTGGTGCCGCGCAGGTGCGAGGAGAGCGTGTAGGGACCGCAGAAGAGGCCGTAGAGGGCGACTTCGTCACCCACGGCGGCCTTGATGCGGCGGCAGGTTTCCACCACGATGGGCATGCGGCCGTCGGCGGGCGTGATGTCCTTCGTGGGAATGGTCATGTTTTCTTCGAGGGGGTGCGAACGGACGCAGGGCGGGCTGTTGGGTTCCCATTTGAGGGTGCAGCCCAGGATTTCGGCTTCCAGCTGGAGGTCGAAAAGCAGGATCAGACCGTCGGGACGGTAGAGCTTGTTCACCTCAAGGAGGGATTCAACGAGCTTGTCCGCGCTCCGATAGACTTCGTCCGCCGTGTAGCCCTTCAGGAAACCGGCGTGCACGCCCGCCATGGAAACCCACGCGTTGCGTTCGAGTTCTTCATGGCGAAGGCATTTGAAGAGAAGTTCCTTGCGAGTCATGTTTGTCCCTTGTGATAAGAAGTGAATGAAAGAGAAAGGGAGGAGTCCGGCCTCTCAGTCTCCGGCAGGAAACCGGCTGTTACTCCGCCTCAGACTGCGGCGGTCAACAGCCGAAACTGGGGGAAATGCTGTCCGGTTCAGAAAATAGCAGGCACCTGCACGGGGAGACGCTGTGTGACAGTGCGCAACTGAAGAAGTCCCGGAACAGCGCCACACCCGTGCAGGTGTTGTATGGGATTGTGTGAACGAGGGGCGCGCGGGGCGCGCCCCGTTGTTCAGAAAGCGTCGGTTTAGTCGTAGTCGATCGGGAGGCCCATCTGGTTGAGTTCCTTGCGGACCTTGTTGCCGAGGTCGACATACCACTTCTGCGGCTTCACGGTGCGCAGGTCGTAGCAGCCCTTGAAGTCGCAGCCCAGGGTGTGGGCGATGCGGGCGTCAATGTTCGGCTGGTACTTGGCCATGCACTGGCAGACGATGTCGTTGGCCTGCTCGCGGGTCATGCGGGCCTTGGCGACGGCCTTGCCGCAGTCAACGGAGAACTGCAGGCCGAAGCCGCACTGATGGTCCATCTTGCCGGACTGGCAGCCGGTGCCGCCGGAGACGCCGTTGCCGAGAACGGTGGCGGAGATGGCGGACGCAGCGGATTCCCAGAAGAAGTTCTCATGGCCGATGCCGTGAGTCATCTGGTAGCCACCGCCGACCAGCGGTTCGCAGTGGGTGTTCCTGGTGACGGCGGCGTTCTGGTAGTTGGAGCACCACAGAGCGTACTTGGAGGTGTTGCTGAAGTACATGGCGTCAGCAGACCAGGAGCCGTTCAGCTGCACATCGAACAGCAGCTTTTCGATGATCCATTCGCCCACGCCGACGACGGCGGACTGGGTCGGGCCGCCGGAGAGACCGCCGGGGTAGGAGGTCATGACGGAGTAGAAGGGCACGCCGTAGACATTGTAGGTCAGGGCGCGGGTCATGTGCTTGAGCTCGGCCTTGTTGAAGGGGAGGGTCAGGCAGCAGCGGAAGTCGCCCTTGCCCATGCCCCAGCCCGGATCCATGATGCTCTGGATGGCGGCGAGGTCGATGCAGCGGATGCCACCGTCGGACAGACCGGGACGGCAGACCTGGCGGCAGGCGTCCTTGATCTGGGCGATGCACCACATTTCAGCCATCATTTCCCAGGGGGACCCGGGGACGATGGACTGGCCGTAGATCTCGGTCAGGTTGCCCTGGAAATGGCACATATCCATTTCGGAGACCTGGGCGAAGGAGAGGGCGATGGCATGGTAGCATTCGGCGGAAGCGGGGCCGAGGATACGGCCGAGCACGCAGACGGGGTTGGTCAGATGATCGTAGTCTTCAAAGCCACGATGTTTCATCACAACCTGGTCCTTGCCGGAGCCGACGGTCACGGTGTCGGAGCAGTTGTAGCAGGTGTCTTCGATTTCCTTGCGGGTGAACTGCATCAGACGGCGGGTCTCGGGGCAGAGGACGCCAACTTCGAGAACCAGGTCGATGCCGGCCTGCCACAGGCGATCCAGCATGTCGTCATCGGTGGGAACCTGTTTGCTGGGATCGTATCTGATATCGTAGCGTTTGGTGATCTCTTTCAGCTTCGGCCAGAAAACCTTCTTGTCGAATTCGTCCACGAAGCAGATTTCGCCGGTGTTGGCGCGGGACCAGTAGTCGATGAATTTTGCGCGGTTGCCGATCTTCATGTTGATTTCCTCCAGATATGATGGTGAGTCACCAGAAATTTGCCCGACTGATGCCTAGCTGAGGACTCTCTTCGCGAGCTCGACAGCTTCCACGGCGTCTTTCGACCAGCCGTCGGCACCGATTTTTTCAGCCCACTCGTGGGTGGTGGAGCCGCCGCCGACCAGGACTTTGTACTTGTCACGCAGGCCCTTGGCCTTCAGGAAGTCGATGACCTCCTTCTGGTGCGGGATGGTGGTGGACATCAGAGCGGAGAGGCCGATGATCTTCGCGCCGAAATCTTCGGCGGCGTTGATGATGGCTTCGGAGTCAACGTCGGCGCCGAGGTTCTTCACATCGTAGCCGGCCACGGTCCACATGGTGGCGACCATGTCCTTGCCGACGGCGTGCACGTCGCCCTTCACGGTGGCGATGACGACCTTCGTCTTTTCGGCGGCTTCTTCTTCCTTCACGTTCTTGGCCAGTTCGGGTTCGAGAACTTTCAGGCCGGCCTTGAAGGCGTCGGTGGAGAGGAGAACTTCAGGCAGGAAGACTTCCATGTTCTGGAACTGCACACCGAGTTCGCGCAGGGCGTCGCCCATGGCATTCACGGCTTCCAGGGGGTCAACGCCTTCGGCAACACACTTCGCAGCAGCTTCGGCGGCGTCGCCGTCTTCGCCGTCCATGACAGCTTTTTTCAGTTCTTCAATAGCGCTCATAAATTCCTCCTAGAGGGGGTAGAGTGTTTGGTGGGATGGTGCCCTCTCCTTTGCAAAAAGCAGGCCAAAATTTCACATTCTGCGGCGGAAATTTTTTGTCTGCACATTTCAACCTCTTCGCCCTTCTTCCGGCGCGTCCCCTCCGAAACGGCTTTTCTCTCCGGAGGCGATACAAAGTGTTCCACGGTGGCACACTTTTTCTGCCGGGCAGGACGGTGTAGCGCTATTTGAGAATTATTCTTTTTAAGCGTGACATCCTGTCCGGCACAGGCCAGGCCGGGGAGGGAGCTTTCTCTTTTTCCCGTCATTCAGGGAAAGTGGACAGCCCGCCCCTTTTTTCCCCGGCGCTTTGCGCTGTGAAGTCGCCCTCCGGAGCGGCTGCTCTTTCCGCGTCCGTTCCCGCGGGCTCCCGGAAGGCCTGCCCGGGGCGCCGGGCCCATGTCCCCCGGGATCTTCCTCGTGAGAAATTTCCCGAAGTCCTTCCAAAGCGCGCGGATTCCGGCCTCGAGGTCCTTTCTCAGGCGGACGTGCCCGCTCTTTCCGGAACCCGTGAAGGTCCGCCCCCGCTGACGGCCTGCGCGGACAGGGCCGGTCTTTTTTCCGATCCTCCGGTCAGCGGCCGTGCCGGGATCCCTTCAGGACTGCGGCGGAGGCGGCTTTCAGGCGGAGTTTTCTCCTCCGCCCTTCGCTTTTTCGGTCCCGCCGGGAAAACTTTTTCGGACAAAAGGGGGAGAAAAGCCTTTTTCCTCCGGGAAAAAGGCCTTCTTCAGGCGGGGTCTCCGCGGCGCGGGTCAGGTTTTTTTCCGCGCTGCGGGAGGAGCTTTCTCAGGTTTCGCCCGTGCCTTTCCCTGCTCAGTCCAGGCAGTCGCAGAGGGTGGGCAGGCGCCTGTCCTCAAGCCGGATGTGTCCGGCCAGCACTTCCCGCCGGAGCTCCTCAAGACGGCGCAGCACCGTCCCGGCCGCCGGCCGTCCCCTGAGGGCGGCCTTGTCCACGGCCAGATCCACCTTGCCTCCGGCCATGTCCCAGACCAGGATTTCCCTGCCCCTGAAGCTGCCGTCCAGCCTGCGGGCGATGATTTCCCGCACGGCCAGGTCAAAGCGCTTCACGATGGAAAAGGGCACCCTGCCGGGCGCCAGGGCCGACTGATCCCGGTTCAGCCCCACGGCGAGAAGGGGGCTCCCCGGAAGGCTTTCGAAAAGCTCCCCGGTCCTGCAGCCCGCGCTGAAGACGGCCACGCCGGCCCCCTGGGCCGCCAGCGCCTCGAGGGCCTCGCGGCCGCTTTCGGGTCCCAGGGTCCTGCGCAGGACGCGCAGCCCGGGCAGCGTGACCTGACCGCCGGCGATGAAGGCGGCCAGCATGGTGTCGCCCGCGGGCGTGGCCGCGTCTTCCAGCCAGGCGAGCTTCCGGCCCGGCTCGAGGAGCAGGGCGGAGGCCGCTCCGGCCAGAAAGGCCGCCTGGGCGTCGGCAAAAGTGACGGAGAGGATGTTGGCGGCCCGAAGTCCCCGGACGCCCGTGTCAATGCAGCCGAAGGAAACCTTCGGAAAGTCGCCGGCGTTGTCCCTGAGCACCGCGTGCAGGCCCGCTTCGGCCACCAGGACCAGATCGCTTTCTTCGGCCGCCCGCCGGAAGACCGCCGTCTGATCGCCTGCCGCGGGCGCCGTCAGCACCCTGGCCTCGATGCCGCCTGCGGCCTCCGCCTGCCGCAGTCCCTCTTTGAGCTGGGGGCCGGGGCCTCCGCCGCAGTCCGCTTCCAGAAGGAGCGTCACGCGCAGGGGAGCCGCCGCGGCCGGATGGACGGCAAGTCCTGAGAATGTCAGGAAAAGCAGCGCGCAGAGAGTGAAGAGGAAGGCGGGCGCGGTCCCGCGGGAGAAGCTGAGGGAAGCGGACACGGGAATCCTCCGGGAAGGACGGACGGGCCGCGGAAGCGGCGGGATTGCCGCTTTTTCGGCCTGAAAAGCCACTGGCAAGTTTCCCACAAAAAAGATATGATTGCAAAAATGTCTGCAAAAAAAGCCGCCGGCTGACGGGCGCAGCCCTCAGAGGTTCCTGGCGGAGAGGGGAGGACCAAGGTGCAGTCCAGAGGCATGTACTTCGACAGCAGGGATACCGATATCCTGCAGCTTGTCAATCGGGTGCTCCAGGGCAGGGCGCAGACCATCGACGTTCCCACGGATGCCGGTCTGCATCCGCACGGCATCAAGGAACTTGTGGACACGCCGGCGGCCCGCATGGCCTACGCCGTGGTCAACCTGCTTCACAATCTGGAAACCGGACGGACCCAGGCCAGAGATCGCCTGCAGGGCCTGAAAATTCTCTACGACGAGGTGCTCAACAGCGCTCACACGGCCCTGCGCCGCAACACGGCCCGCGTCCTCATGCAGATCATGAAGGGCATCGTGCGGGCCTACGGCGACAAGGAACAGCAGCTCATGCTGGTCCACGACTTCCTCGCCGCCGCCCAGGGCACCCCGCGCATCGTGCGCAGGCTCCTCAAACGCTATCATCTCCCCGAAATGTCGGAGGAATGGAACCAGCTGGCCTTTGACGACCATGTCTATGACATGAACACCCGCGGCCGCAAGACGCCCACGCACCTCATCATGGACGCCTGGATCAAGGGCCTGCGCAAGCTCATCATCGTCTACGACAACTGCGTGGACCACGAGGTGGCGCAGGAGGTGCTGAGCGCCGCCGCCATCGTGGGCATCAATGTCCGCATCGGCCTGGAGTTCCGCGTGCCCTTCCGGGGCCGGCTCGTGAGCTTCCTCTGGTGTCCCCGCGGCTTTCTCTCCGACCAGGACTTCCTGGACTTCCTGCTCTCGCCCAAGATGACCAGCCTCACGGCCCACGGCCGGGAAGTGGTCTCCTTCATCCGGGATCTCGTCCTGCGCAACATCTCCTTCTGGAACGAAAACCTCCTCCAGAGCTACGCCGAGGAGTACGGCCTGCACATTCCGCCGCTGTCGGCGGAGGATTTTCAGGCCTACATCGGCCGCGGCCACGCCAGCCGGGAGCGTCTGGCCGAATACATGCACGCGCGGCTCCAGCCCCTCATCGAGGAGCGTCTGGAGGAACTCTCTTCCCGCCCGGCGGAGGGGCTCACCGAGAAGGAGGCCCGCCAGAAAGACCTGCTCGCCGCTCTCAACGCGGACGTCATCCAGGACGAGTGGATAAGCCCCGCCGTCCATCCGGAACTCCCTCACGCGGATTTCCGGGAAGGGGCGGAGACCCTTCCCAGACTCATGCGCCTCTCCCCCCTGGAACTTCTCCGGGAACTCCAGGGAGTGACGGAAGGCTACCGCATGGTGCTCTGCACCGCGGGGCTCTCGGTGGAAGACGTCATGGAACTGCTCTGGGACACCAAGGGCATCATCACCCATCTGGAGCTTTTCACCATGCGCGGCTGGGTGGACGGCGCCCACCGGGACATCAATGAGATAGGCGAGCTCCAGCGCGCCCTGAACACCGGCCAGGGTCCCCGTCTCAAGCAGATGATCCGCCAGATGATCCGCGGCATGCACGAGGCGGGCGACGAGCAGCGGGCCCTCAAGTTTGAGAACATTCTCTTCGATGTGCCCACCCTCTGGGAGCGCTACCGCCACGCGCCCCTCATGACCCGCCTCGGCACGGGCTCGGCCAACCGCTCCCGCTCCTTCGGCATGGGCCTCGTGGTGACGGACACGCTCCCCCGCCGCAGCGCCCGCTTCCTCAGGGAAAGCCAGAATCTCGAATCCCCCATTCCCGTCTTCGCCTATGTGGAAAAGCATTCCATCTGCCGGGAGCCGGAAAACCCCGGTCCCTGGGAAACCTTCCTCAAAAGCCTGCGCGGCCTGCCGGGCTGCGCCAATCTGGGCAAGGAGCAGACGGAGGAATGGGTCTACAGCAAGGGCGAGATGCGCGTCTCGCCCAAGGGCAACATCGCCAATCTGGGCGGTCCTGTCAGCCTGAACCCGGCCAGCGAGCGCAGGGAGGCCGGCGCCTCGCCCGGCATCTACTACCTCAACAGCAGCGTGAGCAACTGGATCAAGGTGCTCCTGGGCTTCATTCCCTCGCTCATCTCCTTCCTCTACACCCAGGACTGGTGGTTCCTGGCCTGGTTCGGCACCTTCATCTGGTTCGGCATCACCGGCGTGCGCAACGTCATTCAGATGGTGCTGGCCGCCAGCGGCCTCAACCGCAACACCATGCTGCACTGGCGTGACCAGGTCAGCATCAGCCGGCTCTGCGATTCCCTCATGTACACGGGCATCAGCGTCCTGCTTCTGGAGGTCTTTGTCCGTGTCTGGTTCCTGGAGGATCTCTTCGGCCTGACGGTCGTGGAGCAGCCGCTGCTCGTCTACTCCGTCATCAATGTGGTCAACGGCTTCTACATCTTCTTCCACAACATCTACCGCGGCTTCCCGCGCACCGCCGCCATCGGCAACCTCTTCAGGGCCTTCCTGGCCATTCCCGTGGCCGCCGTCTACAACAGCTTCCTCTGGGAATGCCTCATCTGGTTCAATGTGGCCGACCCCGCCTTCTACCTCATCCCCAGCGCCACGGTCATTTCCAAGACCGCTTCGGACACCGTGGCCGCCGTCATCGAGGGCTTCGCCGACAGCCGCATGAACCGGCGCATCCGGTCCCTGGACTACCGCAGCAAGCTGCGCAGCGTCTTTGACGCCTACACCCATCTGGAGCTCATGTTTCCCAGGGAAGACGCCCTGGTCTGCCTGGCCCGTCCCGGCGGCCTCAAGGGCCGCGGCGGCGACGAGGCCCGCCGGCTTGAGCGCACCTTCATCATCAACGCCCTGGACATGATGTATCTCTGGTACTATCAGCCGCGCGGTCAGGACGCCTTCCGGCAGATGGTCCGCACCATGACCAGCGCGGACAAGACCGTGCTGGCCCTTTCCCAGCTCGTGCTCATGCGGGAGCGGGAGGTGAGCCAGCTCATGGTGGACGGCCTGGTGGGCCGCAACTTCGCCAGAGCCCTGGCCTTCTTCCTGAGCAAGCGCAAGGAATACATCAAGAGCGTGGTCGAACTCTGCAAGCCCTCCCGTCTGCGCGCGGGCATGCCTCCGCAGCGCCGTCCCCGCCGCGCCGGACGCGGCTTCGCCGCCTGAGGCACCCTTTCCGTCTCTCCCGTCCCGGGGAAGGAGTCCCCGGGGCCTGCGGGAAAAGCGGGCCTTCCCCGAAGGCCCGGCACGCCAACGCACTCTTTCCGCCGCCGGGACCCCTGGTCCCGCGGCGTTTCCGGAGACCCGAGCATGGAAACCCTTCTCTGCCTCTGGCTGCCCGGCCTGGCCGGCACGGGCGCTCTCCCCGCTTCCGCCCGTTGGACCCTTCCCGGGGTGTACCGGCTCTGGCCGGGGCTCCCCGATCGTCTGGCCGCGGACTCCCTGGACCAGGCCTGGACGCCGCCTGATCTCCCTCTGAGCCAGGCGGAAATGGGCGCCTTCGCGGCGGATCTGGAGCGTTTCGCCGGCGATCTGACGCGCGGCGGAAGCGGCCTGGGTGAGGCCTTCCTCGCCAGCGCCAGAGAGAGCCGGGAGGCGGAAGTGGCCCGCGATCTCGACGCCATCCGCGCCCTGGCGGGCCCGGATCCCGGGCTTGCCGCCCGGCGCCTGCGTCTGCTCCGGGAGCGCGCCCAGCGCCTGCTCGCCTGGTACTGGTTCCAGCAGAAGACGCTGGCCGAGATTGCGGTCCTGGTGGACCGCATCAACGCCGGCGTGGAGGGCTTGGGCGAGGGCCTCTCCAGGGATGTGGACGGAACTCCCGTCCTCGAGACCGGTCCCCTGCCCCTGGGCGCCGACCTGAGCCCGGAGGGCCTGAGCGGCGGCAGCCTCATGGTCCTTCTGGAAGCGGCCCTGGCCCTCACGGGACCCGAAACGGTCTTCGTCCTCGAGGAGGGTGCCCTTTCCGAAGAGGAGGAGGGCTGTCCTCTCCGTTCGGACTTCGCCCCGGAGCCCGGCTTTGCCGGGGCTCTCGACGCGGTCCTCGCCGAAGGGGCCCTGGGCCTCGAACGCCCGGCGGGAGAACTCCTCCCGGGCTCCGTCTGGCTGCCGGATCCCGGGCGTCCCGTGCGCCTGCTCCTGCCGGGAGGCCGGGCATGACGGCGCCCCGGCTTCGCGATCTGAAGGGCCTCATCTTTGACTGCGACGGGGTGATGATCGACTCCACGGACTCCAACCGGGAGTTTTACAACCTCATCCTGGAGCATTACGGCCTGCCCCGCATGCGGCCGGACCAGGAGGCGTATTCCTTCATGGCCACCTCGACCCAGGCCCTGAAGGCTCTGCTGCCCGAGCGTCTGCACCCGGAGATTCCGCGCATGGGCCGGGAGGTGGTGAACTACCGGGAGCGCATCATGCCCCTGGTGCGCGTCTACCCCGGCTTCGGAGCTTTCATTGACTTCCTCCGCGGGCACGGGCTGCGCCTGGCCGTGCTCACCAACCGCACGGACGGCGGCATCCGGCCCGTTCTGAGCCATTTCGGCTGGGAGAGTTTCTTTGATCCCGTGGTCACGGCCTCTTCCTGCCCGCCCAAGCCGAGTCCCGAGGGCGCGGGGATCGTTCTCGACGCCTGGCGCTGCCGGGCGGATCAGGTTCTCTTCGTGGGCGACAGCGAAGTGGACCGCCGGACCGCCGAGGCCGCCGGCATCCCCTTCGCCGCCTTCGGCGCGGGCTGCCGTCTGGAGGGAGAGTTCCGGGTGGAGGACTACGCCTCCTTCGAGAAGCTGCTTCTGCCCCGTCTCGGCGGCCGCTGACCTTTCTGACTTTCCGGAGACCTCATGTTTGTCCTTGCCAATATCGTCGACGCTCTCTGCGTGGTGAGCCACGCGCTCATCACGGCCTACATCTTCGTTGTCCTGGCCGCCTGCGTCATCACCTTTCTGCCCGTTCCGCGGTACCATCCGGCCGTGCGTCTTCTCCGCCAGCTCACCGAGCCCTGCTTCGACTTCGTGCGGCGGAAAATGCCCTTCACGCGCGGCCGCGGCCCCCTGGATTTTTCCCCTCTTGTGGTGGTCATTGCGCTGGAGCTGGCCGACCTCATCGTCGTCCGATCGCTCCAGCAGATCGCCCACGGGCTCTGAGACGGCCCAAAAAGCGATTTACCTCTGTACAAGACCCTTTTTTTATGATTAACTGAGCGGACCCCGGGAGGGGCACTCACTATTTTTTGCATGGGAGGCTCGCCATGGACCAGCGCGATCTGGACTTTATTCAGGCCAACGCCGACAGGGATCCTGACTTGAAGTCGCTGTGGGAAGAACACATTCTGCTGAGCAGGCAGGTAGACAAGCTGGAGTCCAAGCCCTACAGGACTCCCTCTGAGGATCAGAATCTCAGACACCTCAAGAAACAGAAACTTGACGCGAAAACCCGCCTTGCGGACAGGATCGACGCATTGCGGGCGGAGCAGTAAGACGGAGAGATGTGATGGAATTGACAGGAGCACAGATTCTTCTTGAGTCTCTCAAGAAGGAAGGCGTGGAAGTTCTGTTCGGCTATCCGGGCGGAGCCATCATCGACATCTATGATGAACTGACCAGGAACCCTGAGCTGCACCATTACCTGGTTCGGCACGAGCAGGGCGCCCTGCACGCGGCGGACGGCTATGCCCGCGCCACCGGCAAGGTGGGCGTCGCCCTGGTAACCTCCGGCCCCGGCGCCACCAACACCGTAACCGGACTGGCCACCGCCTACTGCGATTCCATTCCTCTAGTCCTCATTACCGGCCAGGTGGCCACCGGCCTCATCGGCAACGACGCTTTCCAGGAAGTGGACACCGTGGGCATCACCCGTCCCTGCACCAAGAACAACTATCTGGTGAAGGACGTGACAAAGCTCGCCAAGACCATCCGGGAAGCCTTCTACATTGCCCGCACCGGCCGTCCCGGCCCCGTGCTCATCGACCTGCCCAAGGACGTGCAGCTGGCGAAAACGGAGTTTAAATGGAGCGATGAGCCCCTTTTCATCCGTTCCTACAACCCCAACTACCGTCCCAACCACAACCAGCTGCGCAAGGCCATGGAGGCTCTCAAGGCCAGCACCAGTCCGGTCATCCTGGCCGGCGGCGGTGTCATCCTCTCCAACGCCTCCGATGTCTTGACGAAATTTGCCATGGAAACCCGCTGTCCCGTGGGCTGCACGCTCATGGGTCTGAGCTGCTTCCCCGCCCATTCCGATCTCTGGCTGGGCATGGTGGGCATGCACGGCAGCTACACGGCCAACATGGCTCTCAACAACGCGGATCTCATCATCTGCGTGGGCGGCCGCTTTGACGACCGCGTCACCGGCAAGCTCTCCAACTTCGCCCCCAGGGCGAAGGTGGTGCACATAGACATCGACCCCACCTCCATCCGCAAGAATGTGAAGGTGGACGTTCCCGTGGTGGCCGACTGCCGTCTCGCCATGGAAGGCATGGTGGAAATCCTCCATGCCAAGTACGCGGACGAGGACTGGGAAGGCCGCCACAAGTCCTGGCTGGAAACCCTGCACACCTGGATGCAGGAACAGCCCCTCACCTGGTTCAGGAAGGGCAAGTTCCTCCAGCCCCAGCATGTGGTCACCGTCCTGCGCCAGGTCACGGGCGGCGACGCCATCGTGGCCACGGAAGTGGGTCAGAACCAGATGTGGGCCGCCCAGTTCTATGACTTCTCCACCCCCAGAACCTTCCTGACCTCCGGCGGTCTCGGCACCATGGGCTACGGCCTGCCCGCGGCCATGGGCGCCCAGGTGGCCTTCCCGGACCGCCTGGTCATTGACATCGCCGGCGACGGCTCCATCCAGATGAACATCCAGGAGATGGCCACCATCGTGCAGAACCGCCTGCCCGTGAAGGTCGTCATTCTGAACAACGGCTACCTCGGCATGGTCCGCCAGTGGCAGGAGCTCTTCTACAAGCACAATTACAGCTTCACGAGCATGCGCGGCCAGCCGGACTTCGTGAAGCTCGCCGAAGCCTACGGAGCCGAAGGCTACCGGATCAGCACCGAAGAGGAGCTTGAGCCCATCCTGCGCAAGGCCCTGGCCTCGCCCAACCCGGCCATCATCGACGTGGTGGTCGAGCCCGAGGCGGACGTGTATCCCATGGTGCCTGCCGGCGCCGCCCTGGACGAGATGCTGCTGGTGTAGGAGGCCTGACAATGATGGAACACGAAAAAGAGAGACATGTGCTGTCCGTGCTCGTGGAAAATGAGCCCGGCGTGCTTTCCCGCGTTGTGGGTCTTTTCAGCGGCAGAGGCTACAACATCTATTCCCTCAATGTGGCGCCCTCCCTGGAGGAAGGCACCTCGCGCATGACCATCACGACCTACGGCGACATTCTGATTCTTGAGCAGATCATGAAGCAGCTGCACAAGATCGTCTCCGTCATCAAGGTCATGGAATTTTCGGACATCCCCGCTGTGGAGCGCGAGATGATGTTCGTGAAGGTCCAGGCGGAAGGCGCCATGCGCGGCGAGATCCTCCGCACCGTGGACATCTTCCGCTGCAAGGTGGTGGACGTGAGCCCCACGGAAATCACCATCGAGGCCACGGGCGACCACGAAAAGCTCGACGCCATCGTGGGCCTGCTCCACCGCTTCGGCATCAAGGAAATCGCCCGCACGGGCTCGGTGGCCATGCGCCGCTCCCGCAAGGACTGACCCTCTGAAGCTTCCGCCGCGGGAGCTCAGCTCCCCGCGGATCTCTTGACAAAAACGAAAACATTCTTACTTTGTCGGGAGCCCTTTCCACCTGGAGAGGGCTCCCACTTCATTTTGCAAAAGAAGGCGCCACTATGAAAATCTACTATGACGGCGATGCCGATCTCTCCGCTCTCAAAGACAAAACCGTCGCCATTCTCGGGTACGGCAGCCAGGGTCATGCCCACGCGCTCAACCTCCGTGATTCCGGCGTGAACGTGATTGTCGGCCAGCGTCCCGGCGGCCCCAACTACGAGCTGGCCAGACAGCACGGCTTTGAGCCCATGAGCGTGGCCGAGGCCTGCGAAAAGGCCAACATGATCATGGTCCTCCTGCCCGACGAAGTGCAGGCCGACATCTACAGGGCCGACATCGCTCCCCATCTGAAAGCCGGCGACACCATCATGTTCGCCCACGGCTTCAACATCCACTTCCAGCAGATCGTCCCGCCCAAGGATGTGGACGTGAGCATGGTCGCCCCCAAGGGTCCCGGCCATCTGGTCCGCCGCACCTTCACCGAAGGCGGCGGCGTGCCGGATCTCATCGCCGTGCAGCAGGACGCCTCCGGCAAAGCCAGGGAAAACGCTCTGGCCTACGCCAAGGGCATCGGCGGCACCCGCTCCGGCGTCATTGAGACCACCTTCCGCGAAGAGACCGAAACCGACCTCTTCGGCGAGCAGGCCGTGCTCTGCGGCGGTCTCTCCCATCTCATCAACGCCGGTTTCGAAGTGCTGGTGGAAGCCGGCTACCATCCTGAAATGGCCTTCTTCGAGTGCATGCACGAAATGAAACTCATCACCGACCTCATCTACGAGGGCGGCCTGGCCCGCATGCGCTACTCCATTTCCAACACGGCCGAGTTCGGCGACTACCATGCCGGCCCGAAGATCGTCACGGAAGAAACCAAGAACGCCATGCGCAAGATCCTCAAGGACATCCAGGACGGCACCTTTGCCGGCAACTTCATCGGCGAGATGAAGGCCCGCGGCAAGGCCCACTTCCTGGCCACCCGCCGTCTGGAAGCCGACCATCAGCTCCAGAAGGTGGGCGATGACATGCGCAAGATGATGAGCTGGCTCAAGAAGGACAAAAATTCCGACTAAGCCTCTGATATTCTGAAAAAACAGCGCGCCGGATCCTTTTCTGGGATCCGGCGCGCTTTTTTGTTCAGGTCTGAAATTTCCGGTTTTTCAGCGCTGGGGCGGAGGAGCCGCGTCGCTGCCGGCCTTGAGCAGTTCCGCGAGATGCGCGCGGATGAGACTGCACTCGGCCTCGGAGACCCTGGGCATGTCCCGGTACTTCGCCGCCGTCTCCGGGCCTTCCGTCACCACCGTGAAGGCGGCCGCCGTGCGGCCCATGAGACAGAAGAAGCGCCGGGGATCCCAGCCCCTGGCCGTCACCCAGTCCGCCGCGTCCCTGGAGTAGCGGAAGTCCGCCCTGCCGTTGGCGAAAAAGGGTCTCGCCTGCTCGCCGCGGCTGCGGATCCAGGCGCGGAAGTCCGGAAGATCCTTGATGAAGTGCAGAAGTTCGGCTTCCGTGCAGTCGGGCTGGCCGTCGTAGACCGTGAGGCGGCGCGTCTTCTGCACCGGCCAGATGGGATCATCGGGGCCGGGGGTTGCGGCCGCGGCCGGAACGTTCTGAGGCTGCGGCTGCTTCCGGGCCTGGGCGGGGGCCGCAAGAAACAGGGCTGCCGCCACGAGGGCGGCAGCGATGTATCTGATTCTGAGCATCTAGTACTTCACGGTACTGATCTGGTTGAGACGGTCGATGTCGTGGTAGGACTCCACATAGCGGATGGTGCCCGTCTTGCCGCGCAGCACCAGGGAGTGGGTGATGGTGTAGCGGGAAAGATAGCGCACGCCGCGCAGGAAGTCGCCGCCGGAAATGCCGGTGGCCGCGAAGAAGCAGTCATCGGATCTGACCAGGGTGTCCTGGGTGTAGATTTCACGCAGGTCGTAGCCGGCGTTCTGGATGGCTTCCTTTTCGGGATAGGACTGGGGATCCAGACGGCAGATCATCTCGCCGTCCATGCCCTTGACGGCGCAGGCGGAGATGATGCCCTCCGGCGTGCCGCCGGTGCCCATGAGCAGGTCCACGTCGCTGCGGGGATCGGCCGCCATGAGGGCGCCGGACACATCGCCGTCGGTGGCCAGCTGGATGCGGGCGCCGGTGGTGCGGATATCTTCAATGAGGCGGGCGTGTCTCGGCTTGTCCAGCACGAAGATGACCAGGTCGCGGACGGCCTTGCCGAGCGCTTTGGCCACGCGCTCCAGATTGACGCGCACGGGCGCGTCCAGATCGATGACGCCCTTGGCCCGGGCGCCGACGACGATTTTCTGCATGTAGTAGGAGTGCTCCAGATTGAACATGGAGCCGCTGGGGGCGATGCCCACCACCGAGAGGGCGTTGGGACGGCCGTAGGCAAGCAGGTTGGTGCCTTCCACGGGATCCACGGCCACGTCCAGCTTGGGACCGTCGCCGGTGCCCACTTTTTCGCCGCTGTAGAGCATGGGCGCCTTGTCCTTGGCGCCTTCGCCGATGATGACGGTGCCGTCGACATGCACGGTGGAGAAGCTGTTGCGCATGGCTTTCACAGCCGCTCCGTCACCCGCTTCCTTGTTGCCGCGCCCGAGCCAGCGTGCGGAAGCCAGGGCCGCAGCCTCAGTGACGCGCACGATATCCATCGCCAGATTTCTTTGTGGAGCTTCAGCCATGTGAACAACCTCCGAGGGGAATGGGGAAGAATCCGCCTGAGAATAGCCCTTTCACGCCTTCTCTTCAAGCCCCGGCCGGGGAACGGATGGGAGACAGGGAGAGGTTTCCTGCCGGAATGACGGAGGAAAGGCGGAGAGAATCAGGACGCGGGAAAGAATTTCAGGGCAGCCTGAAGCGGCCTGCCAGGGGCACTGTCCAGGCGCTCACGAAAGGCCGGCCGCTCACGCAGAGGGCCCTGGGAGCCTGCCGGCGCTTGAATTCCATGGCGAAAACCCGGGATCGCACATCGTCCTGCCTGGCGTGGAGCCGCTCGGCGCGGCGTCTGGGCTCGGCGGAGAGCAGCGCGTCCAGCACGGGGTCGAGCTCGGCGTAGGGCAGAGAGGCCGCGCTGCTCTGCCTGGAGGCCTTGCCGCGGCCCGCGGACGGGTGGGGTTTTCTGAGCACCGAGGCCGGGAAGAGGTGGCCGCCCCTCGCCGTGTTGAGCCATTCGGCCACGGCGTGGACCTGGGTCTTGGTGAGATCGCCCACCACGCTCAATGCGCCCACCGTGTCGCCGCTCAGGGTGCAGAAGCCCATGGCGCTCTCGCTCTTGTTGACGGGGCTCAGGACCAGGGCCCGCTGGCCGGCCGCGAGACTGCTCAGCAGGGTGCCCCGCACCCTGGCTCTCAGGTCCGAGAGCAGCTGCGGCCCCGCGCCGTCGGCCGGAGCGGGGAGGGTGCGGCGCATGGCGTCCAGCACCTGGTCCACCGGGACGGCCGAGACGGTGAGTCCCAGGTTGGCCGCGAGCTGTCTGGCGCCCTGCGTGGCTTCCTCGGTGGTGTCCTCCGAGGTCAGGAGGAAGGCCGCCACATTGCGGGCGCTCAGGGCCTCCACGGCGACGGCGAGCACGAGACCCGAGTCGATGCCGCCCGTGACGGCCACGGCGGCGCGCTCGTAGCCGCTTTTGCGCACGAAGTCCCTGGTGCCCAGCACCAGGGCGTCAAAGACGTTTTCCTGCCAGACTTTGCCCACCGAGGCCACGGGCGCCTTGCCGGTGGCCATGTCCACGATGATGTCGTCTTCAGCGAAGGCCCTGCCGCGGGCGTAGACCGCCCCCGTGGGATCCAGCGCCAGGCTCTGGCCGCCGTAGACCAGGCCGCCGTTGCCGCCCACCAGATTGACCGAGAGCAGATGGATGTGGTGTCGCGCGGCCACATGGGTGAGCATGGCCTCCACATCGGCCCGGCGGCCGATGACATAGGGGGAGGCCTTCATGTGGATGATGGCGTCCACGCCCCGTGAAATGAGGTCCGTGAGGGGCTGGTAGCCCATGCCCTGGATGTTCCAGAAGCTTTCATCGTCCTCGCAGAGGACCACGCCCAGGCGCCAGCCGCCCACGGTCATGATGCCGCAGGAGACGCCCCGGTCGTAGAAGCGGGTGTCGGCGTCCACGGAATCTTCGGGCCGGATCTTGCGGGAGACCACGTCCCACTGGCCGCCGCTGATGTGCACGGCGGCGTTGCTCAGAAGTCTCGCGTTGTAGACGCTGACCACGGGCGCCCCGATGAGCAGGTCCGGGCCTCCCACAAAGCGGGCGGCCAGAATGTCCAGGCCCCGGCGGCAGCCCTCCACAAAGTCGTTCTGGGAGAGAAAATCGCCCGGGGCGACGCCGGAGAGGGCGAGCTCGGGCGTGACGCAGAGGTCCACCCGGCCGGCCCGGCGCACGGCCATGGAGATGCGCTCGAGATTGCCGGCGATGTCGCCCGTGACGGGATTGCACTGGAGGATGGCCGTTTTCATGCGGTGAACTCCGGAAAAAAAAAGGGGGACGGCGCGGTCTAGAAGGGGCTCTGCAGGGGCATGAGAGCCGTGTTGGCGAGGCCTTCTTCCGTGGCGAGCCACTCCGTGGAGAGGGCGCCCAGGGGGCGCCTGCCCGCGAGAACATCGCGGAAGTCGGCCAGCACCCGCGCATGGTCGAAGCAGAGAGGCTCCGGCGGGTTCATGGGATCGCGCCAGGCGGCGGCGCCCGCGTCGTCGCCCGCCCGGAGAAGTTCCGGAGAAGGCGTGCGGGCCGTGAAGACCGTGGTGAGGGTGTGCCAGCGGGGGTCGCGGTCGGGCCGGGAATAGATGCCCAGAATGCCCGTGAGACGGATGGGCAGGGAGGTTTCTTCCATGGCCTCGCGGATGGCCGTGTGCTCCAGCCACTCGCCTTCGTCCACGAAGCCGCCGGGCAGGGCGAAGCCGAGGGGGATGTTCCTCCGCTCGATGATGACGACGCCCAGACCGGGCTCATGGATGAGAATGTCCGCCGTGGGCGAGGGGTTGGCGTAGACCGGCACCTTGCCGCCGCAGGCGGGACAGGAGAGGTATTTGATCAAGTCGGGACTCGCGGATCAGGCCTTCCGGGCACCGGAAGGGCCCGGGTCGTCGGTGAAGCGCAGGCCTGCCTGAGCCAGCCTGCGCCGGGAGACGGCTCCTTCCCGGTGGAGCCTGGCCCTGCCCGGCTCCGGAAAGGAGAGGATGGTGGAAGGGGCGCCGCCGGCGGGCGCCGGGGGCAGATCGAGGACCATGCCCGTGCGGGCGAGGAGATCGGGGACAAGATCGCCGGCCCGCGTCACGGGCTCTCCGTGCTGCAGATTGGCCGAAGTGGCCGTGAGGGGCTTTCCGAGCAGGGCGGACAGGGCGCGGGCGGCGGGATGCCCCGGCACGCGCAGGGCCACGCAGCCGCGGGCGTCCAGCAGGGGAGCGGGAAAGGGAGCTCTGGCAGGGAGCACCAGGGTGAGGGGGCCCGGCCAGAAGGCGGCGAGACATCCGGGCACGCCGGAGAGATCGCAGAAGGCTTCGGCCATGGCCCTGGATGCCGCGATGAGGGGCAGGGGCTTCGTTGCCGAACGGCCCTTGGCCTGATAGATGGAGGCCACGGCGCGGGCGCTCAGGGCGTCCGCGGCCAGCCCGAAATAGGTTTCCGTGGGAATGACGACAAGGCGGCCCTGCCTGAGCAGGTCCGCGGCCGCGGAAAGAGCCGGGTCAGTCCCGGGGGGAGAAAGGGTCATGCGTGCCAAAGCGCTGCGGCTGGTCTGTGTGGGACGCGTCCGGACCCCGCACTGGAAGGAGGCCTGCAGCCTCTACGAAAAGCGGCTCGGCCGCTTCCGGAACCTGGAAGTGACGGAAGTGAAGGACGCGGAAAGCCAGGCTGAACCCGAGAGGCGCCGGGAGATTGAAAGCGCCCGCCTTCTGGCCGCCCTGGCTCCCCAGGACAGGCTCATCGTGCTGGACGAGCGGGGAAAGGATCTGACCTCGCCCGGGCTGGCGGAGAGCCTTGAGAAGTGGGACGCCCAGGGACAGGGGCACACGGCCTTTCTGCTGGGCGGGCCTTACGGCCTCAGCCAGGCCCTGCGGGACAGGGCGGACTTTCTCTGGCGCCTTTCGGCGCTCACGCTCCCCCATGAGCTCGCCCGGGTGCTGCTCCTGGAGCAGCTCTACCGGGCCGAGTGCATCCGCTGCCGGGTGCCCTACCACCACTGAGCCCTCAGCGCACTTCGTAGACCCGGGCGAAGACATTGTCATAGACGAGCCGGAAATAGGGAGCGAAGCGGGGATCCTGGGGATCGGCCAGGAGAAGCTGGGTCATGAGGGAATTGTAGAGTCTGGCGTCCATGGCGAGCTTTTCCCCGGTGACCCGGTTGAAGAAGAAGTTGACGTTGCGCCGGCCCGCCAGAAAGGCCTGGCGCTCCTCGTCCGAGGCGCCGGGGTGGCGGTCCACCCATTCCTGGACATAGTTGCGGCAGGTCAGGCCGGTTTCCTCAAAGACATTGATGGAGGCCGGCGCGATGGAGGAGGCCGAGCCCTCCAGCTGCACGAGGCCGCTCTCCAGCTGGTAGCCCAGGGCCTGGGTGACGATGGAGAGGGCGCCGGCGTCCGCCTTGCCGGTGAGGAAGTTCCAGCTGCCGTAGTGGCTGATCCAGAAGCCCAGACGCAGCATCTCGTAGCTCACCACCAGGAACTGCCGGCCCTCGCCCTTGATGAGGGGCGTGTCCGGCGAGCGCAGCCTGTCCAGAAGGGCTTCCGCGCCCGCCGCGTCCAGGCCGGCGAAGACCTCGCCCGGGACATTGCCCTTTTCCGAGGTGTAGCGGATGAGCTGTCTGGCAAAGCGGGGATTGTCCGTGGCAAAGACGCAGGCCGGCAGGGAGAGGGAGGGGCCGGCGTGCTGGGCGCCGTCGGCGATGGCGGGCCTTCCTCCGAAGTGGTGCTCGGCGTAGCCCCAGTCCCACCAGAGCCAGATCATGGCGTCTTTGGGCGCCATGCTGCGCAGCCGCGTGAGGGCTTCGGCGTGGCGGCGGTTGATCATGGGGCCCTGGCTCATGGCCGGAATGAGATCCGTGAAGGGCGCGATGAGGGCCAGGGTGAGGAGCAGGCTCGTGATGATGCCGGTGGAGGAGCGCAGGCGCTCGGGCAGAAGACGCCTGAGCAGCCAGAACATGGGGATCGCCAGGCCCAGGGCCGCCACGGGCGCTCCGAACATGACCATGCGGCCGCCGAGGCGGGTGCTCAGCACGCCCAGAACGGCCAGGGGCAGGAGGAAGAGGGCGCCCGGGCGCAGGTAGACGAGGACCAGAAAGCCCGCGAGTCCCAGAAGAGAGGCTTCCATCCAGGGATGGAAGTAGGAGAGCACGGCTGAGAGGGGCAGATCCTGCACCTCGATGATGGACTGGGCGAGAGGCGGATAGCCCAGGGCTATGCCGCCTCCCTGGTGGGTGTCCGCCGCGTGCTTGAGATAGGCGTTCGCGTGGTTGATGATGGTGGTCAGGATCTCGCCGCGGAGCATGAGCCAGCCCACCACGAGCCAGAGGATGAGAAGCACGCGCCAGTCCGTGAGCAGGCGCCGCAGCTGGGGCCTGCGCCCCACCACGAGGAGGAGCACCACGCTCATGGCCAGGCCCGGCGGGCCGGCCAGGCCGGGCAGGACATAGGAGAGGGCGCCGGCCAGCAGGAGGTGGCGGCGACCCGGAGGCGCCAGGCAGAGGCAGAGACCGCAGAGGAGGGCGGCGTTGTAGCGGATGAGATAGGGGAAGACCGAGTGCCATTCCTGGGTCCACCAGGAGATGAGGCCCGAGACGCCCAGAGCCGCCACCCACTGCCAGCGCAGGGGATTGCCCAGGCGGGGCACATGGAGGGGATCGCCGAAGAGTCTGCGGAAGAAGGAAAGTCTGGGCCAGGCGGCCAGACGGCGCAGCAGGTGCTCGGGGGCGAGCATGTAGCGCATGACCCAGCACATGGGGGCCAGGGTCATGAAGAGAGGGAAGAAGAGGGTGACGAGGTCCGTGTCGTAGAAGCCGAGCAGGGTCCGCGCCAGAAAGCCGGGAGCGAGACAGGTGAGCAGACCGGCGGCCACGCCGGCCTCGAGGCTTCCCAGAGCCCAGCCCCAGGCGGCCACGATGCCCGCCACGAAGCTCGCGAGAACGGGCGGGAACCAGAAGGCCACGGCAGCCGGATAGGTGCCGAGGGCCCTGGCCATGAGGCGGAGCATCTCGGACATGGGGTGTCCGGCCCCGAAGCTGAAGCCCTCGGCGCCTGCCACCCAGTGGTAGGCGTCGTGGGTGGCGAGCAGCCATTCATCGCCGAGACGGAATTCCGGGTCGTTCCAGGAGGGCCACTCCAGCATGCGCAGCGCGAAGGCCAGGAGACAGGTGACGGCGAGCCAGAAGACGCCGCGCAGCACCTGGCGGCGCTGCTCAGCCGGGAAGCTCAGCGGAAAGACATAGTCCTGGCCTGCTGGGGTGGCTGAAAGGGGGGAAGGCATGCCTGTCCTTGCGCAGAAACCGTGCCTGGGGGCCTCGGCCTGCGGCGGAAAGATCAGAGGAGCGAAAAAGCCCGGGCCTTTGTGAAAAAACGGAAGTCAGCTTAGCGTTTTTCTGGAACACTGCCAAGTTTGCCGCTGCCGTGATCGTTTCAGGCAGGCAGAGACACGCCGTCGCCGGGGCCCCGTCTGCCCGCATGCCCTGGGGCAGAAGCCGGATGGGCCCGGCTTTTCCCGGGAACGGGAACCGGGCGGTCCTGCCATCGGCGGGCATATTCCGTTCTCCGGCCGCCCGCTCCGTTCCATGACGGAAGACGCAGCTTCTCCCGGCAGAACCTTTGCGGGCGTCTGTCTGCGCCGTCTACTGACAGGGCAGGAGAGGCAACCTCCTCCAGGTTTCCGAAAGACTGGAAAAACAGGTCCTCCGACGGCGGCCGCCGGAGGAATTTTCTCCGCTCTCCTGCTGACGCCCGCCAGGAATCGCCTGGACAGGGCTGCCGAAGAGAGGGAGGAAAGGCTGACATCCCCCCCCTGTGATCCCCGGGCATGGCCGGACTCTTCAAAGCGGGGGTCGCCAGACAGAAAAAGGCCCGGTACGGAAATACCGGGCCTTAGCAGTGTCAGATTATTCAGCTAAAGGTTTCTTGCCACCTCATATCCATCCCACACGGCGTGCATTATGTTGCTCACCTGCCGGGAATCACCGAGCTTGTAGACGATGGGGTACTCGGCCTGCAGGGCATCAAACAGAGTTGTTCTGGCTCTGTAGCCAATCGCGATGATGGTCTGATCCACCTCAAGTTCTCTGGTCCCCGAAGCATCTTCCACGACGAGGCCCTTGTCGCCGACTTCGGCGAGTTTCGTGCCCGTAAGAATCCTGACGCCGTGAAAAGCGAGCAGTTCTCTGAGCATGGCCTCGTTGGGAGGCGCCATTCTGAACTTGCCGCTGGACAGGACGTCGTCCAGCGCCTCGATGATCGTCACTTTCCTGCCGTGCTGGGAAAGGTGCAGCGCCAGTTCGCAGCCTACGAGACCTCCGCCGACAATGGCGACATTGTTTCCGGCCTCGACCTTGCCCGACAGGATGTCCTGTGCCAGGGGAGCTTTTTCAATGCCGGGAATTTTCGGCACAATGGGAGTTGAGCCTTCGGCAAGAAGCAGAACGTCCGGATTCAGCGAGTCTATGAGCGCCTTGTCCGCCACTGTATTGAGCCTGACATTGACGCCAAGCTTCTTCATCTGATTTTCATAATACGCGATCAGACGGCGATCATCCACCTTGAAGTCGGGCACTCCGCCAAGACGCAGCGCTCCGCCAAGTCCAGAGCCGGCTTCAAGAAGCGTGACGGAATGTCCTCTCAGAGCGGAAACTCTGGCAGCTTCCAGACCGGCAGGGCCACCGCCGACAATGACAACATTTTTCTTGACGTCAGATTTCCTGATGCCGACATACATTTCACGGCCGCATTCCGGATTGACGGCGCAGCTCGCTATGCCGTGACGAACCAGACGTCCGAAGCATCCGTCCTGACAGCCAAGGCAAGGCCGAATCTCATCTTCTCTGCCGGCTTTCAGCTTGTTGGTGTATTCCGGGTCCGCCAGAAGAGGACGACCGAGACCCACCATGTCGATTAAGCCTTCATCGTAGGCTTTGACCATAATTTCGGGATCATCCATTCTGCCGCATACCAGAAGCGGGATTCTGGACACTTTTTTGAGTTCCCGGCACAGGTCAAGATACACGCCTTTGCGGAAATACATGGGTGGATGAGCCCAGTACCAGGCATCATAGGACCCCGCGTCCGCGTCGAACCAGTCGTAGCCCGCATCCTGCAGAATCTTCGCTGCTTCCAGGGCCTCATCAATGTCACGGCCCTTTTCTTCGCAATCCTCTCCGGGAACAATTCCTTTCCGCAGATCTTTTATGTAAGACTTGATGGAGTATCTGAGGCCGACGGGATAGTCGTCGCCCACCTTTTTTCTGATTTCCTGCAAAATTTCCAGAGGGAAAGTGAGTCTGCCTCTCAAATCGCCGCCATACTTGTCTTTTCTTTGATTGAAGAAAGACATTGTAAAACAGTCAAGCAGATAGCCTTCATGCACCGCGTGGACTTCGATGCCGTCAAAGCCTGCCATGACAGCCAGTTCAGCCGCCTGACCGAATTCCTTTACTATCTGCTCCACTTCTTCCGTAAGCAGTTCACGGCAAGGTTTGTCAATCCAGCGATTGGTCGTCGGCGAAGGCGCAACAAAATTTTTCGCTTCCACAATGGACGGCAATGCGCTTCTTCCAAGACCGGCCGTGACCTGCAGGACGATTCTGGTATCGAAAGCATGAACCCGATCGCACAGTTCCTTCGCCTTGCGCATCCAGCGATTGGGCATGTCATTGGGAGTGGGGAAAGTGCAGACACCGTGGGGTTCAACAATATTATCCGCCCAGTTCGCGCCGGTTATGATTAAACCGGTTCCGCCCTGCGCCCGTTTGGCATAGTATTCAATCGTGGTTTCAGAATACGCTCCATGCTCATCGCATTCACAGGTCAGAGCCATCGGGGGCATGAAAAATCTGTTTTTTATTTCAAGATTTTTAATCTTGAAAGGTGAAAACAAAGGTTTCAGTCCTTCTCTCATGGTATACCTCTCCTGATTGCCGACAGACATGATGTCAAGACATCATATGTGAATGAAAACAGACATATCACAACATGTTTGACATAAAATGAAATAGAAAGATTCTTTATTTTCTGATTATCTCATTCCTCCAGAATAAATCAATTGATGAGAAACAGATTGAATAAACCAGATGACAGAAACCAGATATGTCTGGTATATCAGAATGCCCTCAGGGGGCATTGTTCATTGCGAAGCGGCAAAAAAAGCGGACTTCAGGAAAATTGTCCTTCGTTGTGCCGGACAGTGCGAAGATATGCGGAGATCTGTTAAACCGGACAGCCCGGACAGGGGGAGGAAACAGCAGTGTCCGGCACTGAAAAGGTATCATCGCAACCGTTTCGGCATTACCTCTATCTTTTTCAGTAAAAAGGCAATCTTTTTTCCAGATGCAGGATAAGTTGCCGCCGTACTTGCTTTTTTGCGTCCCCTCACGGGGTTGTGCGGTTTTTGCTGTCCGGGTTCGGCCTTCTGAGGCAAGGGTAATGAGAGCCTGCCGGCATCTGAGACATTCTTCTTCCGATGAAGGGAATGCCTTGGGGGTTCGGTGAGGCAGTCACCGGGCGACAGGGCGCGTGCCTCATGTTTTCGGGTTGCAGCCGAGATCGCCGCTGGGCCGGCTTGGGAGAGGCAATGCTCCGCTGTCAGATCCGGGACAATCGCCGGACTCTGCTGCCGCTTTTTCTCCTGCGCAGAATTTCTGCACGTGCAAACCGGAAAATCCCCGCAGTGAAGGGGGGCAGTGGACCGGCATCGGGTTCCCGGAGAGTACGGCTGCGGGGAGTGAAGCTACTCTCCTTCACGGGACTGCTTTTGCTGGAGAGAGGGCCGCGTTTCTCCGAAACGTCGGCTTTTTCAGTGCCGGATTCCGGAGACATCGGTCCGGACAAGCTCCTCTGCAACGCCGTATTTCCGGGGGGGGGCTATGTGTCAGAGAACTTTCCCGGATTCGTCTTCCTTCTTCCTCTCAACAGGAGCTCTCTTTCTTCTTTCTGAGTTTGAGATATTGATCCCCTGTTGCAAAAGTGTCGTATCAGGATTCTCCTCCAGAGATCCGCGTAACAATCACCATCTTCATGGCGTCAATCTTTGTCAGTTTTTTGAACTGCTGATTGACAGAGCAGTCAGAAATAGGGGCATCTGTGCTTTTCCCAGGCATATTCTGTGATTTAGAAAGGATAATGCCATATTTTTCAATATCTCAATTGAAAGATCTCTTTTTTCAAGTACAGAAATCTTATTGAAGATCAAAAAATCACCTTGTCCATCTTACTGGAAAAGGTGACATGTTCTTTTCTTTCGTCAGACTCTCCGCTTTGCGTCCTGGCTGGACACAGTTAATCTTTTTCAACAGATGTTCTGTCGGTTAATTTCCTTACCACATAGTGAAAACATCCGTCAAGTCA
>CAZFTQ010000006.1:51228-57494 GCA_964522365.1 uncultured Desulfovibrio sp. | reverse complement strand
TTTTCGATATTTATATACAGGCACGCGGGCAATGGAGAACATTAAGTGAAGGAGAGAAAATGCTTGAAAAAGCGGCAGGGGACACATACGGATTCACCCGGCAAGGAAAAATTTTCTTATTGTGGAAAGAAATTACAATGGAACTTGAGGATTTCACTTCTCAATCTGTGGAAAACAAAGTAACTCAGGAGCTATATAAACTGTATAACACCGTAATTAAACTTATATAAAATTTTAATAATTAACAATATAGAAAATAAATTGTTTTATTTTAATAAGCTATATTGTAAAATTTATGGACAAATAGAAATACTCCTTCCTGCTTTCACAAGCTGTCTCCATGTCTTTTGATTTCCAATACACAAATCACCATCTTTTTTCAGAGGATGGAATCCGCAGATCAAAGTTTCCGTTCAGCGACTACCGGACCTTCGGACATGGAGAATGCTGAGTCCCTCTTCAGTGCCCTGCCCGGGCTTGCGAACGATATTCCAGCCCTCTGACAGTTTTTCTCCCTGAGACTCCTGAGGCGGCCCCGTGCCGCCTCTTTTCGTTGCGCACTGCCCTTGAAGCGTCCTGACCGGCAGTGAGAGTCCTGCCCCGCAGCGTCCTCTAAAAAAAGGGGGAACCGTCACGCCCTTTCACGGGAGGAAGAAGTGTTTCCGCTTCCCCCGCCCGGCTCCGTGCGCCGTTGGAAGATCCATGACTTCCGAGGACAGCTGTTTCCCAGCCGGACAGTCATTGAAGCACATCTCGCGGTCAGAATGCCGCAAATCTTATCATGCATCTTTAATATTTATCTGCAAACACGACACGGAGAATGACAGTATCCGCTTCAGCATGGAAGAAGTGATCCTTCTTCCGGTATACAGACAGATCAAATCAATATTTTGAATTTAAAAGAAAATACTATTTTTCATAAAAGAAGATACAATAAATTATTCCAATTATATACGGAGTTGCAAAAAGAGCTGCTGCCTGCAGCCAGCTCCATTGCCATATTTCTGTCGCTGCATATATTCCTCCAATCAATCCAACAAAGGGGATATAGGTGGAAAACAGGCAAAGAAGCGGAGAAAAAATAATACCCAATCCCCATACTTCCCTGAAAAACGTATACATCGCAGCAAACTGCAGAATCCCTGCTAACAAATAGAGGGATATAAGAAAACGCATTTCCAACCTCGCTGTCAGCCGATGTTTCTGGACAAAAAGCACTCGTGGAAACCCGGAATCACGGTTGAGAAATTCGCAAAAAGCGCCGCTTCAGCCGGAAACCGCCGCCGCACCTGCTTTTTCTTCGGACACGGCCTCCGCTCAGGACTCAGGAGGATCTGTCCGATGTCAGGCGACGGGGAGCCGGCAGTCAGAACGGTTTTTCTTTCAGGGGGTCTGCCCCGGTGACGGGAAAAGGCAAGGCGACCAGGCGGGACGGGACGCGCGCAACCCCGAGGGGGAGATCAGTCCTGGCGGCTCGGAACCCTCGAAAGCCTGTGCAATGGGCGACAGAGAACGAGCCCCCCTGCACGCGCCGCGGAAGCGGAAGGCAACGCTCTTCAGTGCTGAAATCAGGCAATGCTCACTTTCCCGGGGTGCCGTGCGAATCGGTCCCCTTCCTCCGGAAATTCCGCGGCCTGCACTCCAAGCCGGAACCACAATCAGCAGATTTTCATGGGAGCGCCTCCTGATGCAGGATCTGACGGCTCCTCTTTACAAAAATTCCGAACGCCTGTTGTCGCCTCTCAGACGACAATCCGGACGCGTCCGCCAGGCTGCGGGCCGTCGGCTCTCCACCCTCACCGGCGAAGGGTGGAAGGCAAAGCGCCTCTGTGCCGCTCTGCACCAGAGCTTCCGGGCGCGGAAGCGTCCCCTGAAAACCGCCGCCGGCGACCGGGTCCGCTCCTGCCGGGAAAAGGGACTCCCTCTTCTCCTCCGGATTTCAGCTGAACGCTTCAGGCTGCACACGGGCGAGGCCGGGATTGTCTTTCGCCCCAGCCTCATCGACTCCGTTTTTCACACCTTTTCCCGGCATTCCATGGCTTTCCGGAAATCCCGAGGTACGTCCTTGCCGTCCATGCACCGGCGGCCCGATCCCTTCAGAGCAGTCGGACAGTTTCCGCAGAGGCTTTTCCCAGAGACTCCGCGGCGTTCCAGACATCCTTTTTCACGCCGGCCCGTTTTCAGGCATGCCGGCAGGTCCTGCGTCTGCCTGCCGGTTTCCCCGTTTCACTGCTTTTTCACTGTGTTGTCTGCCCTTTCTCTATTCTTCCCCGGGGGTGAAGATTTCACCGGGCCCTGCCGACGACACGCCACTCCCTGCGCGGAGGCTTTTTCACAGGACTCAGCTGCCTTTTGCCTGTCCTTTTCCACGTCTCCGCCCGGGTGCAGGCAGTTTCTCCCAGAGCCACCATCGCCCTGATCGGCTGCTTTTTGTCATTTCCCCTCGCTTTTTGTCATCCCGGCGCAGTCAGGCCGCTTTCATGCATGCCGGAGGGGGCTGCGCCGCGGCGCTGCTCTTTTCAGCGGCTTTTTTCCAGCCGCATGAGCGCCTTCTGAAGGTCTTTCCGGCACTCAATGCTCCGGGCGCGAGGCCATGCCGGGAAGCGCAGGCGCCACCCCGTTCCGCGGCCGGACGCTCGGCCCGCCCGGGGACATCTTGCGCCCGCCCGTCCCCGGGGGCTACAAAAGAGCCATGGCAAAACGCGTCAGCAAAGCACGGGCCGATCAGCTGGTTCACGAGCAGGGCCTTTCAGAAAGCCGGGAACAGGCGCGGCGCCTCATCATGGCGGGCCAGGTGCGGATCCTGCCTCCTGAAGGCAGCCGGGCACTGCCCGTCCTCGTGGACAAGCCGGGCCGTCTTTTTCCCGTGGACGCCCGTTTCGGGCTCACGGGACAGGAACAGTATGTAAGCCGCGGGGCCTACAAGCTGCTCACCATTCTGGAGGCCGAAGCTCTGGACGTGACGGGTCTGGTCTGCCTGGACGCCGGGGCCTCCACCGGCGGTTTCACGGACTGCCTGCTCCAGCGCGGAGCGGCCAGGGTCTACGCCGTGGACGTGGGCCGCTGTCAGCTCCACGAAAAGCTGAAACGCGACCCCAGAGTGATCAGCCTGGAAGGCGTCAACCTCCGCACGGCCCGGGCCGATCTCATTCCCGAGCCCGTGGACCTGGTGGTGGCGGACGTTTCCTTCATCTCCCTCACCCTCATCCTGCCGCCCTGCCTGCAGTGGCTCAGAAAAGGAGGCCTCGCGGCCGCCCTCATCAAGCCGCAGTTTGAGCTGGGGCCCGGGCAGACGGACAGGGGCGTGGTGCGCAGCGAGGAAGCCCGGCAGGCGGCCGTGGACAAGGTGGTGCGCTTTGCCGGAGAAGAACTGGGGCTCGAGCTTGTCAGGGTGCTGCCGGCGGCCATCCGCGGCCCCAAGGGCAACCAGGAATACCTGAGCCTCTTCCGCCGCGTCTGAAAACGTCTATTCGGCCTTCAGAAAGGAAAGCCTGAGGCTGCGGCGCCTGGGACCGTCGAACTCGCAGAGATAGACCGTCTGCCAGCGGCCCAGGGCGAGGCGTCCGCCCTGCACCGGCACGAGACAGTGCGCGCCCAGGAGGGCGGTCTTGATGTGGGCGTCGGAATTGCCCTCGATGTGCCTGAAGCCCCAGTCCTGCGGGATCAGCTTCCCCAGAAAGGCCGTGATGTCCCTGCGCACGTCCGGGTCGTAGCCCTCGTTGATGGTGACGGCGCAGGTGGTGTGGGGCGAGTAGACGCAGAGAAAACCGTCGGTCCAGCCTTTTTCGGCATGGCGGGCAAGGAATTCCCGCAGTCTGTCGTCCAGTTCCAGAAGTTCACAGCGCGCGTGGGTCGTGACGGCGAGTTCTTCCATGATCGTCTTCCTGTCTCGGGAAAGGCTTCCGGGCCGGGGAGAACCGGCCCGGAAGCGGAAAAGATCGCTGTGCGGACTAGTACATGCCGGCCCGGACGCAGGGGTCCCGGACAAAGGGATTGACGTTGCCCTGGATCCTTTCAATGCGGCGGGCTCTCGTGCACTCCCACTCCGTCACGGGGAACTGCCGGTCCCAGGCCTCGAAGAGCTGGCGCTGCTGGCGGCTCAGACGGAAGCGGCCGGAATAGGCTTCGGCCATGTAGAGGCTCGCCCGGGCCACCTCGCCCTTGGCGCGGTCCGGAGGATCGAAGCGGCGGTCGTCCGTCCTGGCCTCGCAGGAGCCGAAACTCGAAGGACCCGTCAGCGCGGCGTAGGGCTTGTTGCTGCGCACGGCGTTGACCGATCCGATGGCGGGCGCCAGGTTGTACATGTCGCTCTGCATGTACCGGTATTCCATGTTCACCTTTTCCGCGCACTTGCGGCCCTTGAAGGCCCGGCCGCGACTGTCCGTGCACTGGGCGTCGCCCTCGCGCCATTCCGGGAAGGCCCTGCCGAAGTTCTCGGCGGGCACCATGTGCTCCCATTCCACGCGGCCGGCTCTCTGCGGCTGGGCGGGAGTGGAAAAGCCCGCGGGCAGATCGACATGCTTGCGGGCGTCAAAGGACGCGCCGCAGTAGAGCGTGACGCGGTGGTCATAGTAGACCTGCTGTTCCAGCATCCTTTTCGCGCTGGAAAAACTGTCGTTGACGGTATTGCCGCCGGCGGCCGGAACCCGGGCCGGACAGAAAAGGACGCAGACGAAGAGCAGACAGAGAAGGGGCAGAAGGCTTCTGCGCATGGGACATCTCCTTTTCATCTCCCGCCGGCCGATGAAGACCGCCGCTTGCGCCGGCAGGCTGTTTTTCCCAAGCTCTATCCTCAGGGCTCCGCCCGGTCAAGCGGGCTGCCCGCGCGGCGGGGCATGACGCTCCGTCCACCCCCAAAGAAAAGAAAAACCGGAGGACCATGGGCCCCCCGGCAGGACGGAATGCTTCGGAAAGGAACGCTTTTCAGATGATGCGGTAGTAGACGGGCGGCGCCGTGAGAATGCCCGTGTCGTGCACCTTCTGAAGGGCCCGGGCCATGGCCTGGGCGGTGGTCTCATGGGTCAAGAAGACCAGGGGCACCACGCTCTGCTCGTTTTCCTTCTGGATGACCTGGGCCATGCTGATGCCCTCGTCGGCCATGCAGCCGGCCAGATCGCGCAGCACGCCCGTGATGTCGCGGACCATGACGCGGACATAGTAGCGGGAGCGCCAGTCTTCCGGCGGCACCAGGGCCACATGGCGGATGTCGTCGTCAAAGAATCCGGTATTGCTGCCGCTGTCTCCGCGGGCCACGGCCAGGAGATCGCTCAGCACCACGCTGGCCGTTGGCAGATCGCCCGCGCCCCTGCCGTGCAGGAAGATGGGGCCCGAGGGCGCGCCGTCCAGACGGATGGCGTTGTAGACGCCGCCCACGCGGGCGAGCAGGAAGGTGTGGTGGACCAGGGCCGGAAAGACGCCGGCTTCCAGCTGCACCGAGCCGTCCGGCCCCTCGTGCACCTTGGCCTCGGCCAGAAGCTTGATGCGGCAGCCGAACTCCCGGGCCATGGCGATGTCCCGCACGTCCATGCCCCGGATGCCCTGGATGGGCATGCTGGCAAAGGGGTAGTCCAGGCCGAAGGCCAGGCGGATGAGGAGGGTGAGCTTGTGGGCGGCGTCAAAGCCGTCCACGTCCAGGGTGGGATCGGCTTCGGCGTAGCCGAGTTTCTGGGCCTGGGCCAGAGCCTCGTCAAAGCCCATGCCGCTGGTGGTCATCTCGGAAAGAATGTAGTTGCTCGTCCCGTTGAGGATGCCCATGAGGGAGACGATGCGGTTGCCGGCCAGGGGACCGCACAGGGTGCCCACGATGGGAATGGCGCCCGCGATGCTGCCTTCATAGCGCAGAAGACGGCCCTTCTTCCGGGCCAGGGCGAAGAGGTCCTGGCTGTTTTCCGCGAGCAGGGCCTTGTTGGCCGTGACGATGTCCTTGCCCTGCTCCAGGGAGCGGGCGATGAGGGCCCGGGCGGCGCCGGTGCCGCCGATGAGCTCCACCACCACATCGATGTCGGGATCGTCCGTGAGCGCCGCGGGATCCGTGACCAGCCCGCAGCCGGCGGGCAGGGCGGCCAGGCGCTCGGGCGAGGGATTGCGCACCAGCACCTTGCTGAGGACAAGGTCGCGCCCGGTTCTGTGCCGGATAAGCGCGGCGTCCTCCTTGAGCAGGCGGATGAGACCGCCGCCCACCGTTCCCATGCCGGCCAGGCCCACGCGGAGCGGGGGGAGAGCTGTGCTGACTGCTTTCATGGCATTCCTTCCTGTCCCGGGGAAGA
>CAZFTQ010000006.1:36195-51128 GCA_964522365.1 uncultured Desulfovibrio sp. | reverse complement strand
TTTCGCTCAGGAGGCCGGTCTGCGCGCGTCTCCACGGGGCTGCCCCGGAACCGGAGATCCTCCCTTCGGAGCTCCTTGCCGCGGCGGCCCGGAGACACAGGACCTGAGGGCAGTTCCGGCTCTTCTCCGCGCCCCCGTGGGGTACGCCTCTCCCGGAAGGAAGCGGAAGCCCGCCTTGTCCAGGCGGACATCCCGGACTTCAGCTTCGTCCCAGGGAAAAGCAGGATTTTTCCGTTCCGGCAGCAGCCGCTTCAGCCTGTCCGGGAAACCGGGTCTTCCCGGCTAAGAGAGGGGCATGCCCGCCGGGCCTGCACGGATTGTTTCACATGAAACAGTCCTCCCCCTTCGACTGCCAGGCGTTTCAGGCCGCGGCTATTCCCGCCCTTCCCTGCCCGCCCCGCGAAGCCTCTCTTTTTGCAAACAGACCGCCTCTGCGCTATTCTCCGGCAGCCTTTCAGGCCGCCCCCCGATTCCCGCCTCAGGAGAGAAACCCATGGAAGATCATATCCGCTTTGACGCCGGCGTTCCCGCGCTGGATCTGCTGGATCAGCGTCTGCTCCCGGCCCGGGAGGAGCGCTTCCTCTGCCGGAGCGTGGAGGACGTGTGCTTCGCCATCCGGGAAATGGTCGTCCGGGGCGCCCCGGCCATAGGGGTGGCCGCCGCCTTCGGCTGCGCCCTGGCCGCGGCTGAGACCGCCAGCGGAGAAAACCGGGCCGCCCGTCTGGAGGCGGCCCTCGACCGTCTGGCGGGCACGCGGCCCACGGCCGTCAACCTGGCCTGGGCCGTGGAGCGGCAGCGGGAGGTTCTGAGAGCTCATCCCGAGGCGGATCCGGAGACCCTCTTCAGGCTCTTCACGGAGAATGCCCGCCGGATCCAGGCGGAGGACATCGCCGCTTGCAGGGCCATGGGCCGGGCGGCCCTGGAGCTCGTGCGCCCGGGCGACTGCATTCTCACCCACTGCAACGCGGGCGCCCTGGCCACGGCGGGCTACGGCACGGCCCTGGGCGTGGTGCGGGCCGCCTGGGAAGCCGGCCTCGGCATTTCCGTCATCGCCGACGAGACCCGGCCGCTCTTTCAGGGAGCCAGACTCACGGCCTGGGAGCTCAGCCGGGACGGCATTCCCGTGACCATCGCCTGCGACAGCAGCTGCGCCTGGCTCATGCGCCAGGGGCGCGTGCAGCTCGTGGTCACGGGCGCCGACCGCATCGCCGCCAACGGCGACGCCGCCAACAAAATCGGCACCCTGGGCGTGGCCCTGCTGGCCCGCCATTTCCATATTCCCTTCTATGTGGCGGCTCCCGTCTCCACCATCGACCCGGCCATGCCCTGCGGCGACGCCATTCCCATCGAGGAGCGCGGCCGGGAGGAGGTGGCGGCCCCGGGCGGACGGCCCGTGGCCCCCGAAGGCGTGCCCGTCTTCAATTACGCCTTTGACGTGACACCCGCCGACTGCATCACCGCCATCATCACCGAGAGAGGCCTTCTGCGGCCTCCCTACACCGAGGCCATCGCCGCCCTGCGTCCGGGAAGGATCTGAGGCGCCGCGAGATCCTCTCCTGACGAGGGGACCCGCCTGAAGCGCCCGCCTTTCTCTCCGCGCAGCAAGCCTTTTTTCCGGATACGCCATGCACTGTCTTCTTCTTGCCGGCCGGGGCAGAGCCCCGGCGGATCAGCCGGCCGACACGCTCCGCCTCCTTTTTGACGCCTGGGACGCGGGCCCGGGCGAAATCTCCCTGCCCGGCGTCATGGCGGACGAACTTCTCGAGCTGCGCGCCGAGCACGCCGCCTGGGCCTACGAGACCGGCAAGCTGCCGCTGGGCGGCGGCACGATCGCCGATGCCCTCAGGGGAGGATCCCCCCTCTCCATGTGGTGGTGCTCCGTGATCTACGAGCGCCATCCCAAGGTCTCGCCGGATCTCTTCGACCTCTACCGCCTCCGCTGTCTGGAGCGCCTGCTGGAGCGCCACGGGGTCACTTCCCTTGGCTGCTCGGGCCTCACGGAGCGCTGCGCCAGGGCCGTCGAGGCCCTCTGCGCGGCCAGAGGCATCCCCTGCGTCTGCCTGGACACGGTCCCGGCGCCGAAGAAATCCCTGCTGCGGCGCCTCTACGCGGCCACGCCCGCGCCCGTCCGCGCGGCCGTGCGCTTTGCGGTCTGGCTCTGGCAGGTCAAGCGGCACCTCCCGTCCGCCTCCCTGCCCGAGGCGCCGGGAAAGACCGGCACCATCGTCACCTATTTTCCCAACATCGCCCTGCCCGAAGCGGAAAAGGGCGTCTTCCGCTCCCGCTACTTCGAGAGTCTCCACGACGCCCTGGCCGAGGACGCCGATCCCCCCGCCGTGCGCTGGGTCTTCGTGCGCTTTCCCTCGCCCCAGGGAAGCCTGAAGGACTGCTGCGGCTTCCGGGACGCCTTCAGAAAAACAGGGAAAAGCGGCGTCTCCTTCCACTATCTGGAAGAATTCCTCAAAGTGCCGGACATGCTCTCGTCCCTGGGGCGGTATCTGCGGATCGCCTGGAAAAGCCTCGCCGCGGAGCGGGAACTGAAATCCCGCTTCAGGCTGGCGGGATCCAGGCTCGACCTCTGGCCGCTGCTGGGGCCCGACTTTGTGGAAAGCTTCCGGGGCTGGCGCTGTCTGGAGCGCTGTCTCCAGCAGAAGGGGCTCGAAAACTACGTCCGGCTGGCCGGCCCCCAGCGCTGGTACAGCTTTCCCATGGAAAACTGCCCCTGGGAGCGCATGCTGACCCACGCCGTGCACCGTCTGGGGACGGGCCCCGTGCTGGGGGCCCAGCACTCCACCATCCGGCCCACGGACTTCCGCTACTTTGACGATCCCCGCACCTGGACCGATCCGGAGACGATTCCCTTCCAGCCGGACCGCATCTTCGGCAACGGCGAGAGCGCCTGCGCCCAGTGGCGGGCCTGCCGGGTGCCGGCTGAGCGCCTCGGGAAAGTCGAGGCTCTGCGCTACCTCTATCTCTGCGACATGCTTGCGGGAAAGGCCCCCGAAGAAGGAGCCGCGAAGGGCCGCAGGAAGATCCTCGTCGTGACGAGCTTCTTTGCCGATGAGACCGAGGCCCATCTGGAACTGCTCGCGGCCTGCCTGAAAGAAGGCATTCTCTCGCCCGAAGAGCTCACGGTGAAACCCCACCCCTATCTGCCTGTGGAGAGAAGTCTGGAGCGTCTGCTGGGAAGCGGGGCCGCGAAGCTGCGCATCTCCATGGCGCCCATGCCCGAGGAACTGGCGGCCCGTCCGGCCGTCTGGGCCTCCAACTCCACCACGGCCGTGCTGGAAGCGGCCCTCATGGGCCTGCCCGTCCTGGTCATGCAGCCCGCGGGCGACTTTGACCTCTGCCCGCTGCAGGACATTCCGGGGCTTGTCCGCACGAGCGACACGAAAAGCGTGCGCCGGGCCCTCGAGAATCTCGCCCCGCTGGCCGTCCCGGAGGGCTATCTCTGCCTGGATAAGAATCTGCCCCGCTGGCGCGATCTTCTCGGCCTCGCCAGACACCCCGCCTGACGGAAAGCAGCGCAACGGACTGCGCCCGGCGATCACCCGATCGCCGGGCGCTTTTTTTTCGCGTGCCCGCCGGCAGAACCGTCTCCCTTGCGATCGGCAGAGAGGCACCGGACCGGCCATTGCCGCCATGTCCCGCCGATCCCCGGAGCTCCCGAAAATCGGAACCCGGCCCTGCCAGGGGGCATCGGGCTTCCTCCGGCCGCGTCCGGGTACTGACGGAGGGAACGGGGCGCCGCGCAAGGTTTTCCGCGCTGCACCCCTGAAGAGCGCATGTGCCTGATCGCCGCCGGACGGACGGACGTGAGGCCGGAGAAGACGGACGTCTTCTTTCAGACTGATCGCTCAAAAGGCTCCCCGCGCCGAAAATCCGTCTGCCTTACCCCTGGCGCCGGCCGGAACGGGATGCTGATCCGCGGTCTGCATCTTCGCGGAACTGCACGGAAAAACGGCGAAAAAACAGCTGAAGGATCTCTTTGTCAGTGCGCATGTCGCCGAATCGCGGAAATCAGATACCCGAAATTTTCTCCTCTTGCAAGACGCCGTGCCGGGAACGGGGCTTTCCTCCGGCTGTTTCAAAAAAATATCCTCTTTATTCAATAGGATAGACTGCTCTTGTCAGTCTGTACTGACATGCGCACTGTCGATGCAGGAAGTCTTTCCTCCGGCCTGAAAGGATCCGCGGAGACAGAGCTGCCATTCCCGGAACGAATCGCCTTCAGAAGCGGCAGGTGAGAGGAACATGGCAGAAGAACCCACAGGCATCAGTACCGCCGGCTTGTCCGGAACGGCAGCAGACCCCGAAGAGACGCCGCTCTTCTGCGACTTCGTGGAGCAGCGCTATCTCCCCTTCATCCAGGAAAACAAGCCTAGCTGGAAGGTGGACCGCGGCAATCTGCAGCGGCACATTCTCCCCTATCTGGGGTCCTGCAGGCTTTCGGACATCACGGCCCGTACCCTGGAGCAGTGGATCGACTCTCTGGAACTGACCGGACTCGCCCCCAATTCCTGCTACCGGCAGTTCTGGGTAGCCAAATATGTGCTGAACTGCGCCGTGCGCTGGGGGGTGCTCGAAAGCGACGCCGCCTTCAAGGCGGCAAAATGCCCCCAGAAACCGGGCCGAAGGCCCGTTCTGCTGAGCTCCTCGGAGCTTGTCCGGCTCATGGCTCTGCTCAAGGAGGAGTCGCGCAGCCCGGCGGCCAATGCCATCCGCCTGATGCTGCTCACAGGCGCCGGCAAGTCGGAGATCCTGAGCGCCCGGTGGGAGGACGTGGATTTCAGCCGCGGCCTTCTCGCCGCCAGGGAAAACTTCACGGGACGGACGCGTCTCATCCCGCTCAACAGCGAGGCCCTCAAGTTTCTCCACGGTCTGCCGCGCCGCAGCGATGTTCCGTGGCTTTTTTTCACGCGCAGAGGGACGCGTCTCACCTACATCACCCGCGAATGGTACCGGCTGCGCGCGCTCTTCGGACGCCCGGAACTGCGCTTGCAGGACCTGCGCCATTCCTTTGCCGACCATATGGTGATGATGGGCGTCAACCGGGCGGGACTGCGCGCAATTTTAGGGCATTACAAGACTGACGCTCTGCTGCAGGTCTGCGAAAGGGCTCAGGAGGACATCCGGCCGGAAAGAAGAACCGGCAGCCGGACAGGGGCGGAAAGAAAAGGGGACGGTCTCGGTGCCGGCGGCGATGCGCTCGCGGAGGGGAGCTGATGCAGAGGCAAGGCCCCATGATGCCTGCCCGATGTCCGTCCTTTTCCGGGCTGCGCCGGTCAGGGCGCGGCAGCGTGTTCACTCGCTGCATCGTCCTGTCAGCCGCTCTCCCGTCTTCCTCTGCGGAACCGTCAGCCGGCAGGACGCGGGGAAAAGCGGTACCTCGCTGAACAAACCGCCTCTCAGATCGCATCGAGACAGCTTTTTTTCACTCTTTCACCGCCAGGAGGGCATGACGCTCTGCCGGGTTTTTCCCGGGAACAAAGAAAACCTGGATTCGCGACATGAAGAGAACAGGCTGCCGCGGTTCTCTTCCGGATGACCAAAGCAAAAAACAGTACATGGGTTCAGAAGAATGAGCATGAAGCATGTGCCGCAGGCACAAAAGGTTCTGCGAAAAGAGGCTGCGGTTCTCAATGAACTGGCCGCAGGACTGGGAACGGAATTTGAGGAAGTCATAGACCTCCTGCTGACGATCAAGGGCCGCGTGGCCGTGACGGGCATGGGCAAGGCAGGCCATGTGGCTCGCAAAATCGCCGCGACTCTGGCGTCAACAGGCATGCCCGCCTACTTCATCCACCCCGCGGAGGCCAGCCACGGCGATCTCGGGATGATGATGCCGGAGGACGCGGTGCTGGCCATCTCCAACTCGGGCAATACCGCTGAACTGACCAACATCATCCTGTTTGCCGTGCAGACGGGCATGCCGATCATCGGCATCACAAAGAACCCCGACAGCTTTCTGGCCAGGCACTGCAGGCATGTTCTGCTCCAGCCGCAGAGGCACGAAGCCTGTCCGCTGGACTGCGCCCCCACCACCAGCACCACCGTGCAGATGGCTCTGGGCGACGCCATCGCCATCTGCCTGCTCTCCGCGCGCGGGTTCAGCGCGGAGGATTTTCACCGCTACCACCCCAGCGGCGCGCTGGGACGCAGGCTGACTCTGGTGCGGGATGTGATGCACACAGGCGAAGCCATCCCGCTGATTTCCCCCGAAGCACCCATGCTGGACATCCTCGCGGAGATGACCCGCAAAGGCTTCGGCTGCGTCGGGATAACGGAGGGAAGGAAACTTGTCGGCATCATCACGGACGGTGATCTGCGCAGACACATGTGCGACAGGATCATGGAATCGCATGCGAGAGAGCTCCTGACGCCGAATCCTGTCTGCATTGACGCAGAGGCCCTCAGCGCAAAGGCAAAGGCGCTCATGGAAAGCAGGAAAATCTCCAGTCTGTTTGTGCTGGACGAGGCGGGGAATGTCGCGGGCCTCGTCACCCGGCTGGATGTGTGAGGCAGACATGTTTGAGATTGCCTTCAACGAAAAACCCTGCATCCGGGCAGACAACGCGCTGCCTCTTTTTTTCATTGCCGGTCCCTGCGCCATAGAGGGCCGTTCTCAGGCGCTGGAAACGGCCGCCGCCCTGAAGGAAATTTTCTCGGCAGCGGGTTTTCCCTTCCTCTACAAATCGAGCTTCGACAAGGCCAACCGCAGTTCCGTCTCGGGGTTCAGGGGCGTGGGTATGAAGGAAGGCCTCTCCATTCTTGCGGAAGTGCGCGAGAGACTGGAGATTCCTGTCCTGACGGACATACATGCTCCCGAACAGGCGGCACCCGCGGCCGAAGTGGCAGACTGTCTTCAGACCCCCGCCTTTCTCTGCCGGCAGACGGACTTCATTCTCGCGGCCGCATCAGCAATGAAACCCCTGAACATCAAAAAAGGGCAGTTTCTGGCACCGTGGGAGATGGAAAATGTCCTCAGAAAGGCCCTCAGCACGGGAAACCGGAACATTTCTCTGTGCGAGCGGGGGACATGCTTCGGATACGGCAACCTCGTCGTGGACATGCGAAGCCTTGAAATAATGAAAAAGTTTGCGCCGGTCGTGTTCGATGCCACCCATTCGGTGCAGCTTCCCGGAGCAAGAGGATCCTGCAGCGGCGGTCAACGTGAGTTCGTGCCCGCCCTGGCCCGTGCAGCAACAGCCGTCGGCGTGGCGGGAATTTTCCTGGAAGTGCATCCTGATCCTGACAAAGCCCCCTGCGATGGTCCCAACATGCTGGCCATCAGAAATCTGCCTGCGTTCCTGAAGCAGATTGGAAAAATTGATCGCGCCGTCAAAGGCCGGAAAAGGAAAACCCCTGCAGGGAGACCATGAACATTGCAGCCGCAATCCCGGACCGTTGCATGACAGAGAGATGGCTCAGAAACCATGTTCCGGAATCAGGGGCAGACTGCAGGCTGCCGCGAAAGGAAGTTCCCGGGTTCAGGTATGACAGAAGAAGCCGGAGCGAGGGAGAAAAATTTCTTCCAAAAACTCAGACGGCACGGACGGTACCGAGGTCGTGACGGCAAGGGGCGAAAGTTCCGGCAAAGGGGTGCGGAACGACGCGGGAGATGTGCGGGAAGATCATAATTCAGCACCGCGCAAGCATATTAAAAACAACATGAGTATCAGAGAAATACTCCTGATGCACAATACACATAGAAAGTGTTGAATAAACAGATTCAACGCCAATATTGCTGTAAGAGAAAGAGGATATTATATGTCTATATTAAAGAAAATGAGGAAGTTATTTCTTCATCCTCAACGATTTGTAGCTGATCATGTTAAGAAAAAAAGAAATCAGGATGATAATGCTGTTGAAAAGGAAAGCACAAAGAAAAAATCAGCAAAAAAGTCAAATTTCGATTTTCCTGAAGAATTTGACTTATATAATGAAAATATACTGGAAACAGACAGTCATCATAAAGTATATGGGTATATACCGTGGATAGCAGGTCACGGTACAAAGCTAGTATCGCAAATTTGCCGTGACAGCGATCTTGAAATAAAAGAAATTCGTTTGTTTTTATTAAACAAACAAAATTCGAGAAAAAATATCATAAAATTTTCACACGAACATCCATATGAATACAAATATTTTCTTACAAACAGATTGATTCAGATAAAAGATAGACTGTCCGGCATAATATGTACGTTTGACTGGAATTCCGCGATGCGACTTATCGTTGAAGTATGTCAAGAATTAGGCATAACGACGATTCTGATCCCACACGAAGGAATATTTCTGAACAGGCAAAAGTATTATTATGATACAAAATCATACGCATCTGTACCAATTTGTGATATTGCTCTAGTGTGGGGTCATTTGCAAAAAGAAATATTCATTGAAAGAGGATATCCGGAAGAACGTATTGTCGTAGTTGGATCGCCAAAACTAGATACAAGCACAAGCTATAAGGCTGTTCTGAACAGAAAACAGTTCTGTCTTCTTTATGGATTCAATCCTGAAGTACCAATTATACTGTTTGCATGCCAATACTTTGACAGCCAGACAGATCAAAAAAAGGCACTGAACAAACAAAAAGAAATCATCAAAGATTTAATGGAATACTGTGAAGATCATCAATATCAGCTTCTCATTCGCTTACCACCGAGCGGATATGATATATTAGGAAAAAGTCTTTATGCACAATTGGGAAAAAAGCCATACTCAGCAATAGACGATTCTATCTGTTACCAAACTGGACCGGAAGAATCAATTTTTCACTCGGAATTTGTACTTTCCATTAACAGCACAATGCTTTTAGAAGCATACATAATGGGAAGAAAATCCATATCTACACGTTATATAAACATAGAAAGCATTTGGGATAAGAATTTAATTCCTTGCATAGACAACAAAGAATCACTTTTTCAAATGTTGAATGATAGAAAGCATCAAAACATCGATGATCATGAAGCTGAATATAAAAAGGTAAAGTATGATCTTTCTACGGGTGAATTCGATGGACAAGCTCGTAAACGTATACAAAAAATATTGCGGTCAATAGCTGTTGGAGAAAAAATTATTTCAAAATACCCACAACAAATCGAATCATTGCTCGAAGGGAATATAATTGACGTTATATGTATCCCATCAGCTCAATATATTATTGAATCAAAACAAAAATATTTAAAATCTTTATTACGGTGCAATACTCTTCTAAATGCCGATTCATTAAAGAATAGTAATGAAATGAGCTCAGTCAATTTATTTATACAGTGGGGAATTGAAAGCAAAGATGTAAAAATTATACAAAGAGAAATTGCAAGAAAACTGAGAAGACCGATAGCCTATATAGAAGATGGTTTTATACGTTCCTACGGCATAGGATTGTCGAACGAACCAGGGTGTTCAATAATCATTGATGATATGACAGCATATTACGATGCTACAAAACCATCCAGACTGGAAACCTATCTTGCATCTGACAGCTGTCTTACAGAAGAAGATAGAAATTATTGTAGAAGATGTATAGATAAAATAATAAATTATCGTCTTTCTAAATATAACGATACTCCTATCTTCAAGCCGGAAATAGGACAGCAGGGCAGAAAAAAACTGCTGTTGGTTGATCAGCGCTATGGCGATATGTCCGTCGTATATGGACTTGCAAATGATCAAACATTTAAGTCGATGCTTAGTGATGCATTAAAAAATTATTCTGAATGGGATATCATTATCAAAGTACATCCTGACGCAATTAAAGGTGGTAAATCATCATATTTCAATATGGAGACTCTGAAGTTTGCAAAGCATAAGAACAATATATTTATTATTGACTATGATATTAATCCATATTGTTTGTTTGATATTGTAGATGAAGTTTTTGTATGCAGCTCGCAGCTTGGATTTGAAGCCTGTATGGCAGGAAAACAAGTTCATTGTTATGGTATGCCATTTTATGCTGGCTGGGGCATAACAAATGACAAAATAAAAATTGATAGAAGAAATAAAAAAAGAGATATTCTAGAAATTTTTTATTTCTCTTATGTGAAATTAAGCAGATATGTCGACCCTACATCAGGTACACCTTGCAAATTGGAAGAGTTCATTGAACTTATGCACGAGAATGTATTGAGGCATGGCGGCTAGAAGAACTGCTTCCTCATTATTTACTCAGTCTGCAGATTAAAACAGATGTTTCTTTGAGATGACACTGACCAGCAAGGGAAAAGAACAATGAGTGATATTTCTGCCCAAGATAATGAAATATTAGGGGAATTTGACAAATCAAAAATCAAGATAAAATTTAAGGGGAAAGGAAATAGAATTATTTTTCATACTAAAAAAGTAGAATCACATCCTACTTTAAATATAGAATTTAGTGGAAATAATGGCTACATAGAAATAGGAGAAGAATGCATTATATGTGGAAAAATCAAGATTGAATCTAATTGCAAACTTATTATTGGCAACAAATTAAGAGCAAAAGCACCTAATAGTTACTTTATTGGAGAAGGATGTACACTTAAAATAGGAGAAGATTGCCTGTTCTCAGGTGATATTATTTTTCGAACAGATGATAGGCATGCAATATATGATGTCATAAGTAAAAAAAGAATTAATACTGGTAAAGATATCATTATCGGAAATCATGTATGGATTTGTCAGTTCTGCAAAATATTAAAAGGTACTTGTATCAAGGATGGGTCAGTTGTAGGTGCAAGTACCGTTCTTTCAAATTGTACTATAGCAAATAACAGCATTGTTTGTGGAAATCCATACAGATATATTCGACATAATATTGCATGGGAAAAGCCATATGTTAATGGCGAACTTTTCAAAACAAAACCTATTCAGGCTCAAAAATATTGGAACAAAACTGAATTTGAGTAACCTTCGCAAGTGCCGAACCGGCCGGACGGGCATCTTTTTTGATGCCTGCCCTCTGGTGCCGCCGAGATGCGTGTCTTCTGAATCCCAGCATGCTGGGCGATGAACATTTTTGTCTCCCATGCGCAGAAATCATCTCTGGCCGCAGCATACATCCGATATGTATGGTTTTAACGGAAACAACGCAGTACATGGAGTTCAGGGTATGTCGGACACTATAAAATTTAATATAGCAAGCATATGCTGTGTTCGAGATATATTCTTTGTCGGAAAAAACTATGAGGGATATGAGATAAAGAAGTATACAAGTAATTTCTCTCCGCTCCATATTATGGACAAGCCATTTGATTTAGACATATCCCTATTTTATAATTTTCATTCGCCTGGCTTCCGAACGTTTGAGAAACGTTGCATGCTTCAGGAAATCACACGAACCAGCCTGGACTGGCTTGCTCAAGAGCCATCTGATTACCTGCTCGTGGATATGGGTTTATTGCGAAGTGACTTTCATGAATTAGAATCAGGACACATTTTTTGTGCACAGATGTCTGTTTTGAACAAGCTCCTGGAGGAGGAGGGAATAATCCCTAAACTCAAGCGTGTGTTGCCATTTGATTATATGTCAGATGATGAGATGAAGAAAAGGTTAAAAATATACTGTGATAAATTGCTGAAAATGTATCCTCCTGAAAGAATAATTCTGTTTGAAGTATCCTATGCCACTTCATGTGCAGATTTCAGAGCAAATACAATAACGAATTTTTCATTGAAAAGAATGAGATATGATGAACGTTCCCGATACATTCGACATGGATTTACCCTGGCAAAGGATTTTCTCAAAGGCTGTCATGTTGTCAATTTCCCGGAAAATGTTCTTGGAGACGCACAACATCCCTGGGGGAAAATGCCCTTGCATTTTACACACGAATATTACGACTACGGATTAAATGCGATCAATATCATCTGCCGTGAACAACTTGCAAGAGAGGAGGAAATGCGCAGGCTGGAACAACTCAGACAGAAATACGGCGAGATATATAAAAAAATCCGTGAAGATATTGAAAAAAAGACTTTTTACGGAAATCAGATATCCTTCGCAAATCAAAACGATGCCAAGTACTGTCCTCTGGCAGAACGAAATATCAATAAAAACGAAATGGAAGTTCAAACGGTCTATTCGCTGCTCTCGACCGACTACGAACGTGCCCTGCTCTGCAAAAAAGGTTCCTTTCCTGTAAATGCGGGCCTTGCGGCTGTGGGATACATAACTAAAGTCGGATCTGCTGTTAAAAACTTCAGGCCGGGGGACCGTATATTTGCTGCGAAGGCCGGTCATGCCAGCTTCATCATCTCAGACAAGCTCAACATGGTCAGGATTCCTCAGAATGTGCCTTTGGAAGAAGCGGTATTCACCCATGCCGCTGCTACGGCGCTCGCAGCAGTCAGAAGGGCGCATGCGGAGATAGGGGAACCCGCCGCAGTTGTCGGAGCAGGACCGGTTGGTCAATTTGCCATAAAATTTGCTAAAATGTCGGGATGTTATCCAATATTCGCCGTGGAAAACGACGAACAGCGGCGAGTTCTGGCCAAAAAAGCGGGTGCGGATTTTGCTCTTTCAGGCGACGATCCCTCCCTGGCGCCCTTTATTGCAGACATAGCAAAGAGGAAAACATCAATAAGAGGGGTGCGCATTGTCATAGATGCCTGCGGATCCGAAGATGCCTTCCTGAACAGCCTGAATTATGCGGCTGAAAATGCCAGAATTGTCCGTTGCGCAATCGAGAGGGAGGAAGAAAGCAGCCCTGCGCCGCTGGCACAGACGAAGTGGAGCCAGCTGATCTGCAGGAAAGGACTGAGCATTTCCCAGATTCCCATCCGTCCGAGAAACGAATCAAATCCCGGAAACTGGACGGCAGCGCAGGAGTACACGCTCATCCTGAACCTTCTATCCGATGGAAAGCTTTCCGTTCGGGATATGATCACCCGGTTTGTTTCCCCAAAGGATGCCGCGAAAGTCTATGCACAGCTTGCCAGTGAGAGCTCTTTTCCGCTCGGCGTCATTTTTGACTGGAGAACTGAGTCGGAAAACGCAGCCTGCGCTCCCCGCGCCGCGGAAAGAATGTGATGTCTCAGAAACGAACGGCTGACGCAATCCGTCACTCAGCCGGTTTGCTCAGGCTTCTTCCCGCTTGTCGAGGCCAGCTGGGGGCCCTGAGACCGTTCATCACTTCTCTGCCCGCCTGATGGGATCGCCCTGCCGGCTCTGTTTCAGACAGAGGCCTGGCCATAAAATGTCAGGCCCGTGACGCACCGCCGCATAGCTTCCCAAGAACGAAAAAGGCCCTTCCGAAGATGGGACAGGTGGAGGACGACGCTTCCGCGCTCCGCGGTGGCTTCGGCATGTCCAGCATTGACCTGCTGAAGACCGCCCGCGAGGCGAGGCCGGATGCCTGCATCGTCCAGAAACCCCATCCGGATGTGGAATCCGCCAGACGCAGGGGCGCGGTTCCTGAAGCGGAAGTCCTTCGCCACGCGGACTGTCTGCTGAAAGATTTTCCCATGGGCAGTCTCCTGCCCCTCGTCCATGAAGTGCATACCCTGACGTCCCAGACCGGCTTCGAAGCCCTGCTCCGCGGCGTCAGGGTTTTCACGTACGGCGGTCCCTTTTACGCCGGCTGGGGGCTGACGGAAGACAGACGGACCTTTCCCCGCCGCAGGGCGAAACTGCTTCCTGACGATCTGGTGGCGGGAGTCCTCCTGCTCTATCCCTCGTATTACGACTGGCGGACAGGAACTTTCTGCAGAGCCGAAGATGTCTGCCGCCTTCTGAACCGGCAGAAGAGCGGAACGAAGCGGGGCCTCCGGTCCTGGCTTGAGGCCGTCGCACGCTGCTTCAGGCGGAGCAGGGGAGAATGAATTCCCCGCCCTTCTGACAGCCCCCGGGGGCGCTCTTCCTCAGACGCCTGTCTGAAGAAAACACCGGTCCTCCCTCCCGCCCCGTTTCAGGGCGCGGAAGACGAGCGGCGCCCGGCGATCAGACGTTCGCCGGGCGCCTAATGCGCACGCTTTCAGGCTGAATCAGTTTTCCCTGAGATTGAGACGGGCGGCCACGGCCTGCGCGCCCAGCCGGGCGAAGTCTTCCACGCTGCGGCCCTGGCGCTCGGACTCGGGCAGGAGGAGTTCCGGCGCGTTGGCCAGCTCCGGCCTGGGGCTGATGCCGTATTCCGGCGGGAAGGCGTTTTCAAAGTACATGCTCTGGAAGCCGCTGAACTTGAGCTGATGGGCCGTGGAGTCCAGCACGGCGTATTCGTCCTTTCCGATGAGCCCCAGATCCCGCGCGTTCATGAGGCCGGCCAGGCTTTCGCCGCCCTGGGTGCAGACGATGTGGCCGTGGCGGTTGGCCTGAATCATGGCGTCCATGATCTGCTGTTCCGTCACCTGGACCACCTGGAAGGCCTTTTCGCCGCCCTTTTCCAGGAAGCGCCCGGCGAGTTCCCGCACCCTGGGGAAGGACACGGGGTTGCCGATCATGGCCGCCTGGGCCACGCTGGGACGCACCGTGACGGGCTTCCAGACCCTCTTTCCCTCGGGGGCGGCGTAGTAGCGGTACACCGGATCGGCATGCTCGCTCTGGACGCCGAAAATCCGCGGCAGCTTCGTGATGATCCCGAGCTCCAGCAGTTTCAGGAAGCCCGACATGATGGCCGTGATGTTGCCGGCGTTGCCCACGGGCACGAAGACGCAGATCCCGGACACGTCCCAGCCGAACCACTGGGCCGTTTCGAAGGCGAAGGACTCCTGGCCCAGGATGCGCCAGGCGTTCTTGGAATTGAGCAGGGCCACGCGGTACTTTTCGGCCAGGATTTCCACCACTTTCATGCAGTCGTCAAAGACGCCGGGCAGTTCCAGCACGGTGGCGCCGCTGCCCAGGGGCTGGGCGAGCTGCTGCGGCGTCACGCGGCCGTGGGGCAGGAGCACCACGCTCTTGAGGGGCGCGCCCACATAGGCCGCGTAGAGAGCGGCCGCCGCCGAGGTGTCGCCCGTGG
>CAZFTQ010000006.1:34379-36185 GCA_964522365.1 uncultured Desulfovibrio sp. | reverse complement strand
GACCTCGTCCCACTGATTTTTCCGGCAGAGCCATTTGAGGCAGCTGAAGGCGCAGGCCATGCCCCGGTCCTTGAAGGAGGCGCTGGGGTTCTGGCCGTCGTTCTTGCAGGCGAAGCGCAGACCGGTCATGTCCTGCAGGGCGCGGCCGGCCTCGATGACGGGCGTATGGGCCTCGCCCAGGTAGACGATGTCCTCTTCCTCGAAGACGGGGGCGAGAAGCTCGTAATAGGTGAAGACGCCCCGGAGGGCCGTGGTGCGGGTGGAGAGGCGCCGGTCAAAGAGATCGCGCCAGTACGCGCCGTCATGTTTCTTGAGTTCGGCGAAGCCTGTGTCTTCCAGCAGGAAGACGTCGCCGCAGTCCGGGCAGGTGTAGAGCAGGCTGTCGCCCGCGCGGCGTTTGCCGCAGCCCAGGCACCTGTACTCCATCTGCCCGCGGCAGCTTGGAAAATCGGACATGAGTTCCTCCAGAATGAAACTGAGGCCGCGCTAGCCCTGCCGCTGGCGGGACTTGAGCCAGCTTTTTTCGGTGCCGGCGCGCAGACGCGCGATGTTTTCCCTGTGCCGCCAGGCCACCACGGCGAAGAGGCAGAGGGAGAGGGGAAGCCACTCAAAGGCGCCGAAGAGGCAGAGCACCACGGGGAGGGATCCCAGAAGCGTCAGGGAGCCCATGGAGACGAAGCCCGAGCGCCAGATGACCAGCAGGCAGAGGATGGACGAGACCAGGGTGGGCCAGAAGGCGACGGGAATGAGCACGCCGATGCTGGTGGCCACGGCCTTGCCGCCCTTGAAATCCATGAAGCAGGAAAAGACATGGCCCAGCACGGCGCAGAGGGCCACCACGGAGACGGCCGCCGCGGAGCGTTCGTCCAGCACGGCCAGAAGCACCGGGATCAGACCCTTGGCGATGTCGCAGAAGAGCGTGGCCACGCCCCAGCCGAAGCCGCAGAGTCTCGCCACGTTGGTGGATCCGGTATTGCGGCTGCCGTCGGTGCGCGGATCGATGCCGCAGAAGACTCCGGCAATGATGAGGCCCGAGGGCATGGAGCCCAGGAGATAGGCCAGGAAGGAAAGTCCAAGAACGAAGAGCATCAGCTGTCCTCCGAGACGGGGCGGAAAAGCATTGCAAGCTGTTGATTTTCTCGACTGTTTATATCCGATCAGGCATCTTTTTCACACCGGAGACAGGACGGGGGGACCGGGCGCGGCCACAGGGGGCCATGTCCGCTCCGCCGCACGGCATCCGCCGGCGGCGACATGTCTCATGGCGCAGGGCGGGGTAAAGATAGTGAACTTTTTTCCCGCGCTTGTCCAAAGATCTTTCAAAGCCGGGGCTGCTGAAGAGCCCGGGCTCATTCCGCTCAGAGCAAATCGTCCGCGGTTTTCCCCGCACCGGCGGCCAGGGAAGGAACCCTGGAGAACGGGGCTGTCAGCGAGGCGTTGACAGCAAAAATCGTCCGCAAACCGTGCGGAGCAGGTTGCCGCCTTGCTTCAGCGCGGACGGAAAGGCCGCGCCTGCCCTGCTCCGCCATGTCCAGGCGCGAAGCGCTCACGCCCCTTCCCGTCAGGCTCTCCGCCCCTCATGCCGCGAAAGGCGCGCAGGACACGGAAGGGCTTTCTCACCGGCGAGAAGGCGTTCCGCAACGGGGAGCGGCAGACTGCCCTCCCTTTTCCTGCTTCTTCCGGAGCCGCCCCTCGCGGCGGCCGGGGACACGGTGCCGGATTCCCCTGAGAAACCGGCCCTGCCCGTCCCCTTCCGGTTCAGCGCGGAGCCTGTGAACGGTTCCGTACGGTTCTTCCAGGAAGGGG
>CAZFTQ010000006.1:31563-34279 GCA_964522365.1 uncultured Desulfovibrio sp. | reverse complement strand
TTCCGGTTCAGCGCGGAGCCTGTGAACGGTTCCGTACGGTTCTTCCAGGAAGGGGAGATCCATGTTTCCACGGCTGACGCGCCGCCGGGGAATATCTCCTGAAAGACGATACCCCGCTTAAGGGAGGCCTGCGCGGGGCAGCCGGGCCTGAGCCTGTCCCTTCCGGTCAGTTCTTTCTGCGCTTCCTTTTCCCTGAACAGTGACGGATTCTGACAGAAAGCCGGAAATTCCCCCTTGCGCGTCTTCCCTGCCGGTCTGCGCGGCCCGGTTTTCAGGCCGGCAAATCCGCCCCTCCCGCCTGGCCTGCCGGGAAGGACTGCCTGACTTTTTCCGGCCTGTCGCGGACAGCGGACTTCTTTCTCCCTCCTTTCCCGGACTTCCGGCCGATCCGGGCCTGATCGCGGAGGGATTCTGACCGGCGTACAGTCAGGGCAGGGAGAAAGCGCAGAGCCCCCGCGCTTCACGGGCGCGGGGCTCTCGTGCCGTCCGCGCCGGGTTTCCGGCGCGGCATGCAGGCAGGTATCTGAAACGGAGGAAATCTAGTTCTCCCACTCAGGAGGCAGGGCGCCGGAGACCTCCGGCGCGCAGTCGTCCTCCATGACGGCTTCCAGAACGGTGATTTCGTTGCAGAGGGGGTTGATCCGGCCGAAACGGACGCGCACCCGGGTGCCCGGGGAGGCGCGGTCCTCGAAGACGCGCGGCCGGCCCCGCACGAAAAAGTCGTATTCCGGCAGGGAGACGCTCACATGGAGATCGGTCCTCTCCGTGACCGTGCCGGGCCACCAGCGCTTCTCGCCGGCCTGCCGGAAGAACAGAAGCTTCCAGTAGCGGGGCCGGAAGCGCTGGATCTGGCCGACCGCGTCCAGGGCCACGCGCAGGGGGACAAGAAGCCGCTCCAGGGCCTCCGCGGAGAATGTCGGTTCCCCTCCCCGCAGCACGGAAAGAATCTGGGCCTCGTTGACGAGATCCGCGTAGCGCCTGAGGGGCGAGGTGACCGGGGCGTAGCTCGAAAGCCCCAGGGCCGCGTGGGGCCGCGCCTCGGTCTCCAGGATGGAAGGAATCATGGCCCGCATGATCTCGGACATGCGCAGGGGATCGCGCCAGCGTCCCGCGCTTTCCCTGGGCAGGGCCACATTCTGGGTGCGGAAGAGCACCGGCAGCTTCCTCGCCCGCGCCCACTCGGCCGCGGCGCCCGAGGCCAGAATCATCATCTCGGCCACCATGTTCTGGGCGTCGCTGGCGGGATCGCCCGGGGTGAGGATCACCCTGGTCTCCTCGCCCTCTCCTTCGAGGCTGATGGAGGGCTCGTCCTTGTCCAGGATGACGGCGCCGCCCTCGATGCGGCGGGCCATGCGCTTTTCGGAAAAGTCCCGCGCGAGCCGCAGAAGATCCGCGTACGCCGCGGCCCGGCTCCCGGGAGCGGGACTCCCGTCCAGCACGGCCTGGCAGTCGGCGTAGCGGAGATTGGCCGCGAGCCGGACCCGGCAGAGCGCCATGCGGCATTCCCCGGAGAGACTCCCGTCGGGGGTCAGATCCTGGCTTATGACGAGGGCCGGCCTGTCACAGCCCTCCACGAGGGAGTAGACATCCGTGCCCAGAAACTCGGGCAGCATGTGGCTGTCGCCCTCGGGCAGGTAGACGCTCGTGCCCCTGTGGAGGATCTGCTGGTCAAAGGCCGAGCCGAAGGGCCAGGCCAGGGCCGGAGCGGCAAGCGCCAGGTGGAGGGTGAGGCCCCACTCGCGCTCCTCCAAGAAGAAGGCGTCGTCGATGTCCCTGGTGCTCTCGCCGTCGATGCTCACGAAAGGCAGGCCGGAGAGGGGAAGATCGGCCGCCCCGGCTGCGGCCGCGAGTTCCTGCACCGTCTCTTCCTTTTTGCGCCACCAGGCATCCCCCCGGGCGTAGGCCGCCCGGTCGTACCAGAAATTGTAGTGGGCGGGGACGCGGCCCCAGGCCTCGAGAAGCTCCACGGGCAGAAAGCCGTCGTCGGGCAGGCCCCGGGAAAGCATGGGCCAGAGGGGGTCCTGGCCGTCCGGGTCTTCCATCCTGGCGCGGAGAACGGCCTCCAGGCGATCCGCCGTCTCCGCGGCGGGCCAGGCGGGACTTCCGGGATCGGGCAGGGGAATCTTTTTCAGATGGACATTCCAGAGGAGGCGGAAGAAGGGGGCGCCCGCGCTCACGAGTTCCTCGCGCTCGCGCTGGCGGCGGCTCTCCTCTTCCTTTCTGGCCACCTTCTCCGCATCGTACACTTCAAAGACGGGCGGCGCGAAACGGAAGCGGGTGCGGCAGGCCAGAAGGGCGCGGGCGCAGGCGGCCACGCTGTCGGCGTCCGGGTCTTCCTCCAGAAGCTCGGCAAACCACTGGGCGGGGGCGCTCTGCACCTCGCCCTGGGCGAGCTCCCAGAGTTCCGTCACCGAAAGGGCCCGGGCCTTTTCCTCCCGGACGCGCTTCGCCCGCTCCAGGGCCTTCACCATCTCGTCCCGGCTCATGGCGGCAAAGCCCGGCAGCGGCGGCGCGATCCAGGGCAGGACCCGCGTCGCCGGCAGTTTCGTTTCACGCCGGCTCGGCAGGAACAGCCTGAGCTTTCCGCCCGACTCCTCGAGCACCAGCGCGACCTGCGCCGCGCTGGCGTCAAAAAATTCCACCAGACAGCCCACGGCGGGATACTGGACACATGCCGGCATAGCTTCTCCTTGACAGGTTCAGAACCTGAGTCCCC
>CAZFTQ010000006.1:0-31463 GCA_964522365.1 uncultured Desulfovibrio sp. | reverse complement strand
CGTCCCTGTCAGGAGAATTCCCCGGGGCAAGCCGGAAAGAGAGCCTCTTTCCCTGTCCTTCTGCCTTGCGGAAAAAACCCGGGAGAGGAGGAATCCCCGCCGCCTGCCCGGTTCCAGGCCCTCCCCCGGCAGGGAAGGCGGGGCTGAGCTTTCCTCCTGAGCGTACCCCGGTGGAAGCGGGTCCGGAGAGAAAAAACCATTTCCCCCGCCAGGCGGCACGAGCCGCGGCTGAGACCCGGCCGCCCGGCCGGTCCCTGTCCCCGGGGCTGCGGCATCGGGGCGGTCATCCGTCTCCAGGCGTTCAGGCGTCAGCACCGCGGCAGGGAAATCAGGAGCTTGTTTTCCCGCACGTCTTCGTCTAAAATCAGTTCCTTGATCCTCTGAACGGCCAGAAAAGCCGCAGACGGTCCTTTGCGCCTGGCCGGCCCCCAGGCAGCGGGCCCGCACCCGCTTCCCAGCCGGACAGTGTCCCCGCCGCTTCCGCCCGCTCCCCCGCAGGCACCGGCCTGCTCTTCCGCCTCTGCCCGCACGCCCGCGGACGCGGTCTTCTCCGGACATGCCCAAGGAGACAGCATGGAACTGAAACGTCCAAAAATCTTAAATAAATTCGAGCTGCAGGATGTGGCGAAACCCCAGCTCTACCGGGAGCTTTTCCCCTACACCAACATCTGCCGCACCACCTTCGACGATGTCATTCTCTCCCCGCGCCCGGCGCGGGAGATGCGCATAACCGACACCACCTTCCGGGACGGCCAGCAGGCCTATCCGCCCTACACGGTGAACCAGATCCGCCGGATCTACGAGCTTCTCTACCGCCTGGGCGGCCGGACGGGCCTCATCTCCTCCTCGGAGTTCTTCATCTATTCGGAAAAGGACCGCAAGGCCGTGGAAGTCTGCCGGGCCATGGGCTTCCAGTTCCCGCGCATCACGGCCTGGATCCGGGCCACCAAGAAGGATCTGGCCCTCGCCCGGGACATGGAATTCGACGAGGTGGGCATGCTCACCAGCGTCTCGGACTACCACATCTTCCTGAAGCTCGGCAAAACCCGTCAGCAGGCCATGGACATGTACCTGGACGTGGTGCGCAAGGCCCTCGAATGGGGCATCGTGCCCCGCTGCCACTTCGAGGACATCACCCGGGCCGACATCTACGGCTTCTGCCTGCCCTTCGCCCAGAAGCTCATGGAGCTCTCCCGCCAGGCCAACCTGCCCGTGAAGATCCGCCTCTGCGACACCATGGGCTACGGCGTGCCCTATCCGGGGGCGGCCCTGCCCCGCTCGGTGCAGCGTCTGGTGCACGCCTTCACCGAGGAGGCCGGGGTCCCGGGCGAACAGCTCGAATGGCACGGCCACAACGACTTCCACAAGGTCCTCATCAACGGCGTCACGGCCTGGCTCTACGGCTGCGGCGCGGTGAACGGCACCCTCTTCGGCTTCGGGGAGCGCACCGGCAACACCCCCGTGGAGGCCCTGGTGGTGGAATACATCTCCCTCACCGGGGACGACGCGGCGGGCGACACGCGGGTCATCAGCGACATCGCGAACTTCTTCGAGACCGAGCTCAGCTACCGCATCCCCCACAACTATCCCTTCGCGGGCCGCGACTTCAACGCCACGAGCGCCGGCGTCCATGTGGACGGCATCCTCAAGAACGAGGAAATCTACAACATCTTCGACACGACCCTGCTCCTGGGCAGGCCCGTGCCCATCGTCATCACCGACAAGTCCGGCCGCGCCGGCGTGGCCTACTGGATCAACCACAATCTCAAGCTCTCGGGCACGCCCAAGGAAGTCTCCAAGAAGCACCCGGCCGTGGGAAAGATCTACGACGACATCATGCGGGCCTATGAAAACGGCCGCACCACCCATTTCTCCTACGACGAAATGCAGCGTCTGGTGCACCGCTACATCCCCGAGTACATGGTGACGGAATACGACCGCATGAAGCAGCTGGCCGGCCAGCTCTCCGCCTATGTGCTCATCCGGCTCTCCAAGAACAAGGGTCTGCTGGACTTCGGCGAGCAGGCCACGGAGATTCTGGAGACCTTCACGGACCAGTACCCCTTCATCCAGTTCATCTCCCTCACGGACAGCACGGGCACCCTCAAGTGCGTGGGCATCACCTCGGACAAGAACTACCGCCCCCTCTACTCCTCCCTGCCCCTGGGCTACGACTTTTCGGACCGCGAATGGTTCCGGCTGCCCATGTCCACGGGGGATCTCCATATCATGGACGTGACCACGTCCCGCTACACGGGCAAGCTCATCATCACGGTCTCCTGCGCCGTGACCGACGACGAGGACCGCATCCTCGGCGTGCTCGCCTGTGACATGCAGGTGGAAACCATCCTCAAGCACGCCCAGGAAGTGCACGAAAGCACCGCGGAAGACGACGAAGAGACCGAATAGCGGCCTCCTCCCGCCCCGCGCGCCTTCCGCTTCCTCCTCCTCCAACCACTGCAGAGCTCTCCCATGATCACACTTCAGGATTCCCCCGTCATACTGGCCGACGGCGCTCTTCTCTCCGAAGCCGAGGCCCGGGCCCGCGGCCTGGACACGGAAGCCGCCGCGGGCGAGACCCTGGCGGCCCGCATTCTCGCCGCCCATTCCAGACCTTCGGACAAAGACGACCTCCTGCACGTCACCTTTGACGCCATGGTCTCCCACGACATCACCTATGTGGGCATCATCCAGACCGCCCGCGCGAGCGGTCTCACGGCCTTTCCCCTGCCCTACGCCCTGACCAACTGCCACAACAGCCTCTGCGCCGTGGGCGGCACGATCAACGAGGACGACCACGTCTTCGGCCTGAGCGCGGCGAAGAAGTACGGCGGCTGCTATGTTCCCGCCAACCTGGCCGTCATCCACCAGTACGCCCGGGAAATGCTGGCCGGCTGCGGCCGCATGATCCTGGGATCGGACAGCCACACCCGCTACGGGGCCCTGGGCTGCATGGGCGTGGGCGAAGGCGGCCCCGAGCTCGTGAAGCAGCTGCTCCGCCGCACCTACGACATCCCGAAGCCCGACGCCGTCCTCATCTGGCTCGAGAACGAGCCCCGGCCCGGCGTGGGTCCCCAGGACGTGGCCCTGGCCATCATCGGCACCGTCTTCAGAAACGGCTTCGTGAAGAACAGGGTCATGGAGTTCGCCGGTCCCGGCGTCGCGAAGCTCTCGGTGGAATTCCGCTGCGGCATCGATGTCATGACCACGGAGACCACCTGTCTCTCCTCCATCTGGGTGACGGACGGACGCGTCAGGGACTACCTGACCGCCCACGGCAGACCGGAGGCCTACAGGCCTCTCGGCCACGAAAAGCCCGCCCGCTTCTCCTCCCTGGTGCGCGTGGACCTGGCGAAGGTGGTCCCCATGATGGCGCTCCCCTTCCACCCGAGCAATGTCTACCCGGTGGCCGAAGTCTGCGCCCACGCCGAGGACATCTTCGCCGCCGTGGACGAGACGGCGAAGAAGCAGTTCGGGAAGACCGCCGAGGCCTTCAGCCTGCGGAAGAAAATCCGCGGCGGGAAGGTCCAGGTGGATCAGGGCGTCATCGCGGGCTGCGCCGGCGGCTCCTTTGAGAACCTGACTCTGGCGGCGGCGATCCTGGAAGGGAAAAGCACGGGATCTTCTGCCTTCTCCCTCTCGGTCTACCCGGCCTCGGCGCCCCAGGCCCTGGCCCTCGTGCAGAACGGCTCCTACGCCCGGCTCATGGCGGCCGGCGTCCTCATCAAGAGCGCCTTCTGCGGGCCCTGCTTCGGCGCGGGCGACACCCCGGCCCACGGAGCCCTCTCCATCCGCCACTCCACCCGCAACTTCCCCAACCGCGAGGGATCCAAGCCCGGCAGCGGCCAGCTCTCCGGCGTGGCCCTCATGGACGCCAGATCCATCGCCGCCACGGCGGCGAACGGCGGCAGGCTCACGCCCGCCACGGATCTGGACTGGGAGAAGATCCGGCCGGATCTGGACTATCACTTTGACGCCGGCATCTACGAAAAGCGCTGCTACCAGGGCTTCGGAAAGCCGGATCCGGAAGCCGGGCTCGTCTTCGGTCCCAACATCACCGACTGGCCGGCCATGAGCCCCCTGCCCGAGCATCTCCTGCTCTCCGTGGCCTGCGTCATCACGGATCCCGTCACCACCACGGACGAGCTCATCCCCTCGGGCGAGACATCGTCCCTGCGTTCCAATCCCCGCAAGCTCTCCGAGTTCACGCTCTCCCGCCGCGATCCGGGCTATGTGGCCCGGGCCAAGGCCGTGCAGGAACTGGAGACGAAGCGGCTGGAAAACCCCGCCGAGCCGAAGCTCGCCGCCGAAACGGCGGCCCGCTGCGAGGCGCTGCGCAGGGCCGCGCCGGAACTCCACGCCCGGATCTTCGGGAAGGGAAGCCTGGCGGACATCGGCCTCGGATCCACCATCTTCGCCGTGAAGCCCGGCGACGGCAGCGCCCGCGAGCAGGCGGCCTCCTGCCAGAAGGTGCTGGGCGGCTGGGCCAACCTGGCCGAGGAATACGCCACCAAGCGCTACCGCTCGAACCTCATCAACTGGGGCATGCTGCCCTTCCTGCTGGAGCCGGGCATCGGCCGCGGCCTCAGCGTGGGGGACAGCGTCCTTGTGCCGGATCTGCGCCCGGCTGTGGCGGAAAAGCGATCCTCCGTCCAGGCCTGGATTCTCCACGGCGACGAGGCCCGGGAAGTGACGCTCTCCCTGGGCGATCTCACCGACGACGAGCGCACCATCATCCTGGAAGGCTGCCTCATCAATTTCTACAAAGGCGGCAACTGATCTCTCTCCGGGGCGGCCGCGGGAGAACCTCTCCTCCGGCCGCGTGAACGCGACAGGAAGGCCTCGTTCCGGCAGGAACGGGGCCTTTTTCCTTTTCATCTTCCGAAGGAAGATCGCTGCCGCGCTATGCTGACGGAGTGACGGCGCGGGTGGCTGTGAAGGCAGAAGGCCTTCAGGACGAAGACTCGAGGATATACTCCAGAGGACCGTACCTCAGGACGATGGCATCGCTGAAGTCCCTGCTGACATGAATTCCGGTGCGCCCGATGCTGAAGACGGACTGACCTTCTCCCTCTTTCTCCATCTTTTCCCTGAGAGCTGCGACGCGCCTGCTGCCCGCATCACGCCTGCGCAGATCGGCAAGCACCCTCTGGAGGGTTTCGGCGTCTATCCTGTCGCCTCGCGAAAGAATTGTGACAATAGCCAGTTTCAGCCTGCCATCCGTAAATCTGTAGGCAAGACATGCCTGGGCCATGGCGACGGGGTCGAAGAAAGAGTACATGAGATCCCCTTCTCTTTCGAAGCGCTCTTCTCTTCTGGAATCCATGCGCCTCTCCGCCCTTGCCACCTGGTCTTGACGATCTCCCCAGCGGACGCCTCTGAAATCGCAGGAGTCCCGGGGACGGGGAACGGCGCTGAGATCCATTTCCAGCAGCCCGGAGACGGCCTGCACCGGATCGGCCCGATCCTTGAACATGTAAAAAAGAAATCCCGGAGGATCTTTCAGAAAGTGCACGGGCACAAAGGTTTCAAGACTCCAATCCCCCAGATCCAGCGCCGGCGCAAAAAGCTCTCCCCTGGGAAGGCGCTTCAGAGTGATCCATTTCTGCCGCTCTGCCGGATGAAAATCTTTCGGGCTCAGGCCCAGATCATCTCTCTCCACCCTGTCAAGATGCGCTCCCTCATCGCTGTCATCCAATTCGAAGTGTCCAGCTTCCTGTTCATCCATTTCGAGACACAGTTCCAGCCGCACGCTGTCCCCGGTCTGTGAAATTTTTCTGTAGAGGGAAGAAGAAACGAAGAGCCGCTTGTCTTTGTGGAATACTGAAAGATTTCTGAAGAGGACTCTGTCGTCAGTTTCTATAAGCCAGACGGTAGTCATGATGTCGTCATCAGCGACATAGACGCGCGCAGGGCCAGCCCCGAACGAGAGACTCGGCAGACTGAATATCAGAGCTGCCAGAAAAAAGCATGCAGGAAAGCGCATGGCATGTCCTCCTGGATAGCAGCGTTTTTGCCCCTTTGACGCAAAAACTGGCGGGAAAGAAGCTGCCCCGTCAACCTTCCTGCACACGCAATCTGCTGATTTTTCTCTGTCTTTTTCTCCTGCGAACCCCCAAGGCTGAAACCATGCCTCCTGTGGCCTGTCGCAGGGCGTACACTCTCTCCCAGCCCCATGAAAAGGGGGCGGGCCTGGCGGGCAGTGTCTTGCTGTTCCGTCAGGGGCGCTCAGCGCAGCCGGCTGTCGGGCTCGATGACTTCCATCCCGCCCATGTAGGGGACGAGAACCCTGGGCAGGACGATGCTCCCGTCCTTCCGCTGGCCGTTTTCCAGGATGGCCGCGATGGTGCGGCCGGTGGGCAGCCCCGAGCCGTTGAGGGTGTGGAGAAAGGCCGATTTGCCGCCCTTGGGCTTGAAGCGGATGTCGGCCCGGCGGGCCTGGAAATCCACGCAGTTGGAGCAGGAGGAAATTTCCCGGTAGCATTTCTGGCTGGGCAGCCAGACCTCCAGATCGTAGGTCTTGGCCGCGCCGAAGCCCATGTCGCCCGTGCAGAGGACGATCTGCCGGAAGGGGAGCTCCAGACGCTCCAGGAGCTTTCTGGCGTGGCCCGTGAGGATCTCCAGCTGGTTGAAGCTGTCGTCGGGGTGGGCGAAGCGCACCATCTCCACCTTGGTGAACTGGTGCATGCGGATGAGGCCGCGGGTGTCCCGGCCGGCGGATCCCGCCTCGGACCGGAAGCAGGGCGTGGCCGCCGTGTAGGCTCTGGGAAGGTCCTCCTCGGCCAGCACTTCCCTGGCGTGGAGATTGGTGAGGGGCACTTCGGCCGTGGGAATGAGATAGCTGCCCTCGCGGAGCTTGAAGAGGTCCTCCTCAAACTTGGGGAGCTGCCCCGTGCCCGTCATGGTTTCGGCGTTGACGATGGCGGGCGGGATGACCTCGATGTAGTCCTCCTCCAGGGTATGGACATCCAGGAAGAAGTTGACGAGGGCGCGGTCCAGGCGGGCGGCCCAGCCCTGGGAGACCACGAAACGGCTGCCGGAGAGGCGCACGGCGCGCTCAAAGTCGAGCCCCTTGAGGCGGCCGCCCAGCTCCCAGTGGGGAAGGGGCTCAAAGTCAAAGACGGGGAGCTCGCCGTAGCGGGCCAGCTCCACATTCTCCGTCTCGTCCTTTCCCACGGGCACCGAGGCGTCCGGGATGTTGGGCACGCCCAGCATCCACTCCTCCAGGGCGGTTTTCGCCTCGACGGTCTTCTGATCCAGAGCCTTGATGCGGGCGGAGAGTTCGGAGAGCTCGGCGAGGAGGGCGCTTGCGTCCTCCTTCCGGCGGCGCATTCCGGCCACTTCCTGGGAGGCCGCGTTGCGGCGGCTCTTCAGCTCCTCCACCTCGGTGATGCATTTCCTGCGGATGCCGTCCATGCGCAGGAACTCGTCCACGCTCAGGGAGGAGTGACGGTCCTGCAGGGCCTTGGCGAGCAGCTCCGGCTGCTTCTGCAGCCGTTTGAGATCAAGCATGGGTCCACCTTCAGCGTGCGCAGCCTGCCGCTGCGCGGAATTTTTGCCTTTCCGGCGTCTTTGTGCTAGGAAAGACGGCAAAAGCGGACGGAGCGGCGGGACGGCGGCACGCGCCGGGCCCGCCCGGAGCCCGGACGGGCGTCCCGGGCCCCTCCCCGTATCCAGCCGCCTTCTCTAACACCGGCAAATCCTCCTTGCAAGACGCGCCCTTCCCTCGCGGCCCCTCGGGGAAGCCGGGCCGGGAGCGCCCTGCAGGTTCACGATCGTTATCCGGCATCCGCTGTCCGGGAGGACCACCATGAACATGTCCCGCTGCACTCTCCTTCTTTCCCTTCTGGCCTGCCTGCTGCTCTGCGCCTGCGGCCCCAGCAACACGGTCCGTCTGACGCCGCTCAAACCCGCGGTCTCCGTCCTGCCGGCCCCCACGGCCAGCACCATCGCCGTGGTTCAGTTCGCGGACAAGCGCGCCGACAGCTCCGCCCTGGGCACCCGCCGGGACGGCAGCTACTTCTCCACCATCGACTCCGCCACCGACTGGGTGAGCCGCTCGGTGGCCAACCAGCTGGGCACCCTGGGCTATCAGGTCTCCTTCGCCATGAGCACCGCCCAGGCCCTCAAGGCCAATCCCAACTACATCGTGACGGGCTCCCTGGAGGAGCTCAAGGTGAAGGAATCCTCCTCCACCTCCTACGAGTCCAGCATCCGGCTCAAGTACGCCGTGCAGGCCCAGAACAAGGTGGTGGCCACCGAAACCCTCTCGGCGAGCCAGAGCAAGACCGCCATTCTTTCGGGCAGCGCCGTGGAATCCCTGCTCACGGACACCCTCAAGGACATCACCGGGCCCCTCTGCGACAAGGTGAAGGGCATCGTCAGATAGCCTGAGTTCCCCCTCGTCACGCGACGCCGCGCGGCGCCCGCGGGACCCCTGACGGGCCCGGCGGGCGCCGCCTCTTTTTTTCAGGCGATCCCGCCTCAAGGAGAAGACAGCCGTGAGCCAGCCCCTGCTTCTGAAAGTCTACGGGCACCTCTCGCCCGCCACGGACGCCCGGGTCCGGGCCCTGGAAGATCTCTGCCGGGAGGCCATCCGGGACGAGGACGAGACCGAGCCCATGGTGAGCCGTCTGGGGGACATGCTGCGCCTCTCCTTTGAGGGGCTCCATTTCCCCGTGGAGGAGGCGGCCGCCTGGTTCGAGGCCGCGGGCAGAGAGGGCGCCGCGGGCAGGCTGGACTTTCTGGATCTGGAGGCCTGGCGCCTCACGCGCCTGGAGGCCGCGGGAGGCAGGGTGACACGGCGCTCCGCCTCCCTCAACAATGTCCTCGACTATTCCGGCTTCTGAGCTCAGGACTGACGGCGCTTGAAGAGTTTTTCCAGGGTTCCCGCGTCCCAGCGCAGAAGAACCGGCCGGCCGTGGGGGCAGTAGTCCCGATCCTTTTCCCCCAGCCAGCGCCCGACGAGCCTGAGGGCCTCGTCCCGGGAAAGACGGCTTCCCCCCTTGAGGGCGGATCTGCAGGCGAGGGAGGCGAAAAGAGCATCGAGGTCTTCCTTTCGGCCGGCGAGCGCCTCCGTGAGAAAGGCGCCGGCCTCTTCCCGGCCCAGCAGCACGGGGATGCTGCGCAGGCTGAGACGGCCCCCCGAAAGGGTGGCCGAAAAGCCCAGCGCGGCCAGCCGGGGAGCGAGCTCCTGCCAGCGCTGCGCCTCCGCCGGGTGCAGATCCCGCTCCAGAGGCACCACCAGCCCCTGACCTCTGCCCGACCAGCCCCGCGCCGTCACCTCGTTGTAGAGAATGCGCTCGTGGGCGGCGTGCTGGTCCAGAAGAACGAGAGCCTCCGAGGCGTCCCGGAACACCAGATAGGTGCGGGCCACCTGCCCCAGATAGGTGAGACCCGCCACATCGCCCTCTTCCGGCCGGGGCGGGACTTCCCGCGTCAGGGGACCGGCCTGCCGCGGCGGCTCCTCCTCCGTCCCGGGAAACGGCGGACGCGGGTTCTCCTCACCCCGCTCCTCGAGATCCTCCGCCTCCGGAAGCGGGGGCGTTCTCTCCCCGCCGGGCAGCCAGGGATCCTCCTTCTCCTTCCGCAGGCTGCGGGCCAGATTGGCGGGATCGTCCCCCCAGCCCCAGAAACCCCGGGGCCGCGGCAGATCCGGCCTCCCCGTGCCCGGGGCGGCGTCCCAGTCCGCGGAGAGATCCCTTTCTCCGGAAGACTCCTTGTCCGCGGCCCGGGAGCCCGGCCGGCCCGGGGACCCCGGTGCGGACGGGGCGTCAGGCCTTCCGGGGGCCGGGGAAACAGTTCCTTCTCCGGCCGTCAGGGGACCCGCGCCGCTCAGCGCCCGATCCAGGGCCGTGCGCAGGATCCAGAGGACGGCCGCAAAGACGCTCTGCTCGTCCCGGAAGCGCACCTCGCTCTTGGCGGGGTGGACATTGACGTCCACATCGGCCGGATCCATGTCCAGGAAGACGACCGCCTGGGGATAGTCGCGGCTCGTGAGGCGGCCCTTGTAGGCCTCGCGCAGGGCGGCCTGGATCTTTCTGTCCGTGACGCTGCGGCCGTTGACGAAGAAGAAGAGGCGGTCGCTTCTGGGCTGGCTCAGCTCGGGCCGGCCCGCGAGCCCGTGGACCCGCAGCCCGTGGCGCTCGCCGTCAAAGGGCAGAAGCCCTTCGGTGACGCTCCCGGGCCAGATGACGGCCAGGCGCTCGGCCAGGGTCTGGCCGGGGAGAAAGCGCAGAAGCTCCCGGCCGTCGCTCGTGAGGGTGAAGGCCACGTCCGGTCTGGTCAGGGCGAGCCGTGACAGCCAGTCCTGACAGCGCCGCACCTCCGTCACGGCGGAGCGGAGAAATTTGAGTCTGGCGGGGACATTGGCAAAGAGATCCCGCACCTCCACGACGGTGCCTCTGTGGAGGGAGGCGGGCTCGAGCGCCCCGGCCGCGCCCCCCTGGACCCGGAGGGACCAGGCCTCGTCCGCGCCCGCGGCATGGGAGGTGAGGACGCAGTCGGAGACCGAGGCCACGCTGGGAAGCGCCTCGCCCCGGAAGCCGAAGGAATGGATGTTTTCCAGATCCGCCACCGAGCGGATCTTGCTCGTGGCGTGGCGCGTGAGGGCGAGGACGAGCTCGTCCTTCGGGATGCCCATGCCGTCGTCCTGCACCCGGATGAGGACCTGACCGCCGCCGGACAGGGTCACATCCACGCGCTTCGCGAGCGCGTCCAGACTGTTTTCCACCAGTTCCTTGACCACGCTGGCAGGCCGCTCCACCACCTCGCCGGCGGCAATCTGATTGCAGAGCTCGGGCGGCAGCAGCACTATCTCCGGGCGCAGGGCATTCATGGCGCACCTCGTTTCTCGTTTCCGGAAGAAAAAGCCCGCCGCGCGTCCGGCGGGTTCCGTTTTCCGCGAAGAAAAGCCTACGGCAAAGGGGGCCCGAGGGCAAGGCGGCCGGAAAAAGCCCCCGGGCGGGCTTGCCCCGGGCGGAAAAAAAGACATCTTCCGGGCCTTGACCTTTTGCCGGGGGCTCTTATATGTCACTTCGGAAGCACGGGCCCCGGCCGCGTACGATACAGAAAAAAGACAGTTTTTCCGGGAAAAGAATTCCCGGTCCTCCCAAGCCCCTTGAGGCCATGCCCATGACAAAGACCAAGAACCACAGTGACAGACCCGTTTTCATCGACGTGAGCAAAAGCAGCATCCCGGATCCCGTCCACAAGGGCTACGACCCCGAAATGCTCTATGTGGAATGCGGCCGCTGCGGCGCGCCGGTGCTCTGGGAACACGGCAGATCCACGGAAATTCTCAGCTCCGCCGGCATCGACCCCCTGGAGCTGGATCCGAGCTGCATCCTGGTGACGGACGGCTGCCCCCAGTGCACGGACAGAAAACACTACCCCGTGCAGATCTACCGCCTGTCCCTCACCCCCTCGGGCCTGCGTCCCCTGACCATCGGCAACGCCTGAACGGCAGCCCCAGAAGAACGGATTTCCAGAAAGCGCCGGCTTCCCCGAAGAGCCGGCGCTTTTTTTTCGCGGCCGAAAGATAAGGATTCTCCGTAAAGGCCCATTCCGGATCCTCCGCTCCTTTTTCAGGGAATCCCGGGAGAAAAAGGCAGTTTTCCGTCCGGAGCCGTCTTGTCTCAGAGGCCCCATGCGTGTACAAAGGCCTTTCCCCCCAGAGGTCCTCCACATGTCCTGCAAACGCCTGATCCTCGGCCTTCTGGCCCTTCTGACCCTGGCCGCTCCCGCGGCCGCGGAAGACGATCTGTCGCCCTATCTGGGCGGCCAGATCGATCGTCAGCCCATGGGCGAAAATCTCTGCGCCATCACCTTTGACGACGGCCCCTCGGCCTTCACGGACCATCTGCTGGACGAGCTGGACGGCTTCGGCATCCCGGCCACCTTCTTCATGCTGGGCCAGAACGCCCGGGCTTTTCCCGAGACCGTGCGCCGGGCCCTCGCCGAAGGCCATGAGGTGGAGAGCCACTCCTATTCCCATCCCAACCTGAAAACCCTCTCTCCTCAGCGCCGCCGCGCGGAGCTTGAGCGCACCAACGAGATCCTCAGGGCTCTGGGCGCCGAGCCCAGACTGCTCCGGCCCCCCTACGGGGCCCAGGATGCCCAGCTCGTGAGCCTGGCGGCCGAACTCGGCCTGCGCGTCATCACCTGGTCCCTGGACAGTCTGGACTGGAAGCGCCTGCCCGAAGACTATACCCGCATCCCCAATGTGCGGGGCCGCGCCTTCGGCACGGGGCATCTGCGCGGCATCTTCCTCTTCCACGACATCCACAAGGGCACGGTGGACGATCTCCCCCGCATCGTGAGCCAGCTCAGGGCCGGCGGCTGCCAGCGCTTCGTCACCGTGAGCGACTACATGGACGCCTTCTTCGTGGATCCCGAGCCGCCCATGATCATGGCCCGCGCGCCCCGCCCCGCCATGTGCCCCAGACCCCGGGCCTACCCGGCCGATCCCGCGCTTTCCCCCGGAGAGGGAGACCCCGCGGCCGCTCCTCTTCCGGCGGATCCCCTGAATCCGCCCCGGGAAACGCCCGCGGACGATGCGGCTCCCCGGAGCCTGTACCAGGCGGAGATCCCTCTTCCGCCCGGCAATTCCTTCTTCCGGCCCGCGCAGGAAGCCCCGGCCCCCCGCGGGGCCTCAGCCCTCGCCTTCGCGCCCGCCGTCTCCCAGTGGCCCGGCTTTGTCCCGGACATGCCCGCCATCCGCGCGGCCGCGGACCGGAAGCAGGCCCCCGTCCGGCAGCGGGACACCCTCTCCACCTGGTCGGACGCCTCGGACGGAAGCTATGTGGTGCGGCCCCTCGTCACGGAGCCTTCGGAAAACGGTCTCTAGAAAGAAGAAAAGCCGCCCGGATCATCCCGGACGGCGCCTCCCTGTTCCCTGAAAAGACAGCCTGCCGGCTGTCTTTTTTTCGTCAGGCGAGTCTGCCTCTGAAGTCCTCGTAGCCGAAGACCCGGAGGAGGCGGAAGGAGTCCGTCCCGTCCGGGCCGCTTTCCATGAGGCCGATGGAGGGCAGGCGCAGGCCGTTGAAGGTGGTGGTCTTCACCATGCTGTAGATGGCCATGTCCTGGAAGAGGAGACGCTGGCCGATCTTCAGGGGCCGGGCGAAGCCGTAGTCGCCCAGCACGTCCCCCGCGAGGCAGCTCTTGCCGCCCAGGCGGCAGCGCCAGAAGCCGCGGCCGGGCTCCGTCGCCCCGCGCAGTTCCCCGTCCGCCTCGTAGACGATGCGGGGCCGGTAGGGCATCTCGAGCACGTCCGGCGTGTGGCAGGCGGCCGACATGTCGAGCTGCACCAGGGGCAGGGGGCCGTCGGTGATGTCCAGCACCGTGGCCACGAGCACGCCCGCGTCCAGGGCCACGGCCTCGCCGGGCTCCACATAGATCTGCGCGCCGAAGCGCCGGGAAAGTCCGAGAAGGGTCTCGCAGAGGAGATCCAGATCGTAGTCCGCCCGGGTGATGTGGTGGCCGCCGCCCACATTGATCCAGCGGCATTTTTCGAGGAAGGGCCCGAATTTCTCCTCCGCGGCCAGGGCCGTGCGGGCGAAGGCGTCGGCGTTCTGCTCGCAGAGGGTGTGCCAGTGCAGGCCGCTTATGCCCTCCTCCATGATGCCGTCCGGCAGATCCTTCCGCCGGATGCCCAGGCGCGAGCCGGGCGCGCAGGGATCATAGAGGGGAACCGTCCCTTCGGAATGCTCCGGATTGAGGCGCAGGCCCGCCTCCACGGGCCTGCCCGCCGACGCGAGAAGCGGCCCCAGGGTCCGCCACTGCCGGACGGAATTGAAGACCACGGTGTCGGCCGTTCCGGCGAGCTCTCTGACTTCCGCCTCCGTCCAGGCCGCCGCGAAGGCGTGCACCTCGCCCCCGAACTCCTCCCGGCCGAGCCGGGCCTCGTCCACGCTGCTCGCGCAGGTGCCCCAGAGGGGCCCTGCGAAGGCCCGGGAAAGGACGGGGAAAGTCTTCCAGCAGGCGAAGCTCTTGAGGGCGAGCAGAATCTTCGCGCCCGTGCGCCGCTGGACCTCGTCCAGAACCGCCGCGTTTGCTCTCAGCCGGTCCAGGTCGATGACAAAGCAGGGGGAGGGCACGCCCTCCCCGAAAAGCAGATCCCCGCGGGCCATCTAGAGCTGTTCCCGGCCGGTCACGTCCGCGCAGGTCCAGGGCAGACCGTAGTCCGCCAGCTCCTTCAGGAAGGGATCGGGATCGTTCTGCTCCATGTTCCAGACCCCGGGCCTGAGCCAGTCGCCCCGGCAGAGCATCATGGCGCCCACCATGGCGGGCACGCCCGTGGTGTAGGAAATGGCCTGGGAGCCCAGCTCGGCGTAGCAGTCCTCGTGGCGGCAGACATTGTAGATGTAGACGCTTTTCGGTCTGCCGTCCTTCAGGCCCCGCATCACGTTGCCGATGCAGGTCTGGCCCCTGGTGAGGGGACCCAGGGTGGCCGGATCCGGCAGCAGGGCCGCCAGGAACTGGATGGGGACAATCTTCTGCCCCCGGAAGTCCACAGGGTCGATGCGCGTCATGCCCACGGCCTTGAGGACGGAGAGATGCTTCAGATAGCGTTCCGAGAAGGTCATCCAGAAGCGGGCGCGCTTCAGGCCCCTGAGGTTGCGGGCGAGGGATTCGAGCTCCTCGTGGTACATGAGGTAGCACTTTCTTTCGCCGATGCCGGAGGGGAAGCTGTAGTCCAGGGACCAGGCCAGGGGATCCGTCTGCACCCACTCGCCGCTCTCCCAGTAGCGGCCCCGGGCCGAGACCTCGCGGATGTTGATTTCGGGATTGAAGTTGGTGGCGAAGGCCTGGCCGTTGTCGCCGGCGTTGCAGTCCAGGATGTCCAGCACATGCACTTCGTCGAGCTCGTGCTTCATGACCCAGGCGGCGAACACGTTCGTGACGCCCGGATCGAAGCCCGAGCCCAGCAGGGCCGTGAGCCCCGCCTCGCGGAAGCGGGCGTCGTAGGCCCACTGCCATTTGTACTCGAATTTCGCCGTCTCCGGCGGCTCGTAATTGGCCGTGTCCAGGTAGTGCACGCCGCACTCGAGGCAGGCCTCCATGATGTGGAGGTCCTGGTAGGGAAGCGCGATGTTGAGGACCAGGAAAGGCCGGACCTGCCGGATGAGCGCGCAGAGCTCAGGGACATTGTCCGCGTCCACCCGGGCCGTGGCAATCTCCGCTCCCAGACGCCGGCGGACGGAGTCCGCCACGGCTTTGCAGCGGGCTTCGGTGCGGCTTGCCAGGGTGATGCGGCCGAAGGCCCCCTTGAGGGAGGCCTGGGCGCACTTGTGGGCCACCACGCTCCCCACGCCGCCGGCGCCGATAATCAGGATGTCTGCTGCCATCTATTCGCCTCCAGCGGCCAGATGAGAGAGGGTGAGAAGGTCGTTTCGTCCAGGCAGAGCACCTGAACATAGCTCGCGTCGTGCTGCGCCCGCTCCAGGGCCTCCAGGGCCCGCCTGCGGCAGTCCGGACAGGCCGTCTGGGGGATGAGCACGCAGAAGGCCAGAGGATTGCGGGTGGAGCGGGTCTCGATGAGACCGAAGCCCGGGCAGTCGGAGCAGAGGCGGTAGCGCTCGTTCTGGTGCTCGCTGATGCCGTCCGTGTCGTAGTAGATGCGGCGCTGCCGCTCCCAGAAGCCGTTTTTCTCCCGGCCCTCCTCGGGCTCCTTCGGGGGCGAGAAATACTGCTTCAGGACCATATCCCCCACTTCGGCCACATAGCGGCTCACCCTGGGCGACTGACTCGTGACGCGCTCGGACCAGTCGGGCTCCCGGATGTCGTCGGCGGGAAGACCCGCCAGGGCCAGACAGATGCCCATGTTCACATAGGGGAGCGCCCCGCGGATGGAATAGCCGCCTTCCAGCACGGCGATGTCGGGATTCAGGCGGGCGTTGAGGGCGGCGTAGCCCTGGGCGGAGAGAAGCTCGTTGGCCAGAGGATCCGTGAAATGGTTGTCCTGGCCCGCGGAATTGATGACGAGATCGGGCCCGAAGTCCCGGAGGATGGGCAGAACCACGTTTTCGATGGTCCGCAGATAGCCCTCGTCCGAGGTGCCGGGGGGCAGGGGAATGTTCACCGTGCGGCCGAGGGCGCCGGGGCCGCCGGCCTCGGGCAGAAAGCCCGTGCCGGGGTAGAGGGTGCGGCCGTCCTGGTGGAGGGAGATGAAAAGGGTGTCCGGATCGTTCCAGAAGATGTCCTGGCTGCCGTCGGCGTGGTGCACGTCCGTGTCCACGATGGCGAAGCGCAGGGGCCTGCCGTCGGGATGGCGGTAGGTCGCCCGGATCCAGGCCAGCATGATGGCTTCATTGTTGATGTTGCAGAAGCCGCGGTTGCCGTGCACCACGCGCATGGCGTGGTGGCCGGGCGGCCGGACGAGGGCGAAGGCCTTCTGCTCCCGGCCTTCCAGAACGAGCTTCGCCGCCGTGATGGCGCCGCCCGCGGCGGCGAGATGGGAGTCCGTCACCACGGCCGCGGGCGAAGGCAGGCAGAAATGCACCTTCCGGATTTCGTCCAGGGGCAGCAGGGAGGGGCGGTATTCCCGGATCCCCTCGATGTCGAAGAGGCCCTCTTCCTTGAGCTGGTCCCGGGTGTAGAGCAGACGCTCCTCGCGCTCGGGGTGGGTGGGCGAGATGGCCCAGTCAAAGGCCGGAAAGAACACGACGCCCAGCGAACGCGGGGCGCGGTCAAAAAGCTCTGTCTTCACTGTCTCCCCCTGGGCGGGGCCGCCGTCGCGGCGGCGCTGACGCGCCTAGTCCTCGGCATCGACGTTTTCAAAGATGTCCTGTCCGTAGCGGACATTGGCCACCATGCTCCCGAAGTGGGAGGCCGCCGAGATGAGATCCAGATTGGTCCTGGCGATGACGCTGAAGAGGGGTTCGTTGCCGGCGGCGAACACGACGACGAGGCCGCCGGGGCCGTTCGGCTGACGGAAAACGGTGAGATAGACGAGCTCCGTGTCGCCGCCCGCGAACATGGGCTCCAGCCAGTTGAAGTTTTCGTTCTGGGCCGCCTGGAGGAGCTGGGGGTCGACCCCTGGCTCGGCGCCGGCTTTTTTCAGCTGTATCTGACCGGTATTCTCAAAAAGGTAGACTTCCTGCATGGTCTTCTCCAACGCCGGGGGAGATGGCGCACCGGCGGGGTGTCGGCAAGAGGTGGATGTGCCGGGGGCGTGACGCGGCCCGGGCAGTTTCATCTGCCCGCGCGCCGGTCGATGGCCCGCAGACAGGACGCGAGAACTTCCTCTTCAGGAAGGGCCGCGTCTATGACACATACCCTAGAAGGTGCCGTGTCGGCAATGCGCAGAAAGCCCTGCCGGACGGCTTCGTGGAAGGCCAGAGTCTCCTCCTCAAAGCGATCCTCGCTTTCATCTCCTTGGGAATGCCTGCGTTTTGCCACGCGGCGCAGGCCTTCTTCCACCGGAAGATCGAGGAGGAGCGTGAGATCGGGCTCCAGCCAGCCCGTGGCGAGCATGTTCATGCCGCTGAGCACATCGAGATCGATGTGCCTCGCGCAGCCCTGGTAGGCCATGGTGGAGTCCATGTATCTGTCGCAGAGGACCGTGCGTCCCTCGGCCAGGGCGGGGCGGATGCACTCGGTCACGTGCTGGGCTCTGTCGGCCAGAAAGAGGAAGAGCTCGGCCTGGGCGTCGATGCGGAATTCCCTGCCCAGGAGCAGGGAACGCAGATGCCGCCCGAGGGCGCTTCCGCCGGGCTCGCGGGTGCAGAAGGGGTTTTCACCGCGCTCCGCAAGGACGCGGCTCACGCCCCGCAGCGCGGTGCTTTTGCCGCAGCCTTCCGTCCCTTCAAAGGTGATGAACATGAGCCCTCCTCGCCGGCCTATCCCGCCGGCGGAAGGCAGTCTAGCAGGGGTCAGAGGGAAAAAAAAGGCTCGCACCCCGGCTTCTCCCGGCGGCCCGGGGGCGCCTGTGGCGGAAGCTTGCGAAACGGCGGGCTGTGCCCTATCAAGGAAAAAGCGGAGCCTGCCGGGCAGGCAGAGACCCGGCGGGGCCGTCCCTCGCCGGGACAGGCCGGCCGAAGGCCGAACGGGCTCTGCAGAACGCTGAAAGTCATCGTGCCCCGGCACGGTGACACATCCGGCAGGGGGAACGGAGATCCCTGATCTCCCCGCCCGGGCCCGCGCCCTCACCGGCGCGGGGCGACGCTGAAACAGACCGCGCGGCCGGACGGCAGGAGGCCGGTGAACCATGTCACAGACCCCCGAGGAGAGAAATCCGCCTGCCCGGACAAGGATCCCTGACGCGCAGGAAGGATCCCTCCGAACTCTGGACGATGAGCTGGTACGTCTGCTGCTGCGTGACCGCACCACGGGGAAAAACATCCTGTGGGCGACCACGGAGTATGCCGCTCACGGCGAAGCCTTTGGAGAATTCTGCGAAATCAGGCCTGAGCATGTCACAGGGAACTTCGCGTCTCTGATACAGCCCCGCTTCGCCAGACCCGGAAAATCCCGCCGCGGCAGGACAAAGGCGAAAGCCGAAGTCTGCACCCCTGCCCGGGTTTGCAACTGCCAGAACAACCTGGTGGATGATCAGTGGTTCGGTCGGGAAAACGTCTTCAATGTCGAGCAGGAAAAATCATGGACGGCCACTCCCGGCCCGGTGTCGTTTGACGGCCTGGCAAAGGGGTGGAAGGACTATGTTGACGCGCCGCGTCTGGAAATGGCCTGCGGAGAAGCCCCCTATCTCGTCAGCCCCTACGACGCCGTGACGGGAGAGAAAATCGCCCTCGGCCGGCGGAACGGGCTTCTCGACCGCAAAATGCGCGTTGTGCGGGAGAACGCTGAGACGGCTTCAGAATGGCTGATCTGGTCGCGGAGAGCGTACGAAAGCATCTACGGCTTCGAATACCAGGGGGACAGCCTGCTGCTGGCCAGGGAAAACCTCCTTTCTTCGTACACGGACTACTACCTTGAACGTTTCCGGCAGCCGCCCGGCATTTCACTTCTGCGCGGCATCGCCCGTGTCATCGCATGGAACATCTGGCAGATGGACGGCCTGAAATGCGTTGTCCCGGGCAGCTGCGGAAAGAACCTGCGGGAAAGGCGGCTGACCGGGAGCGGAAACGCCTCCGACGCAGACAGGGACCGCTCGGACACAGACTCAGGTCAGTGCCCGGGCTGCGCCGGAAAGGGTATGCGCCGGCACACTGGCACCTACTGCAGGATCATGGACTGGCGGGCACGGCGATCCCGGACCTTTCTCTCCCTGACGGCGGCAGACCTGGCGCAGGAACCGCAATGAGAAATTCAGATTATACACTTCCTTCAATATACTCATAATTGACGATGCCGCGCAGAAACGCCGCATGAACATCGGCGATCTCAGTCTGTCCGTCTGCCAGGCCCGCATTCCGGCAGGCAGAGCTGTCCGGCCTGAACACATGCCTCCGCACGCTCTTTCCGGTGAAAACCGCCCGGGATGTTTCCTTGCGCATCCGCTGTCCGCTTGGTATGCACTTCTGAGCTACCGGTCCCGGGACACCATGGCACGGCGCCGGAACACCGCAGTCTGAGCAGACACCCGGAACGCAACGCAGGAAGTTTCAATCCTGGAGAGGGGAAATGGACGTTTTCCAGCTTCGCGACAATATCATCAACGTTGATTACGCCGAATACGCGAGCAGTTTCATTCACATTGACGATGACCGCATCAAGAAGAAAGTGGACGAAAGCCTTGCTTCCGGCCTGCTCTGGCCGGAACCGCTTCTCCAGCTCAACCCCTCCTTCGCCCCCGGGGGCACCATAGACGATCTCGTCGGGCAGGGAGTCCTGCATCCCCTCTGCGGCCGGATTTTCCGTCTCGGCAAAGCCGAAGATTCGCCGCAGGGCGTTCCTCTGCATCTCTACCGCCATCAGGCGGAGGCCATCACCGCGGCGCAGACAGGGAAAAACTACGTTCTCACCACGGGGACAGGGTCGGGAAAAAGCCTTTCCTACATCGTCCCCATTGTGGATTACATCCTCAAAAATGGTTCGGGGAACGGGATCAAGGCCATCATCGTCTACCCCATGAACGCTCTGGCCAACTCGCAGGAACTGGAGCTGGAAAAATTTCTGAGGGCGGGCAAAGAGGACTTTCCCGTGACCTTCCGCCGCTACACGGGTCAGGAAAAAGATGCAGAGCGTCTGGAAATCACGGACAGCCCGCCGGACATTCTTCTGACAAACTACGTCATGCTGGAGCTGATCCTCACCCGCCCCTATGAACGCAGGCTGGTCGAGGCGGCCAGCGGGGTGCGGTTCCTGGTTTTTGACGAGCTGCACACCTACCGGGGCAGACAGGGCGCGGACGTGGCCATGCTTATCCGCAGACTGCGCGAGACGCTCTGCGGCCTGGAGAGAGACTTCCAGTGCGTCGGAACCTCCGCCACCCTGGCCGGCCCGGGCTCCTTTGACGAAAAACGCCAGGGGGTCGCAGCCCTGGCCTCCAAACTCTTCGGCAGCGAAATCGAGCCGACCTCCGTCATCGTCGAGACGCTGCAGGCGGAGACCATCGATTCCACCTTTGGCACTCCCTCCTTCAGCGAGGCTCTCACGCAGTTCCTGGCCTCGGGCGATCCTCTGCCCGAAAGGTATGAGGATTTCATCCGCAACCCCCTCGTTGTCTGGATCGAGAACACGGTGGGCATGGAAACGCGGGACGGGCGCCTTGAGCGCTGCGCTCCCCGCCCGCTCAAGGGGAAAAACAGCCTTTCCGAGGCTCTGGCGGCAGCCACGCGGGCTGACGAAAATCTCTGCCTGGAAAAAATCAAGGAGGCGCTTCTCGCGGGAAGCAGGATTGTCAGACCAGACAGCGGCAAGCCCGTTTTCGCCTTCAAGCTGCATCAGTTCCTGAGCAAGGGCGACACCGTATACGCGACCCTTGAGCCCGAGGAGAAGCGCTACATCACCCTTTTCGGCCAGAAACTGGCGCCTGGGCGGGACATTCCCCTCTATCCTCTCTCTTTCTGCCGTGAATGCGGCAAAGAATACTATTCAGCGATCTTCCTTGAAGACAAGGAAAAGAAAACGGCGCAGTTTGCTCCCCTCAACCCCGCCGAGGACCAGGGTGACGGCGTCAAGGGCTATCTCTTCATCGACGCGGAAAACCCCTGGCCTGAAGATCTTTCCGGGCAGACTGAAAGAGTGCCGGAGGACTGGCTGGAGAAGAGCGGCGGCAGGACGATCATTGCCAGAACCAGAAGAAAACTTCTGCCGCAGCCCTGGCATGTGCTGCCTGACGGGAGCGCTTCCAGAACTCCGGTTCCCGACTCCGTTCCGGCGTGGTTTCTCCCGGCTCCCTTCATCTTCTGTCCGCAGCCCGACTGTCTCGTTTCTTACAGCCCTTATACAACCAACGATTTCAGCAAGCTGGCGACGCTCGGCAGCGAAGGGCGCAGCACGGCGACCACCATTCTTTCCCTTTCCACGGTACACCGGCTGCGGAAAGAAAAGGATCTGGCGCCCATCGCCCGCAAATTCCTCTGTTTTTCGGACAACAGGCAGGACGCCTCCCTGCAGGCCGGTCATTTCAATGATTTTGTGGAAATCAGCCTGATCCGGTCCGCTCTCTTCAATGCCCTTGAGAAGGCGGGAGATGCCGGGCTCGAATACAACACCCTGCCGCAGAAAGTCTTTGAAGCCCTGGGGCTCGGCTACCCCGACGGAAAATTTCCCAAGGAGAACTATTCCGTCACGCCGGACGTCAAGTACAACCGCGCCATCCATGTGGACAAGGCTTTCCGTTCCGTGCTGGAATACCGTATCTACACGGATCTGCGCCGCGGCTGGCGCATCGTCGCCCCCAACCTCGAGCAGTGCGGACTGCTGAAGTTCGACTATCTTTCGCTGAACGAAATCTGTGAAGACAGCGACATGTGGCGCAGAAACAGCCGCCTGTACACGGCCTCTCCCGAGACGCGCAGAAAAGTCTCCCGGATTCTGCTGGATCTGCTGCGCAGCCGCCTGGCCGTCAAGGCTGAATGCCTCGACCCGATCAGATGGGAAGACATAGCGAAGCAGAGCCGGACGCAGCTCGTTGAACCGTGGTGTCTGGAAGAAACCGAGCAGCCTGTCTATGCCGCGGTGGCCCGGCCCCGTCCCCGGAAGGCCAAGGAAAGCTCGAGCGACGTCTTTCTTTCGGCCAGGAGCGGCTTCGGGCAGTGGCTGAAAAAAAGAGAGGCTTTTCAGGGCATCGGCACGGAGGAGATCTCCGTCATGATCGCCGATCTCCTTGCCGTGCTCCAGGAAGGCGGCATTCTGGAAAAGACCGGCGACAAAGCGGACGATCAGGGCTACCAGCTGAGCTCCGCGGCCTTGATCTGGAAGGCCGGGGACGGCACACAAGGCATCAGCGATCCCTTCAAAATCCGCCGCAGAGAGAAGAAATTCGGCAGCCCCAATCCCTTTTTTGTGAAACTGTACCGTGAAACCGTCAGAAACGGCTCGATTCTCCGTGCGCACGAACACACGGCCCAGGTGCCGAACGAGATCCGGGAAAAGAGGGAAGAAGATTTCAGGGATGCCAGGCTCCCCGTCCTCTACTGTTCGCCCACCATGGAACTCGGCGTCGACATTTCTCAGCTGAACGCGGTGGGCATGCGCAATGTCCCGCCCACGCCCGCCAACTACGCCCAGCGCAGCGGCCGGGCGGGAAGGAGCGGCCAGCCGGCCCTCATCATCACCTACTGCGCCCGGGGCAGTTCCCACGACCAGCATTTCTTCCGTTTTCCCGAACAGATGGTGGCGGGATCAGTCTCCACGCCCCGCATCGATCTCGCCAACGAAGACCTGATCCGCGCGCATGTCTACGCCCTCTGGCTGGCGGCTTCCGGTCTGGACCTGAAAAAGACTCTGGCGGAGCTCCTGGATCTTTCAGGACGGAAACCCACCCTCGCCCTGCTCCCCAGCGTCCTTGAGCATTTCAGCGCGGAGGACCCCAGAACCGTTGCCGCCACTCACGCGAGGAACATCCTGCTCAGGCTCGCGCCCGAGCTTGAGGCCTGCGGATGGTATCACGATTCCTGGCTCGAAGAGACCATGAAGGCCCTTCCCGAACATTTTGAAGAGGCCTGCGAGCGCTGGCGCAACCTGTACCGCGCGGCCATGGAGCAGCGTGACCGGCAGAACGAGGCAGCCACCGATGTCAGCCGCTCCCGGGAAGAGCGGCATCTGGCGGAGAAGCTGCGTGCGGAGGCCGTGCGCCAGATCAATCTTCTGCTGGAGGCCGACAACGCGATACAGGCAGATTTTTATTCCTACAGGTATTTTGCCAGCGAAGGCTTCCTGCCCGGCTACAATTTCCCCCGCCTGCCGCTTTCCGCGTTCATCCCGGGAAGACGGGACAATCATGGCCGCGAGGAATACATCTCCCGCTCGCGTTTCCTCGCCATCTCGGAGTTCGGACCGGGCAGCATCATCTACCATGAAGGATCCAAGTACGCCATCACCAAGGTCATCATGGACGCCCAGGATGACGGCGGACTGCCGCTGGCCTCGGCCAAGCTCTGTCAGAACTGCGGCTGGCTGGAAAAAGACACGGCCAGGGACCTCTGCGAAATGTGCGGTTCCCGGCTGCCCGCGCCCATGCAGGGGCTTTTCCGGATGCGCAATGTCTCCACGCGGCGGCGGGAGCGCATCACTTCCGACGAGGAGGAGCGTCTGCGCTACGGCTACCAGCTGGTAAGCGCCTATCACTTCGTGGAGCACGGCGGGATGCCCTCCCACAGAGATGCTCAGCTGAACGGCGCAGACGGCGAAAAGCTGGCTCTCCTGCGCTACGGGCACGGAGCCACCCTGTGGCGGATCAATCTGGGCTGGGCCAACCGTCCCGACGGAACGCCCCCGGGCTTCACGCTGGATAAAGTGAAGGGAACCTGGGTCAGGGACGGGAAAGGCGGCCAGAGCGCCGTGCGCGGAGCTGACGCTGAGCTCTCCGATCCGGCAGCCGCCCAGAGCCTGGACAGGGTCATCCCCTATGTGGAAGACCGCAAGAACTGCCTGGTCATGGAGCCTCCGAAGGATCTGACGCCCTCCCAGAAGGTGTCGCTGCTGGCGGCGCTGAAGCAGGCCATCCAGCAATGCTACCAGCTTGAGGATTCCGAACTTTCCGCCGAAGCCATGCCCTCCCGGGGCGTCCCCGTCTCGCTTCTCTTCATCGAATCCGCCGAGGGCGGCGCGGGCGTCCTGCGCCACCTCGTGGACGATCCGGACGCGCTCCCGAAAATCGCCCTGACCGCTCTGGACATCTGTCACTTTGACGGCCAGGGCGTCGACCTCGGCAAGGCGCCGCACGCTTCCGAACCCTGCGTCGCTGCCTGTTACGACTGCCTCATGAATTACGGCAACCAGCGATTCCACAAGGATCTGAACCGCCACGGAATCAGAGACCTCCTGCTGAAGATGGCGGGGGGCACCGTCCGTACGGCCCAGCCTGTCCAAAGCCGGGCCGGGCATCTGGCAAGCCTGAAGAAGCGCTGCGGCAGCGACCTGGAACGGAAATGGCTGGATTTCCTGGACGAACGCAACCTGCGTCTGCCCGATGAAGCGCAGTACAGGCTCTCTGTCTGCGGCACGGTGCCTGATTTCTGGTACGTAAAGGAAAAGACGGCCATCTATATCGACGGGCCCTGGCATGACTTCCCCGACAGACGGGCCCGGGACGAGGAGCAGCAGGAATGTCTGGAAGACATGGGCATCCGCGTCATCCGCTTTGCCGCCGGGGAACAGTGGCTGGCGGAAATCGGCAATTATCCTGAACTGTTTGGGAAAACGAAATGAGCAGCGCAGCAGGTGTGAAGTACGAGACAGGGGGCCTTGTGGCCTTTCGCGGGCGGGACTGGGTGGTTCTGCCGCCGCTCCACGACGGAGCCCTCCTCCTGAAGCCCCTGGGCGGAACCGACGCGGAGATCGTGGAGATTTCCCCGGAGCTGGAGGAAGTCGCTTCCGCCTCCTTCCCTCCCCCCGATCCCTCCGAGGTCGGGGACGCCCGGTCCTGCGCCATCCTGCGCGACGCCGTGCGGCTGGGCATGCGCTCCACCACCGGCCCCTTCCGCTCTTTCGGGCACATCGCCGCGGAGCCGCGCCCCTACCAGCTCGTGCCTTTGCTCATGGCCCTGAAGCAGGATGTCGTGCGTCTGCTCATCGCGGACGACGTGGGCATCGGCAAAACCGTCGAGGCGCTGCTCATCGCGAGGGAACTGCTGGATCGCGGCGAAATACGGCGCCTGGCCGTTCTCTGTCCGCCGCCCCTCGCGGAGCAGTGGCAGAAGGAACTCGCAGAAAAGTTTCACATCGAGGCGGAAACGGTCCTGCCTTCCACCGTCAGCCGTCTGGAGCGGGGGCTCGGAGCCGGGACCTCGCTCTTTGAAAAATATCCCTTCACCATCGTCTCCCTTGACTTCATCAAATCAGAACGGCACCGGCTTGACTTTATCCGGGCCTGCCCGGAATGCGTCATCGTGGACGAAGCCCACGCCTGCGCCTCCGCTTCCGGCGGCAGAGGCGGGAAGCAGCGCTACGATCTGGTGCGCTCTCTCGCGGCAAACCCCGACCGCCACATGATTTTCGTGACAGCCACCCCGCATTCCGGCAAGGAAGATGTCTTCCGCTCCCTGCTGGCTTTCCTCAAGCCGGAATTTGCCGAACTGCCCGACGATCTCGCCGGAAAGGAACACGCTCAGAAGCGAAAGGAACTGGCGGAGTTTTTCGTTCAGAGAAGACGCGGGGACATCCGCGCCTACATGGACGAGAAGACACCCTTCCCCGAACGCATGACGCAGGAGATGACCTGGGAAGCCGATGCTGGCTGGAATGAGCTCTTTCAGGAAGCTCTGAGCCTTGCCCGGGCCAGCATCGCCAGCCGGATGAACGGCAGTCTGTGGCAGCAGCGCGTATGCTGGTGGTCCGCCCTGGCGCTTCTGCGCGCGGTGTCGTCCTCGCCCGCGGCCGCGGTCCAGACGCTTCGCACCAGAGCTCAGGGCGTCGGCGAGGAAGAGAACATCAAACAGCTGGATCAGATGGGCAGTCAGTGCATCTTCGACCAGTACAGCAGCGATGAATCGGTCATGCCGGACACGCAGCCTGGCGCAGACGCAAGCGAGGAGGGAAACGATTGCGGCAACGAGAAGCCGGCCATGCCGGAAACTCCGACGGACACGGACGCAAGCTCAGGGAAAAATCCTGCCGGCAGCGAAAATCCGGAGATGCAGGACACGCCACCGGACACGGACGCAGACCCCGGGAAAAACCCTGCCGGACCGGCTCACTCCCGCTATACGGCCCTGGCCCGCAAAGCCGAGGATCTGAAGGGCAAAAAGGACACCAAGCTGCAGAAGTTTCTCCCCGTCCTGAAAGAACTGCTGAACAAAGGCTACTCCCCGGTCATTTTCTGCCGTTTCATTCCCACCGCCGAATACCTGGCGGAGGAACTGCGCAAGGAACTGCCGAAATGCGCCGTGGAACAGGTGACGGGCATTCTGCCGCCCGCCGAACGCGAAGCCCGCGTGATCAGGCTTGAAGAAAAGGAAAAGCGCATCCTTGTCTGCACCGACTGTCTGTCGGAAGGCATAAACCTGCAGCACAGTTTCAACGCCGTCGTGCACTATGACCTCTCCTGGAATCCCACCCGCCATGAACAGCGCGAAGGGCGCGTGGACCGTTTTGGGCAGTCCATGCCCGAAGTCCGCGTCATCACCTGGTGGGGGAAGGACAATCCCATGGACGGCATGGTTCTCGACGTGCTTCTGCGCAAGCATGAATCCATCCGCAGATCTCTGGGAGTTTCCGTGCCCGTGCCGGACGAGGGAGAGAAGGTCATTGAAACGCTTCTGCAGGGGCTCCTCCTGCGCGGAAAGAAAAAAAAGCGTCAGCTCCTGCAGCTGCCAGGGGTGGAAGAGTTTCAGCAGCCCGAAATGCAGCGCATGGCCGAGGCCTGGGATGAAGCGCGGAGGCGGGAGGAAAAACGTTCTCGCACGTTCTTTGCCCAGAAGAGCATAAAAACCGAAGCGGTGAAGGAGGCGCTGGACGAAGCGGCGGAAGCCGGAGGCAGTTCGCAGACCGTGGAAGACTTCGTCACCGCCGCATGGGAGCGGATCGGAGGCGTCAGACAGAAAGAAAGCAGCACCGCCCCCGGCCTCCGTTTCAGCTTTGACGACCTGACCCGGACGAAGCACCAGGGACTGACGCTGCCTGAGAACGGCGAGGCGTTCGTCTTCAGACTGCCCGCGAAGCCCGGCCAGACCTGCCTCAGCCGCACGCACCCCCTGGTGGAGCAACTTGCCGCCTACCTCGCGGAAACGACCCTCGATCCCCATGGAGAACGGCTCCTCGCCCGCTGCGGAGTCATGCGCACGAAAAGCGTGTCCACCCGCACGACGCTGCTCCTCTGCCGTTTCCGCTTCCAGATATGCGCCACGGGCGACCTGCAGTACACGAGCCTGGCGGAGGAATGCACGGCTCTGGCCTTTGCCGGCGCGCCGCGCAAGGCGCAGTGGCTTCCCGAGGAAGACGTCCCGGGACTCCTCGCGGCCCGGCCGGCGGAAAACGTAAGCGGCGGGCAGGCTTCGGACTGGATCGCCAAAGTCACCGGAGAACTGCCGCTGCTCCTTTCCCACATTGAAGAGGTCCGGCGCCGGAGAGCCGACAAGCTTCTCAGGTCGCACCGCGGCGTGCGGAATGCCGCGAAGCTGCGCAGGGTGCGCTACAGCGTGACCCCCCAGGGCTACGCGGACATCCTCGGCATTTACATCTATCTCCCGGTCATCGGGTGACGGCCATGGCACAACAGCATTCAACGAACTTTCCCAATGTTCAGACCTACGGGCAGCTGCTGCCCGTGGAGACCCTGCACCGCATCCTCAACCGTGACAAGGACATGGAAGGCCTCTCCGACGATGATTTCCAGCTTGCGGGGGACCGGCAGAACGAGGCCATAAACCGCTCCTGGCAGAAAATGCTGGCCGTCTGGGGCCGATTCCGGACAGAACGGGCAAATCTCGCCCAGGAGGATGCGGGCACGAAGATCACACGGGATTACTGCCTGCAGCCGCTTTTTTATGAACTTGGCTACGGGAAGCTCATTCCCGCCACCGCTGAAGCACGCCAGGTCGAGGTTTCCGGGGAAACCCTGAGCTATCCCATCTCCCATTTCGCGGAGAGCTCGCCTGTCCATCTTGTGGGCTGTCAGGTTTCCCTGGACAAAAAAACGGCAGGCGTGGCGGGCGCCGCCAGGCAGAGCCCGCACTCGCTTGTTCAGGAATTCCTCAACCGCTCCGATCCGCACCTGTGGGGCTTTGTGTCCAACGGTCTCGTCCTGCGGATACTGCGTGACAACGCCAGTCTTTCACGCCAAGCCTATGTGGAATTTGACCTGGAAGGCATTTTCAACGGGGAATCCTTCAGCGAATTCGCCCTGCTCTGGCTCTGCGCGCACCGCACCCGGGTGGAGTGCCCAGAGGGAAAGCCTGAACAGTGCTGGCTTGAGCGCTGGACCCAGGAGGCGCAGCACGCCGCCGTGGCTGCTCTCGAGACTCTGCGCGGCAACGTCACCGGGGCCATACGGATCCTGGGGCAGGGCTTCATGTCGGCCAACCCCGACCTGCGCCGGAAACTGGCGGACGGCAAGCTGTACAGACAGGATTATTTCCGCCAGCTTCTGCGGCTGGCCTACCGCCTGATTTTTCTCTTTGTGGTCGAGGAGAGGGGTCTTCTCCACGCGCCGGACGCTTCCCTGGAAGCCGTGGAGCGCTATGACCGCTACTGGTCGCTCTCCCGCCTGCGCCGTCTGGCCGAGCAGACGGCGGGATCCCGGCACCACGATCTCTGGGAAGGCGTCAGGCTGGTCATGCGCGGGCTGCGCGATCCCGAAGGCTGCCCTTTCCTCGGACTCGCCCCCATGGGGGGCTTTCTCTGGTCCAGGGAAGCCGTGCCGGACATCGCCGAACTGAAACTCTCCAACGCGAGCCTGCTTCAGGCCGTGCGCAGGCTTTCCTTCACGCCCGCCTCCGACGGGCGCATGCATCCTGTGGACTGGCGGCATCTGGGGGCCAGGGAACTGGGCTCCGTCTACGAATCACTTCTGGAACTGCACCCCGAGATTACGGGCGATTCCTTCCTGCTTGAGTCTGCAAAGGGAAACGAACGCAAGACCAGCGGATCCTATTACACGCCTGCCGAGCTCATCAGGAGCCTGCTGGACTCGGCTCTGGATCCCGTCATCCAGGAGGCCGTGCGGTCGGAAAATCCCGAAGCGGCTCTGCTGGACCTGAAAATCTGCGATCCGGCCTGCGGCAGCGGCCATTTCCTCCTGGCGGCCGCCGAGCGCCTGGCCAGACGCCTCGCTTCCCTGCGCACAGGCGACTCGGAGCCTTCAGTGGAGGCGCAGCGCCATGCCCTGCGCGACGTGACGGCCCGCTGCCTCTACGGCGTGGACATCAATCCCATGTCCGTCGAGCTCTGCAAGGTGGGTCTGTGGCTGGAAACCCACGAGCCCGGCAAGCCCTTGTCCTTCCTGGATCACCATATTCTCTGCGCCAACAGTCTGATGGGCGCCACCGCTGAAGCCATCGAAGCGGGGATCCCGAATGCCGCCTATACGTTCTTTCTGGACGATGACGTCATGGCCGTGTCCCGACTGAGGAAAACAAACGCCTTGCAGCGGAAGAACTGCAGCCTGGGGCAGTTCGAGCAGTTTGCACGGGAAACAAGGGCGGTGATGAGCGCCGTGCGGCCGTCCGCGCTGGAGGACATGCCGGGCGCTACCCTGCAGGACATGGCACAGAGGGAGACGGCCTGGCGCGGGTGGCAGACCACCCCGGAATGGCAACGCAAAAAGTTTCTGTACGATCTCTGGACGGCCGCTTTTGTGCTGCGCCGTTTTTTTCCGGAGAGCAGGATGCTCCCCGATGGCACACTCCTCCCGGACAGCGAGCCCGTAGGCGTCACCTGGGGAACGCTGGTCAGCTTCGTCAAGGGAGACACTCTTCCTCAGGCCTTGACCGAGGCGGTCAGGCAGGCTTCGAAAGACTTCCTGTTCTTCCATATGGAAGTCATGTTTCCGGAGGTGGCCTCCAAGGGGGGCTTTGACGCGGTGCTGGGCAACCCGCCCTGGGAACGCATCAAACTGCAGGAAGAGGAATGGTTTGCCGCACATGACTGCCCCGACATTGCGGAAGCTCCCAATGCTGCCGCGAGACGCAGGAAAATAGCCGCATTGGAAGAGACGGATCCTCTTCTCTTTGGAAAATGGCAGAAAGACCTGCGCAAGGCGGAAAGGTACAGCCACTATCTGCGCAATTCACGCCTCTATCCGTTCTGCGGCCGAGGGGACATCAATCTTTACACCGTGTTTGCGGAACGGATGCGATCTCTTCTCAATGAAAACGGCCGTCTCGGCTGCATCGTGCCCTCCGGCATCGCCACGGACGACACCACCAAATTTTTCTTCCAGGACATGGTACGGAAGAAAAGTCTGGTCAGTCTGTATGACTTTGAAAACAGAGAAAAAATTTTCCAAGATATAGATTCACGCATCAAATTCTGCCTGCTGACCGCCGGCTCCGGCGCCAAAGCCACGGCCAAAGAAGCGCAGTTTGTCTTTTTCGCTCATTCCGTGGAAGATCTGCGCGACCAGGAAAAGCGCTTCACCCTGTCGCCCGATGACATCGCTCTGATCAACCCCAATACGCGCACCTGCCCCATTTTTCGCGACAGAAAGGACGCGGAACTGACCAGAGCCGTCTACCGCCGGGTGCCGGTGCTGATCCGGGAGGAGCTAGACAGCAGCCCGGAGGGAAACCCGTGGGGGATCAAATTTAACAGAATGTTTGATATGTCCAACGACTCCCATCTCTTTCGCACATGCGAACAGCTGGAACAGGAGGGCTGGCTTCTCACAGGGAATGTCTTCGAGAAGGATGAGGACAGATATCTGCCGCTCTACGAAGCCAAGATGATCCATCATTTCAATCACCGCTGGGCCAGCTATGATAGTGCCAGTGGGAAGATCTTGGATGTGAACCCGGACGCATTGCAGGATCCCGACTTCTGTGTCCAGCCCAGATACTGGGTGTCCGAAAAAGACGTGCAGGAGCGTCTCGACAGACTGGAATGGGAAACCGGGTGGCTGATGGGCTGGAGAGATATTACAAACACAACCAATGAGAGGACAGTGATAAGCGGGATATTTCCACTTACCGGGGCAGGAAATAAAATTCCTTTACTTATGCCTTCAGCAGACAATTTTGAAAAAGCATTCATCCTGTCTGCTTCACTCAATTCTTACGCACAGGATTACATTGCGCGTCAGAAAGTCGGTGGCACAACCCTAAACTTTTTTATTGCCCAACAGTTTGCAGTGCTCCCTCCGCATATTTACGAAGCTCAGACACCTTGGGAACCCGCAAATACTCTGGTCGACTGGCTTTGGCCGCGTATTCTCGAGCTCACCTATACCGCTGAAGACA
>CAZFTQ010000005.1:0-57555 GCA_964522365.1 uncultured Desulfovibrio sp. | reverse complement strand
CTTCCGGTCCTCAGGACGGAGAGCCAGGATCCGTTTCTGACCCCTCTTTTCAAGCCGTTCCTGCCCTGCCCCCAAACTGAGCCGGGATGACAGCCTTCCTTTCGGAACCTGCCGGCCACTATTGGCGCAGATCTGATAGCAGTTCTCTTCCGGTCCTCAGGACGGAGAGCCAGGATCCGTTTCTGACCCCTCTTTTCAAGCAGTTCCTGCCCCGGCCCCCGTGCTGAGCCGGGATGGCAGCCTTCCTTTCGGAACCTGCCGGCCACTATTGGCGCAGATCTGATAGCAGCCCTGTTCCGGTCCTCGGGACGGAGAGACAGGATCCGTTTCTGACCCCTCTTTTCAAGCCGTTCCTGCCCGCCAGGACGGGAACGCCTGCGGTTTCACCAGCCTTGCGAGTCACTATCAGCTCAGATCTGATAGCAGTCTCCGCCCCGGAAGTCCGGCCGGGGCGGAGAAGGCTGGCTGCCGTTTCCTGCAGGCGCTTTTCCCCGCGGCCCCTTGCGGAGGCGGAGCGCGCAGAATTTCCTCCAGGCCTGGTGAGTCACTATTGGCTTTGATCCAATAACATTGTCTGCCCCGGCGTTTCCGCCGGGGCAGACCCGGGCCCCTTCCGGGCGTTCAGATCTTCCCCCGATCTGAAGCCCGCCCTTCTCCTGGCATTCCACTTCCTCCCCCGGAGCTTTCATGCCTTCCACTGATTCCTGCGCCGGTCCGGAGATCCGCCTGCCCCGCTTCGTGCAGCCGGTGCTCCTTGCCCTGCTCGCCGCGACACCCATGCATGGCTACGTCCTCATGCAGAAACTCGGCGAAATCGGGCTCTTTGAGGGCGCTCTGCCTGACAGAACCGGCATGTACCGCAATCTCAGGCTGATGGAACGCATGGGAATGCTCAGCACGGTCCGGGAGACCAGTTCGGTGGGGCAGACCAGAAAGATTTACTCCCTGACGGAGCACGGCCGCGAAAGCCTGGCAAACTGGCGCGCCTCCCTCACAAAGCTGAGAGGGCTTCTTGACAGGGTCATCGCCCTGCTCTCCGGCTGCGATGACGCGGCTCCCCCTGCCGGGAACCCCCGCCGCCAGGACTCCGGAACCCGTCCTGACGGGACCGTCTCCATCATGCCCCGCGCGATCCCGCCCGCCTCTGATCCCGCCGTCACGGGCCGCGGTCTGAACGACAGAGACTTTGTTTCCGAAGTCAGGCGAAAGGCCATGACGGGCGCGCCCGCGAAACGCATCGACCTGCTCCGGCTGCTTTCCTGGGACCCCGCTTCGCAGGGCTGTGCCGAACTCGGCCGCCAGGCCGGGGAGATGGCGGACAGGCTCACCGGCGGAACGGCCTCCGTCTGGGTCGCCCTGGACATGGACCGCGCCCCCTGCCCGGCGGAAAGTCTCCTCTCCTTTTTCCGCGGGCCGCGGAGCGGGAAGGGGCCTCGCCCTGAAAGGACCGGGTGCGGAGAACTCCGGGAGACCGGGAGAGCCTGCGGACTCATCCTGTACGGCCCGCCCCGCCGCGGCCAGGGGAAACCGCCCGTGCTGCCCCGGCTCACCGGCGGAGCGCTTCCCCGGGGCATCTTTCTGGCCTCCGACGCGGTCCTCATGAGCCCTGAAGAGCTGGAAGAACTGCGATCTTCGGGCGTGGAGGGAGTCTGGCACCGTCTGCGCCCGGGCGCGGACAGGGACACGCCCTTCGCACCCGCCCGGCTGCGGGACGCTTTCGAACGCATCGCCGGAGCCGGCCTTCAGGCGGCTCTTCTGACGGAAATCCCGGACAGGGAACGCTGCGATGAAGAAATCGCGGACGCCTTTCTGGCTGCGCAGAGCGCGGGTGTCCGTCTTTTCGGCGTCGCGGCGGCGGCCTGCGTGCCCGGTGGCGGCTCCGGAGGCCTTCGTCAGATTCCTGAAGCCCGCCTGGCTCAGGTGGCCGCCGTCATCCGTCTCTGCGGCGGCCCCCGCGTTCCCTGTCTCTGCGTCCTGCCGCCGGTTCCTCTGGCTCTGGCCTGGGGCGCGAACGCCGCGGCGGCGCCGGCCTTCCGCGAAGAGCCGCGCCTCAGCGTTCAGAAAGCCCTGAAACTTCTCTCCCGGCACGGCTGGCTGGTGACAGCCGGCCCCGACCATATTTTCCCCTCTGCGTCCGGAGCCGGCTTCCGGCTCTGAGCGATCCCTTCTTTCCGGAAATCCCCGCTTCTGAAGCCGCCTTCGCCGCGCAGGCCGAAGGCAGGCCGTCAGAACGGAAGGTCTGATCAGACCGCCGGAGTGATCCGGCGCTCCCCCTTGTCAATTCCTGTGGCAATTCTGCACTTTCACTGTGGGATGGAACTATGCGGTGCAGAGAGGAATGTGCTTCGGAGAGCCGGTTCCGGAAAGCCCTGTCATCCTGAAATTCAAAAAATGGAGGATACTTTCTTCCCTGCCTCTTCACCATTCTTCCCTCTCCATGCAGGATTCAGGAACGGCGCTGAACGCGTTCTTTCTGAACCCGGCAATGTGCACAACGGGAAACAATTCCCTCCAGTCAATGCAATCCAACCTGAAAACAAAAGCAGTTTTTTCTGTGAGGAACAGATATGAACAGAAACATGTACTCGTGGGCCGTGAATCTGCGTGACGCCGAAACAAAATGCGCCCTTCCGGTTCTCGCTTTTCCGGGCATCAAGTTCATCGAAAACAAGACCGTCGCCGAAGCCGTCAAAAACCCTGAGGATCTTTCCGAGATGATGTCCATCGTCGCCCGGAAGACCAGGTCTTCCGCGTCGGTCAGCGTGATGGATCTTTCCGTCGAGGCCGAGGCCTTCGGCGTGCCGGTGGAATTCCGGGAATGGGAAGTTCCGAAGCTCACAAAGGTTCTCATTCACAGCGAGGCCGATGTGGACGCCCTGGCCAGACCCGGGGTCGGCGCCGCCAGAACGGGCATTTTCATCGAAGCCATCCGCAAGGCCACCGGCAAAATCAAGGATCGTCCCATTTTCGGCGGCTTCCTCGGCACCTTCTCGCTGGCGGGCAACCTCATGGACATGACCGACATCATGAAGGCCGTCCGCAAAGAGCCGAAGATGCTGCACAAGCTGCTGGAAAAAATCACCGAGTTCCATCTTGAGTACGTCAAGGCCTACAAGGAAGCCGGCGCCGACGGCATGCTCATCGCCGAACCCACGGCCGGCCTGCTGTCCCCGCAGCAGACGGAAGAATTCTCCAGCCGCTATCTGAAGCGTCTGATCAGGGAACTGCAGAGCGAAGACTTCATCTTCATCTACCACAACTGCGGCGGCTCCACGATTCAGTCGTTCAGGCAGATCGCCGATATCGGCTGCCTCGGCTACCATTTCGGCAACGCCATTGACATGAAGGCCATGCTCGAAGTCTTCCCGAGCGACGTCTGCGTCCTGGGCAATGTGGATCCGACCAACTACTTCGTCATCGGCGATCCCAAGACCATGTACGATCATACCCTCGCTCTCATGAAGAAGTGCTGCCCGGCTCACCGGAACTTTGTCATCTCTTCGGGCTGCGACATTCCCGTCGCCGCCAGCTGGGAAAACATCGAGGCCTTCTACAAGGCCGTCGATGACTATTACGGCCGCTGAGCACGCCCCGCGCCGCCCCCGGGCGGCTTCGGGCCGGCTTCCGGCATGAGATTTCCACGACCCTGAAACTTCCTGACGAAGTTTCACCCGGAGGGGACGGAGCGGATGCTCCGCCCCCTCTCCGCTTTTTCCGGGGGGAGCGCAAAAGCCCCTGAGCGCGGGGTCGTCCCTTCGCGCACGCCGGGATCGGAGACAAGGTGACTGGCACGCTCTTTGCAGATTTTCCTCAGCATGCCCGATGCCCGGACGGCGCGGCAGCTCAGCTCCTCTGAACCGATCCCGCTCACGGGAGCCCTGCCGCCTGACTACTGGCATCTGTCCAATGCTTGACAATCGCCCATAGGATCAAGGTATAGGCCTCCGTCCGCCGAGACCGGTGCCTGCCTTTCAGACCCCCCCCCACAGGCTTGAGCGTCAGCCGCGGACAAATGTTGCGGAGCAGACTATTGGCACTGCTCCAGTACCCGGGCATCGCCCACCCGGACTCCGCTCCTGGAGAGAGTCCGGTACTTCCGTCACCGCCTGCAGCCCGCAGGCCGGGCCTCGTCAGCTTGCCGATCAGCCGGCTATTGGACTTTCTCCAATATGTGCGGGGATTCTTTCCCCGTCCCTGCCCGAAGGCGCGGCAGCCTGCGCGGACTGACGGATCCCTGACCGCCTTTCCCCGCCGGGAAGGGCACGGACCGGACTATCGGAGTCTGTCCAATACTTTTCAGACCTGCGTTCCCCGCCGGATGACGGCGTTTTGTCCCATACATATCCGCCCTGCTTTCCAATGGCCCCCCCTGCGGTCAGTCCTCTCCGGCTCTGACCCTGCTGCTGGAGCATGTCTGATATCTTCAGTTCATTGTTTTCACAGTGTTTTCAGTCCAACTCTGACAGGAGGATCCGCATGTCCCAACCCTCTCTTGCCGGTGCCTGCATCGCAGAAGCCATCGGGACTTTCTTTCTCGTCTTCTTTGGCGTCGGCGCCGTCTATGTCGCTGTTCTGACAGGAGCTCTGGTGGGCCTCTACCAGGTGGCCATCATCTGGGGTCTCGCCATCTGCTTCGGCATCTATGCCACCAGCGCGCTGAGCGGCGCCCATTTCAATCCGGCGGTCACCATCGCCTTCTGGCTCTGCCGCGACTTCCCCCGCAGCCGGGTTCTGCCCTACCTGCTCTCGCAGTTCGCCGGCGCGTTCATCGCCTCCGCCGTCCTCTACGGCCTCTTCCACGGCCTTGTGACCGGCTTTGAGGCCGAACACCATATCGTCCGCGGCATGGCGGGCAGCCAGCAGACGGCCATGCTCTTCGGCGAATATTTCCCCCATCCCTTCCAGGTGGGCTTTGACGCCGCGGCCTTCGCCAAGGTGAGCCATGTCGGCGCCATGTTCGCCGAGGGCGTGGGCACGGCCGTGCTGGTCTTCCTCATCTTCGCCCTCACGGACACCGAAAACCCCAACCGCCCCTCGGGCACCTTCTTCGCCCTCTTCATCGGCCTCACCGTCACCGCCCTCATCTCCATCATCGCCCCCCTCACCCAGGCCGGCTTCAACCCCGCCCGTGACTTCGGGCCCAGGGTCTTCGCCTGGCTCGCCGGCTGGGGCGAAATCGCCATCCCCGGTCCCAGGAACGGCTTCTTCACGGTCTACATCCTCGCTCCCATCCTGGGCGGCGTCTTCGGCGGCTTCTTCTACGACCGCATGGTCCGGCCCTTCATGCGCAAACTGGGCTAACCCTCTCTCTCCATAGTCACTCTTTCGAAATCACAGGAGAACATCCATGAAAGTCAGCACCCTGTACATGGTCGGCGGCTTCCTCGGCGCCGGCAAGACCACCCTCATGGCCAAAGCCGCCGAAATCCTGAGAGCCCGCGGCATCCGCGTGGGCCTCGTCACCAACGACCAGGCCGCCGACATGGTGGACACCCGCTACCTCGAACTGCCCGGCAACGACGTCCGCGAAGTCTCCGGCAGCTGCTTCTGCTGCAACTTCCCCGGCTTCCTGGCCGCCGCCGACAGCCTGCGCGAGAATGACTGCGCCGCCATCCTCGCCGAATCCGTGGGCAGCTGCACCGACCTCTCCGCCACCATTCTCCAGCCCCTGAAGGACAAGCACACCGACAGATTCATCCTGCGCCCCTTCAGCGTGGTCCTCGACCCCTGCCGCATCACCGAGATCTTCCCCGATCTCGCCCCCGGCTGCTGCAAATGCCTCTGCGAGCACGGCACACATCTCCATCCCAGCGCCGCCTACATCCTGCGCCGCCAGATGGACGAAGCCGACATCCTGCTGCTCAACAAGATTGACGTTCTGAAAGACGAGGAACGGGCCCGCTACCGCGAGCTTCTGGCCGCCCAGTTCCCCAAGGCCACCATCATGGAAATCTGCGCCGCCACCGGCGAAGGCGTGGCCGAATGGCTCGCCGCCGCCTCCGTCATGCACGGCGTGGGCACCCATCTGGCCGAAGTGGACTACGACACCTACGCCGAAGGCGAGGCCGTGCTCGGCTGGCTCAACGCCTCCCTGACCCTCAGCTCCGACGGCGAAACCTCCTGGATGGCCGTGGCCGAAGCCTACATGGCGAAACTGGCCGAACTCTTTGAAGCCGAGAAGTCCGACACCGGCCACCTGAAGATCCTGCTGAGCGCTCCTTCCGGCGCCATCCGCAGCAATCTCATCCGCACCGGCGCCAAGGCGGCCGCCGGCGGCGACATCCCCTCTTCCGAGAAGAGCGTGCACATGCTCGTCAACGCCCGCGTGGCCATGTCTCCCGAGCACCTGGAGAGCCTGGTCCGCAAAAGCCTGGACGATGTCTGCGGCCGCTTCGCGCTGAAGGCCGAGATCCAGGGCCTCAAGAGCCTCATGCCCGGCCGTCCCAGCCCCACCTACCGCTACCGGGAAGTGATAAGCCTGCAGAGAATGGCCTGATTTCCTTTCAGGACGGGCTCTTGAAGGGGCTTTGAGTCCGTCCTGACACCCCCGCTTTCACCAGTCCGGGACCGGTGTCCGCCCCTTGCGCCGGTCCCGGACGGACAAGAGGAGTTTTTCCATGGCAACCTGTTTTGGCCACTGCGGACAGCAGATCTGCAGCGCCCTGGCCGAAGAGGCCGGCGTCAGCGAAGAGCAGGCCGTGGGCATGAGCTTCGCGCTCGGCTGCGGCATGGGCAACGGCGACGCCTGCGGCTGCTACACGGCGGCCCTCGTGCTTCTGGGCCTGCGCTACGGCTGCTGCCGGCTGGACGACATCAAGACGAAGCACGACCTCATGGTCGAAAAAGTGAACGAATTCGAAAAGCGCTGGGCCGCCATGCAGTCAAAGCTGCTCTGCCGGGAAATCCTGGGCATCGATGTCACCAAGGGCGACGGCATGCAGCGGGCCATGGCGGACGGCCGCATCGGCCGCATCTGCATGCCGCTCATCGACGGGACCCTCAAGGCCCTCTCCGAAATGTTCGCCGAGGACAAAGCCAGGTCCTAGGCGCCTTCCGCCCCCGCCGGCAGATCAGTCAGTCCGCCCCGCCCCTTCCGCCGCACGGAGCCGCGCACAATGGAACAGTATCAAGGCATTCTCTTCTGGGGTTTTCTCATCGTCTTCGGCCTGGTCATGATGCTGGTCTCCCCCAGAGCCACCACCGTCAACAGCTTTTTCCGTGGCTTTGACGCCCAGGGCCGTCCCTCCTCCCCCTGGCTTCTGACCGCCAGCATCTTCATCAGCTGGATCTTCGCCAAATCCGTCACCAACGCCGCCAACCTGGGCTATACCTACGGCATCGTGGGCGGCCTGGCCTACGCCTGTTACTGGCTCTGCATCCCGCTGGCGGGCGTCGTCATCTACCATCTGCGCCGCAGGGCCGGGGCCACCAGCCTCATCTCCTTCCTCACCGGCCGCTACGGCAAGCTCGCCTCTCTGGCCTTTTCCTGCGCCATTCTCGTCCGGCTCTACAACGAAATCTGGTCCAACAGCGCGGTGGTGGGCGGCTACTACGGCAAGGAAGGCTCCATGGCCTTCATTCTGGCGGCCTCCCTCTTCACGCTCATGGTCCTGCTCTACAGCCTCAAGGGCGGCCTGCGCAGCTCCATCTTCACCGACGCCATCCAGACCGTCATCTTCGTCCTCTTCCTGGGCATCGTGCTCACCATGGTGCTGCCCTCCACGGGCCTCTCGCCCCTGCTCCGGGAAGGCACCTTCACGCTGGAAGGCGGCGTCGACATGCTCCTTGTGGCCCTCATCCAGTGCCTCTCCTACCCCTTCCACGACCCCGTGCTCACGGACCGCGGCTTCATCACGGAAGAAAAGGTCATGCTCAAGGCCTTTGTCTGGTCGGGCCTGCTGGGCTTCGCGGCCATCGTGGCCTTCAGTCTCATCGGCGTCCAGGCCCGCGTGAACGGCCTGCCGCCCACGGGCAATGTGCCGGCCCAGCTCGCCCAGTCCCTGGGCCTCGCCGGCTCCTTCGCCGTGCTGGCCGTCATGGCCTCCTCCGCCGCCTCCACCCTGGACTCCACCTTCGCGTCGCTGTCCAAGTACATCGGCATGGATCTGCCCATCCTGCGCGGCAGGCCCCTGCGCCATCCCATCCTGGCCGGCGGCATCGCCATGACCGCCATCGCCATCCTGGGCAACATCCCCATGGTGGCCGGCACGAGCATCCTCAAGGCCACCACCATCAGCGGCACCATGGTCATCGGCTTCGCGCCCATCTTCCTCCTGGGCTTCCTGGTCAGGGAACCCTCTCCCTGGTCCTTCCACCTGGCCTTCTGGAGCGGCATGTTCTTCGGCTTCGCCTGCGCCTTCGGCTGGCTCCCTGACTGGATGCGCATCGGCACGGGCAAGGAGGCCCTGCTGCTCGGCACCAACGTCTACGGCCTTCTCGTCTGCACGGCGGGCTTCCTCCTCCCGCTCTGGATCCGGAAGCTCAGAGGCGGAAACAGGGGTCCCTCCGCCTGATTTCTCCCCTTGCCGGACCTGAAAAGGCCCGGCCCGGAGTCCCAAGGAGTCTTTTCATGGAAGCACCCGGACGCTGCCAGCGTCCAGCCTGGCACTACGGACCGGAGGCCATCGCCTCCGCCCCCGCCCGCTCCGCCGACTGCCTCTATGTCATCGGCGGCCTCTACGGCAACGAACAGGCCCTCGCGGCCATTTTCGCCCTGGCGGCGGGGGAGAAGACGCCCCCCAGGCTCGTCTTCAACGGCGACTTCAACTGGTTCAACAAGGATCCCGAATCGTTCCGGCGGATCAACGAGGCCGTGCTCGCCCACGACGCCTGCCTGGGCAATGTGGAGGCCGAGCTCTGCGGGCCCGACGCGGACTTCGGCTGCGGCTGCGCCTATCCCCTGACGGTGGACGACGGAACCGTCCGGCGCTCCAATGAAATCCACGCCGAGCTCAAGGCGACGGCCGCCGCCTTTCCGGACATCGTCAGCCGTCTGCGGCGGCTGCCCATGTTCCTGCGCTATGAGATCGGCGGGACGCGGGTGGCCGTGACCCACGGCGACAGCCGGTCTCTGGCCGGCTGGGGCTTCGCGCAGGACGAACTGCGCCGGGACGGCGCCGACGCCTGGCTGGCGGAACAGTTCCGGCTGGCGGACGCGGAAATCTTCGCCTGCACCCATACCTGCCTGCCGGCGCTCAGATGCCTGCCGGGGCCGGACGGAAAGCCCGCCCGCTGCGTCATGAACAACGGCGCGGCCGGCATGCCCAATTTCCGGGATCCGCTCTGCGGCCTCATCTCCCGCATCGGCCTCACCCCCTCGCCGCACGCCGGCCTCTTCGGAGCGCGCGCGGGTTCCCTCCATGTGGACGCTCTGCCCGTCTTCTGGGAAAAGGAAGCCTTTGCCCGGGCCTTCCTGGCCGCCTGGCCTGAAGGGACCCCGGCCCATGTCTCGTACTGGGACCGCATCAGCCGCGGCACGGACTGCGGGCTTTCCCAGGCACTTCTCTGACGAAAGGGGACGCTCTTCCTCCTCTCCGTCCCTGGCCCGGAGCAGATGCTCCGGGCTTTTTCCGTCTCAAGGCCCCGCAGGCGAAGCGGAAGGTGCGGCGGCCCCCCCCCGGCGCAGGCTGTCCGTGCCTCCGCTCCCGATCCGCCATGAACGGCCACCGTCTCTCCTTTCCGAAGGACCTGCGCCGTGAGCGGAAGTCAGGCGTCCGTCATCATGCGGCGGAAACTTCCGGGCAGGCCGGTTTCCCCTCTTCGAAAAAGCCTCTTTTTCAGGGCCGCGCTCCCCGGAAAACCCGCCCCGGCCCGGAAAGGGAGAGTGACAGACTGTTGCCGAAACGGTACACATATCCGCGGACAAACTGTCTCTTCTCTCTCACAGAAAGCCTGTCCGGCCTCCCGGAAACGGAGTCGGAACAGCGTCAGACGTAAGAAATCAGGCTTTTTTTTCAGCTCTCTTCCCCCCGCGGCCCCTCCCCTCGGACCGGCCCCGGCGTGGTATGGATTTTGGAGTGTCTTTCTCAGATCTTTCTGTCCCGCAGAAGGATCCTTTCCCCCAGTCAACAGCACAGTTCTGGCATGGTACGGACGGCCTTCGCCGTCCAGGGAAGCCGGTGCAAGACCGGCACGGACCCGCCGCCGTAACCGGAGACGACATCCGCACCAGGTCACTGCCTCTCAGAGGGAGGCGGGAAGACGCGGATGAAGATGGACCCGGGAGTCGGAAGACCTGCCTGCCGGAAGCATTCAGCCGCACCCCAAGGGATTTTGGGACGCTGCTCCTTCAAGAGTGCCCAGGACAGCGGGCTTTGCCGCCCGCCCCGGGCCCCTGAGCATTTTCCCGCGGGTGCCTTGAGTCCAGACCCCACCGCAGAAAAAGGCCCGCGGGAAGTTCTTTTTCCGAAACCTTCCGCAGACCCTTGCGCGCAGGCAGGCATCGGCCGGGCCTCCGGGGGCGCCGGACTCGAGTCCGTGCCTTTTTCCGCGTCCCCATCAGCCAGGCCGGGATCTGCCTTTTTTCTTTTTCCGGCCCTGCACATCTGCTGACAGGCGCGTCTCTTCCCCCGCGCCGTCACGAGGAGTCCCCCTGCATGAAACCCGGCGTTTTCTACGGCATCGGCCTCGGCCCCGGCGATCCCGAACTCATCACCGTCAAGGCCGCCAGAATCCTCAGATCCTGCGATGTCATCTTCACGGTCATCTCGGCCAATGTTCAGGACAGCACGTCCGAAAACATCGTCCGCGCCCTGGAGCCGAAAGGCCGCATCGTCCGCCTCGTCTTCAGCATGTCCCGCGACAGGGACGTGCGGGCCCGCCAGGTCCAGGACAATGCCGACGCCATCGTCAGGGAACTGCGTGAAGGCCGCTCCTGCGTCTTCACCACCCTGGGCGACGCGCTCTCCTACTCCACCTTCGGCTATGTCCTTCCCCTCCTGCGCGAGGCCATCCCCGATCTGAGCATCGAAATCGTCCCCGGCATCACCTCCTGGAGCACCCTGGCCGCCAGGGCCGGGCAGGTGCTGGTGGAAAACCGGGAAACCCTGCGGGTCATCCCCTCCTTCACCCAGGACATGGCCGAAAAGCTGGTGCTGGATCCCTCCTCTCCCACCATCCTTCTCAAGACCTACCGCAGCCGCAAGGCCCTCACCGACCGGCTCCGCCGGGAGAAGGACTATGAGGTGATCTACGGCGAGCGTCTCTCCCAGCCCGATGAATTCATCACGGATTCTCTGGACGAGATCGACGCCCGCCCGGAGAGCTATCTCTCCATCATGCTCGTCAGGCCCAGAAGACACTGAGGTCTTCCGCGCTCCGGGGATCCCCCCGCCCCCCCCTGTTCCCGGAGCCGGCAGACAACCATCCCCCTTCGCTCCCGAAGGCCCTCCCCGTTCAGGGGCCGGGCCGAAAGGGGCGCGTGACAGACAGAAGCAGGCCTCGCTGACAGGGGAGAGCCGGACGAATGTCCGCGCTCTCTCCTCATGCCTTCCTGCGGGAACCCCATGCCGGACAGACCCCTCCCGGACAGCCGACACAGGCGCAGACGCCCTCCCTGGAAAAGCCCCCTGCACTGGGCATGGCTTTTTCTGGCCCTCGCCCTCTCGGTCTGGCTCGCCCTCAGCATGCCCCAGGCGCCGGGCGCGGGCCGCGTCCAGACCGGCCAGACCCAGGTCCTCGCCCGGGATTCCGGTCAGGCCCATGCCGTCCGTCCCGGGCAGGCCGGCAGCCGTGACTCCCTCGCCCGGCTGGAGCGCCGGGCGCGCATCTTCGGGCAGCTCTTCTTCTATGTGGGGCTCGGGGCCATGCTGGGCGCCATCGTGGAAGGCCGCGGCTGGTACCGGGTCTTTTCCGGCTCCCTGGGCCGGATCTCCCGGGCGGCGGGTCTGCCGGAAATCGTGGGGCTCGCCATGCCCACGGCCCTGGCCTCGGGGCCGGGCGCCGACAGCATGCTCATGGCGAGCCACCGCCGGGGCGAGCTCCCTTCCTCGGCCCTGCTGGCCGGCGGCCTCTGCAACGGCGTGCTCGCCCACATCTCCCATCTCCTGCGGGTGATCTACCCGGTGGCCGCCGCCATAGGCCTCCCGGGCCTGCTCTTTTTCGGAGTCCAGATACTCGGCGGACTCATCATCCTGACGACGGTTCTCCTCTGCCACCGTTTCCTGGCAGCCGGACAGAGAACCGCCGGACGGAAGGACCCGCCCCAGGCCGGAGGCCTCCCCTCCATCCGCTCCTGGCCCGACACCCTGCGCTTCGGCTGTCTCCGGGCGGCGGGTCTTCTCTTCCGGCTGGCCTGCGTTTCCGTGCCGCTCATCCTGGCCATGGAGTGGCTCATCCGCGCGGGCGCCCTGGACTTCTGGGACAGTCTTGTCCCCGCGGCCGTCAGCCGCTACTTTCCGGAGCAGCTCCTGACCATCGTGGCGGCCCAGTTCGGCGGACTCATCCAGTCCGCCACGGTCTCCGCCGGTCTCCTGGCCCAGGGACTCATCACCCGGCCCCAGATCCTTCTGGCCATGCTCCTCGGGAGCGTTCTCACGAGTCCCGTCAACACCGTCCGCCGCACCCTGCCCACGACCCTGGCCATCTACCCGCCGCGGCTCGCCTGCCTCATCGTCTTCGGGGCGCAGCTGGCCCGGCTCGCCGTTGTTCTGGCCGCCACGGCGCTGCTCATCCTCTGGATGGGCACGCAGCCTCTTCTCTGACGAGGTGTTCTCATGACCGATATTCCTGCCGCCCGCCGACGCCCCGCGATCCTCACCGATGAAATCCGCCTGGCTCTCGAAGCCATCAGCTGGGACATGCCCGGCATGGCCGTCGAAAGGGAAAGCTTCCGCCGCATCGAAAGCGAATGCGCCGACACCATGCACAGCCTGCCTCCGGAAACCTGGCTCGTGGCCCGGCGCCTCATCCATACCACCGCCGACACCACCCTGGCCTCCCGCCTGGTCTTCCGCCACGATGCCGTGGCCGCGGGCGTGGCCGCCCTGCGGGCGGGCGCAAAAATCATCTGCGACTCCCGCATGATCCGGGCGGGTCTTTCCCTGCCCAGGCTCTCCCGATGCAACCCCCTCTACACCGAGGACCGGCTCATCTCCCACATAGCCGATCCGGACGTGGCGGCCGCGGCCAAGGCCACGGGCCGCACCCGGGCCCTCTGCGCCGTGGAAAAGGCCTGGTCCCTGGACGAGGTGAACGGCTCCGTCTTTCTCATCGGCAACGCCCCCCTGGCGCTCGCCCGCCTGGCCCGCTATGTGCTGGAAGACGGCGCCCGGCCCGCCCTCGTGGTGGGCATGCCCGTGGGCTTCGTCAATGTGAGCGAATCCAAGGAGCTCCTGGCCCTCTGCGAGGTGCCCCAGATAGTCCTCCAGGGCCGCCGGGGCGGCTCTCCCCTCGCCGTGGCCACCGTCCACGCCCTGCTGGAAGTGGCCCTGGCCGGAGGCCAGGCATGAGCGACGCGCAGGATAAGACCGGCGCGGAGGCCCCTTCCCGGGACGAAGACGCGGCCTCCAGGGGCCTTGCGCCCATCCCGGACGAATGGCCGGACTGGGACGGCTCGCCCCTGCCCGCGTCCGATCTTCTGCGCTGGGGCTTCGCCACGGGAGCCTGCGCGGCGGCCGCCCTCACGGCCTCCCTGCTCGCGGCCCGGGGCGAAAAGCCCGCCTCCGTGGCCCTGCTCTTCGGAGACGGCAAAATCCGCCGCATTCCCCTGAGCCCCGCCCTGCCGGAATTCCCCGGCTTTTCCGTGGTGCGGAAAAACGGGGGCGACGATCCCGACTGCACCCACGGCACCCTCATCGCCGCCCGTCTCGTCCCCGACACCCCCGACGAAGTCCGCGACGAGCGGGACATCGTCTTTCCGGCCGGTTCCGCCACCCTGCGTCTGCACGCCCGCTGCGGCGTGGGAACGGCGACCCGGCGGGGCCTTGACTGCGAGGCCGGCCACTGGGCCGTCAATCCCGGCGTCCTGCGGCTCATCGCGGAAAATCTGGTCCGGGCGGGCCTCACGCAGGGCAGCTGGCTCGCGGAACTGGCCGTGCCCGAGGGCGAAGCCCTCGCCCCCAAGACCCTCAACGCCACCCTGGGGGTCCGGGGCGGCATCTCCATTCTGGGCACCACGGGCCTCGTGCGGCCCTTCAGCCACGAGGCCTACGCCGCGAGCGTGCGCCTGGCCATCCGCTGCGCCTCCCTCTCCAGGCCCGCCGCCGTGCTCTGCACGGGCAGGCGCACCCTCAACGGCGCCCGGGACTGGTGCGCGGATCCCGCCAATCCGGCCTTTCCGGAGGGACTCCCCGAGGAGTGCTTCGTCTCCATGGCCGACTTTCTGGGAGAAAGCCTGCGCGCCTGCGTCCGCCACGGCCTCGAAAAGGTGCTCGTCTGCTGCATGGCCGGCAAGCTCCTCAAGTACGCCGCGGGCTTTGACAACACCCACGCCCGCAAGTCCGCCCAGAACATCGATCTCCTGGTGGCCGAGGTGCGGGACCTCTTCCCGGAGCGCGCGGACTCCCTCGAGGCGCTCGCGCGGGAGCCCAGCATACGGGCCGTGCTGGACTTTCTCTCTCCCGAGGAGCAGCTGCGCCTCTTCGACCGCCTGGCCGCGCTGAGCCTGCCGAATTTTCTCCGGCTCTGCCGCGCGGTCACGGAGGACGACGCGCCGCCCCCGGCCGGGCCGCCCGCCTTTGCCATCCTCCTCACCGACTTCACGGGCAGGCCCCTGGCCTTCTACCCCGACCATCGCTTTGCCGCGAAAAGAGGCTGAGAAAAGTCCATGTCCGTCCTTCCCCTGTCCAGACCGGCCGCCGGGGCGCAAGGCTCCCTCGAGGTCTTCTCCTGCGGCACGCGGCCTGACGACGAAATCCTCCGGGCCTGCCGCGCCATGGACCATGTCTTCGGCTCGGCGAGACTCCTCGACCCCCTGCGCGAAGCGGGCGTCGCCCTCCACGGTCTTTCGCCCGCGCCCAGGCAGGCCCTGGACGAGGCCATGGACCTGGCCGCCCGGGGCGCCCGGGTCGCCGTGCTGGGCTCCGGCGACGCCCTCTACCACGGCATCGGCGGCACCCTGGTCTCCCGCCTCAACGAGCGCTTTCCCGACCCGGAAAGAACCCCGATCCCCTTCCGTCTGGCCTTTCATCCCGGCATCACGGCCTTTCAGGGCCTCTGCCACCGCCTGGGCCTCGACTGGAGCGAAGCCGAGCTCTTTTCCGTCCACCACGGCGCGGGACCGCTGCGCCGCATGCTTCAGGCGAAAACGGCCCTCGTCTACGCGGGTCTCCCCCTCACGGGATCCCTCCTCGCGGAGGCGCTCTGCGCCGTTGATCCGGCCTCCGGGCAGCGCCGCTGCCTCGTGGCGGAAAAGCTGGACACCCCGGAGGAACGGGTTCTTGCTCTGAGCCTCGCCGAAGCGGCGCAGTGCGGGGCCGGCCCCACCACGGTGCTCGCGCTTCTCCCCGAGGGCCGGCACGAACTTCCCCTGCCCCTGGGCCTCGCCGACGAGGCCTTCCGCTTTGAAAACCACTGCCTCACGGCCCGGCGTCTGAGACCTCTGGTGCTCTCCTGCCTCTCCCTGCCGCCCCGGGGCGTGCTCTGGGATCTGGGCGCGGGATCGGGCTCCGTGAGCCTGGAGGCCGCTCTCCTCCAGCCCGGGCTCGAGGTCCACGCCGTGGAGCAGTTCCCCGAGCGCTGCGGGAACATCCGCGGCAACGCCCGGCGCCTGGGCGTCTGCGACTACCGGGTCCACGAGGGCCGGATTCTGGACATCCTGCCCGGACTGCCCGATCCCGACCGCGTCTTCGTGGGCGGCGGCGGGAAGGATCTGCCGGAAATCCTGCGCCGGAGTCTCGCGCGTCTGAACGGCTCCGATCCCGAGGCCTGCTGCGTGGTGACGGCCATCACCATGGAATCGGTGGCCCAGCTTTCCCTTTTTGACGGCGGCGACTGCGTCGAGGCCCTGAGCGTCGATCTGGCCTTCCGCCGCGGCATCACGGCCGAGACCGGCCTTCTGGAACCCCTGCACCGCATTCATGTCTTTGTCTTCCGCCCCAGGGCCTGAGCCCTCTTCCCCCCGTTTCCGCCGAGGTCAATCATGTCTGACAGCTCTTCCCCGAAACCTTCCGTCGTCATAGCCGGCGCCGGCCCAGGCGCCCCCGATCTCATCACGCTGCGCGCCCGCCGCGCCCTGGACGAGGCGGATCTCATCGTCTACGCGGGTTCCCTGACCAACCCCCTGCTCTTCGCTTCCTGCAGGGAAGGCTGCCGGCTGGAGGACTCCTCCCACCTGAACCTGGAAGAACAGGTCCGGATCATGGCCGAGGCGGCGAAAAAAGGGCAGATGGTGGTGCGCCTGCACTCGGGCGATCCCTCGCTCTACGGCGCCATCCGTGAGCAGATCCGGGCTCTGGCCGACGAAGGCGTGGAATGCACGGTGATCCCCGGCGTCACCAGCGCCTTTGCCGCGGCGGCCGCCCTGGCCGTGGAATACACGGTGCCCAATGTGAGCCAGAGCCTGGTCTTCACCCGCTCCGCCGGCCGCACCCCGCTGCCGGACAGCCAGAAACCCGCGGCCTTCGCCCGCACGGGCGCCACCCTGGTCTTCTACCTCTCCTCGGGGCATTTTTCGGATCTGACCAGGGAACTCACGGAGGAAGGCGGGCTTCCCGCCACGACCCCCTGCGCCGTGGTCTACCGGGCGAGCTGGCCCGAGCAGCGCATCCTGCGCGGCACCCTGGCGGACATCGCCGACCAGGCCAGGGAGGCCGGCATCCAGCGCCAGGCCCTGCTCCTGGTGGGCGAGGCCATCGAGCCCTCCTCCGAGACGAAATCCCTCCTCTACGACGGCCACTTCTCCCACGGCTACCGCAACGATCTGGCCGACGAGCGCTTCACGGGCAGCATCGGCGTGCTCGCCTATTCCCCCAAAGGCCGCGTCAAGGCAGAGGAAATCTGCCAGGGCCTGGGCAGTCAGGCCGTGCTTCTGCCGAGAGGCACCCACTTCCGGGATGTCTGGGGCAGATACGAGGCCCTCGTCTGCGTGGCCGCCACCGGACTCATCGTCCGGCTGGCCGCCCCCCTGCTGAAGGACAAGTCCCAGGATCCCGCCCTCGTCTGCGTGGACGACCGCGGCCGCTTCGCGGTGAGCCTCTGCGGCGGCCATCTGGCCGGCGCCAACCGCCTCGCCCGCCGCGTGGCCCGCATCACGGCCGGCCAGGCCGTGGTGAGCACGGCCACGGACTCGGGCGGCATCACGGCCTTTGACGAGGCGGCCGCCCGGGAAGGCGCCCGCGTTCTCAACACCGGGGCCATCCTCCCCTGCAACCGGGCCCTGCTCCACGGCAAGGCCGTGGACTTCTACGGACCCGAGGCCGTCTGGACGAAATACTTCGCCGGCCTGAAGGGACTCAGGCACTGCGCCGAGCCCCCGGCCGATCCGGCGCCCCTCTGCGTCTGCTGGGACGCTCCCGTTCCCGAAAAGACTCCCTGCGCCCTGCAGATTTCCTCCAGAGCCTTCGTGCTCGGCGCCGGCTGCCACAGCGGCATCGACGTGCCCGCCTTCATCGAAGAAGCCAAAGCCTTCCTGGAGCGCAGCGGCGTTCCGGCCTCCAGCGTCGCCGCTCTCGCGAGCCACGAGGCCAAGGCCGGGGAAAAGGGCATGCTGGCCCTGGCCGAAGAGCTCGGCTGTCCCTTCCGGGGCTACCCGGGCGAGGTCCTCGCCAAGACCGAGGGCGTCGTCACCCTCTCTCACACCGTGGCGAAGCACATGGGCACCCCGTCCGTGAGCGAGGCCGCCGCCCTCACGGCGGCCCGGGAACTGGGCGCCACGGCGAGACTCGCCGCGGCCAGGGAAGTGCGCCGGGGCAGCATGACCTTCGCGCTCGCCCGCATCGGCCACAACAGGCCCGAAAAACCCGCCGTGCCGGAAGGCGGCGAGCTCATCGTGGCGGGTCTGGGCTCCGGCCAGCCCGGCGGCATCACCGGCGAGGTGCTGGAAGCCCTGCGCTCGGCCGACGCCATCGCCGGCTACACCACCTACACCGCCTTCGTGCGGCCTCTCCTGGAAGCCGAGGGACTCAGAAAAGAGTATATCCAGAGCGGCATGTGCGGCGAGATAGAGCGCTGCCGCAGGGCCCTGGAAGCCGCCATGACGGGCCGGCGCGTCTGCCTCGTCTGCAGCGGCGATCCGGGACTGCTCGCCATGGCGGGCCTCATCCTGGAAATGCAGGCCGACGATCCGCGCTTCGCCCGGATTCAGATCCGCATCCTCCCAGGCGTCACGGCGGCTCTGCTCGCCGCGGCGAGGCTCGGCGCGCCGCTCCAGAACGGCGCCGTGCTCATCAGCCTCTCGGATCTTCTGGTGCCCGCCGAGGAAGTGCGCGGCAATCTCAAAGCCGCCCTCTCCAGCGCCCTGCCCCTGGCCCTCTACAACCCCGCCGGGAAGAAGCGCCGCGACCTTCTGCGCGAGGCCCTGGCCATGGCGGCCGCCGAGCGCGGGAGCGGCTGCCTCTGCGCCACCGTGCGCAGCGCGGCCCGGCCCGACGAGGAAGTCTGGATCGGCCGCGTCGACGAGCTGGATCAGTCCCGCGTGGACATGTCCACCCTGCTCATCATCTGCGGACGCCGCACCCGCCGCGCGGGCGGATGGCTCTTCGAAGACCGCGGCTACGGCGACAAGTACGCTGACCGCATGAGCGGCCAGCCCGGGAAGAAAGATGCCTGACAAGCCCCTCGCCATGCTGCTTGCCGCCCCCCACTCCGGGGGCGGCAAGACCACCATGACCCTGGCCCTGGCCGCCGGTCTCCGGCGCCTGGGCTTCCGCGTGCACGGCTGCAAGTGCGGCCCGGACTATGTGGATCCCACCTTCACGGCCCAGGCCACGGGACATGTCTGCCGCAATCTCGACACCTGGCTCATGGGCAGGGACGGCGTGCGCCGGGCCTTCGCCCGCCAGGCCGAGGACGCGGACATCGTCCTCGTGGAAGGCGTCATGGGTCTGGTGGACGGCCGGGATCCGGACACCCTGGCCGGCAGTTCCCTGGACGTGGCCCGGGTGCTCGGGCTGCCCGTGCTCCTGGTGGTGCATGCGCGGGGCATGGCCCGCTCCATCGCCCCCCTGGTGGACGGCTTTCAGCGGGCCTGCGACAAGGCGGGCGTCCTGCTCACGGGCGTCGCCGCCACCTGCACGGGTTCCGCCGTGCACCGGCAGATGCTGGAGGAGGCCCTCGCCCGCGAGGGCCTGCCGCCCCTGCTCCTTTCCCTGGAGCGCGGCGAGGGGCTCTCCCTGCCCTCCAGACAGCTCGGGCTCGTGCCGGCCGAAGAAATCGCCGCCTGCGGCGACACCATCCGCCGCCTGGGAGAAAGCCTTCCGGACAAGGACCTCCTGGGACTCGTGCGGCACCTGGAGCGCCTGCGGGAGGAGGACGCCGAAAGAAAGACCCCGGCCCCGTCCGAGCCCCCCGCGGGCCACACCTGGCCGCGGGCGCCCGCCGGACAGACCTCGAAAGGCCGCCTGGCCGTGGCCCGGGACGAGGCCTTCTGCTTCTACTACGAAGACAACTTCGTCCTGCTGAAGGAACTCGGCTGGGACCTCACCTTCTTCTCGCCCATGCGCGACGGACGCCTGCCGCCCTGCGACGCCCTCTACCTGGGCGGCGGCTACCCGGAAGTCTTTCCGCGGGAGCTGTCGGAAAACATCCGCATGCGCCAGGACATCCGCGACGCCGCCCTCTCGGGCCTGCCCGTCTACGCGGAGTGCGGGGGCTTCATGTACCTGGCCCGGGAGATCGAGACCCCCGACGGCCGGGTCTACCCCCTCTGCGATCTCGTGCCCGCCCGGGCCCGCATGGGCACGAACCTGCGCTCCCTGGGCTACCGGGAAGTGCGCTTTCTCACCCCCCTGCCCTTCGGCCTGGACGCCTGCTCGCCCCTGGGCCGCCGCCTCCGGGGGCACGAATTCCACTGGTCCGCCATGGAACCCGCGGAATTCGACCTGCCGCCCCTCTACGAGACGAAAAACCGCAGGGGCCCGGTGCGGGAGGGCCTCGTGACCGGGCCTGCGGGCAACATCCAGGCGAGCTACCTGCACGCCTACTTCCCGTCCCTGGGCTTCGTGAACCTGCCGGGCATGGCCGAAAGCCTGCCCGCCAGCCGCCGGGAGGGCCCGGGCGGACAGCCGCCCCGCCTGCTCCTCTTCACGGGTCCCTCCAGCGTGGGCAAGACGAGCCTCTGCCGGGCTCTTTCCCGGACCCTCGCCGAGCGCGGCCAGGACCATGTGCTCATCAGTCTGGACAGCCTGCTGGCGGCCTTCAGCCGGGGCGGCCAGGTCTGCTGCAGTCTGGAAGGCGCCGAGCGCCTGGGGGTCTGGAGCGCCCACGCCTACCATGTCCTGCTCCGGGAGGCCCTGCGCCGCCATCCCCTGGTGCTCTGCGACCATGTGCTCTGCGGCCGCCAGGACTGGACGGCCGATCTGGTGGACGCCCTGCCCGCCGGCAGCCTCCTCGCCGTGGAGCTCTCCTGCCGGGACGAAAGCCTGCTGCTGCGGGAGGAAATGCGCACGGACCGTCCCTGCGACACGGCCCACGCCCATGCCCAGGCCCAGGCCCAGCGCCTGCGTCCCCTGCCCCTTCCGGGCAGCCGCAGGCTCTCCACCCAGGACACCGACCCTCTCACCCTGACGAAGAAAATCCTGGAAATCCTGGCCGCCGAAGGTCTGCTGGCGGACCGGAAAGACTGAGAAATCCCGCGCCGGGCCTTCCGGACTTCAGGCCCGGCGCACAGACCGGCGGGGATTTCCCCGCCGGACAGACGGATTCACACCCATGCCAGACAGCAAGCTCTTCCTGCCGGAGCACGGCGGCGACCGTCTCGCCATGGCCGCCTTCAGCGGCAAAGCCGCCGACGACATTCTGGATTTCAGCGTCAATGTCCGCCCGGACGGCGTGCCGGACCACGTCGCTCTGGCCCTCACGAAGGCCATGACCCGGGCGGACGCCTATCCCTCGCCCCGGGGCGAGGAAGCCGTGGCGGCGGCCGCGGCCCGCTGGGGTCTGCCGCCCGAAGCCATTGTCTTCGGCAACGGCACAAGCGAACTCTTTCTGGCGCTCGCCCGGGCGCTCAGAGCGGAGGGAACCCCCTGCGCGGGCATCCCCGAGCCCGCCTTCAACGAATACGCGGCCTCCTGCCGCCGGGCGGGCCTCGCGACGCGGCATCCCGCCTGCCGCCTGGTGACTCTGGATCGGCCCGCCGCGCCGGGATCCGCCCGGAAGCTTCTGGACTGGCGCCTGCCGGAGGAGGAGATCCTCGGGCTCCCCGAAGGCGCGGCCCTGTTCCTGGCCAATCCCGGCAATCCCGCGGGCACCTTCCTCTCGCCGAAAGCCCTGCTGCGGCTCATGGGCCTGCGGCCCGATCTCGTCTGGGTGCTGGACGAGGCCTTCGTGAGCTACGCGGGCAGGGACAGTCTCGTCTCCTTCCTCCCCCTGCTCGCGAGGCACCTGGCGGAGCCCGGAAGTGCGGGTCTGCCCGAAGGCCTCCGGGCCGTGGTGGTGCGGTCCCTCACCAAGTTTCACGCCCTGGCCGGGGTGCGCACGGGCTTCGCCGCGGCGACGCCGGAGATCGCCAGAGCGATCCGGGCGGAACTTCCCCTCTGGAACAGCAGCTGCTTCGCTCTCGCGGCCGCCCGGGCGGTGATCGGGCCCTCGGCGGAAGGTCTGGCCGACGAGCGCGAAACCCGCGCCCGCAACAGACGACGCCGCGGGATCCTGCTCTCGCTCCTTTCGGATCTTCCCTGCGATGTCTGCCGATCGGCCGCCAACTATCTGCTTCTGCGCCTGGACAGGCCGAAGCCGGATCTCGCCCGGGAGATGCTCGCGCGCGAGGGCATCGCCCTGCGCGACTGCGCCACCTTCCAGGGACTTGAAGACGGACGCTGGTACCGGGTCGCCGTGCGCGGCGAACAGGACTGCCTGCGTCTGGCGGAGGCCCTCGCCCGCTGTCTGGGGGCGCCCGGACCCGGGGCGCCCGCCTTTCTCAGAAAGCGCCGGGTGCCCGCCCTCATGCTCCAGGGCACGAGCTCGGGCGCGGGCAAATCCATCCTGGCCGCGGCCTTCTGCCGCATCCTCGTCCAGGACGGCTACAGCGCGGCCCCCTTCAAGGCCCAGAACATGTCCCTCAATTCCGGCGTCACCTACGACGGCTTCGAGATGGGCCGGGCCCAGATCCTCCAGGCCACGGCGGCGCGGCTCGCGCCGGATGTTCGCATGAACCCGGTGCTTCTCAAGCCCCTCACGGACAAGGGGTCCCAGGTGGTGCTCATGGGCAGGCCCTGGCGGACCCTCGACGCCCGCAACTACCTTGAGGCCCGCGGCGCCCTGAAGGGCCCCATTCTCGACGCCTACCGCTCCCTGGCCTCGGAGCACGAGGTCATGGTGCTGGAAGGAGCCGGATCCTCCGCCGAAATCAATCTGAAGAACGCGGATCTGGTGAACATGAACATGGCCCTGGAGGCCGGGGCGAAAGTCCTTCTCACAGGCGACATCGACAGGGGCGGGGTCTACGCCTCCTTCCTGGGATCCTGGCTCACCTACCGGGCGGAGGAGCGGAAACTGCTGGCGGGCTACCTCGTCAACCGCTTCCGGGGGGATGTCACCCTCCTCGAGCCCGCCCATGACTACATGCTCAGGGCTACCGGCGTGCCGGTGCTGGGGGTGGTGCCCTTCGTGCACAGTCTGGATCTTCCGGAAGAGGACAGTCTCTCCCTGACGGAAGCCGTGCAGCACCGGGCGAGCCTCCCGGATCCCCTGGACATCGCCATGATCGTGCTGGGGCGCACCTCCAACTTCACGGACGTGGCCCCCCTGGGGCTCGAGCCCGATGTGAATCTGCGGGCAATCCACGCGGCCGAGGACTGGGGAAATCCCGACATCATCGTCATTCCGGGCTCCCGGAGCGTGGCCTCGGACCTGCGGGAACTGCGGGAAAAGGGGCTGGCGGAGAAAATCCTCGCCCACGCCCGGGCGGGGGGCTGGACCGTGGGCATCTGCGGCGGCATGCAGATGCTGGGCGAGCGGGTGGAGGACCCCCTCCGTCTGGAGTCGGAAAACCCGCACACGGAGGGGCTCGGGGTGCTTCCCCTGCGCACCACCCTCGCGGCCGGCAAGTCCCTCCATTTCCGGCGCAGCATCCTGTCGCCCTTCGGGATCAGCTGCCAGGGCTACGAGATCCACCACGGTCTCACGGAACTCACGAGACCCTGCCCGGACCTCTTTTCCAGCGATGAGCCCGACGCCGGAGAGCGGGAGGTGCTGGGGGTGCTGGACGGTCACTGCCTCGGCACCTATCTCCACGGCCTCTTTGACAGCAACGCCTTCCGGCGGCGCTTCCTGGACCATGTGCGCGTGAGTCTGGGCAAGAAGCCCCAGGGGAAAATCCTGGCCAGCTGGGACATGGACTCGGCCCTGGACAGGCTGGCGGACATCGTCCGCGAAAGCGTGGATCTCCCGGCCATCTACCGGGCCATGGGGCTCTGAGCATGTGCGGGCTTCTTCTGAGCGCGGTTCTCCTGCCGGCGGCCCTGATCCTGGACAGGCTTTTCGGGGAGCCCCCGGTCCGCTGGCACCCTGTCTGCTGGATGGGCAGGGCCATCGATTTCTGGGAAGGGGTCTGGCGCAGGCGTGCCGATCCCGCCGGAAAGGAGTCCCTGCGCCTGCGGGGCTTCTGCGCCATGCTCTCGGTGCAGATAAGCTTCGCTCTGCCCGTGCTCGCCCTGGCGGCGCTGGCGGACTTTCTCCATCCTCTGGCGGGCTTTGCCGTCGCCGCCCTCTGCGGCTGGATCTGTCTCGCCCCCCGGAGCCTCGCGGAGCACGCGCGTATCGTGCAGCGGGCCCTGGCGAAGGGGGATCTGCCGGCGGCGCGACGGGGCGTGGGCATGATCTGCGGCAGGGACCCGCAGCGGCTCTCCGCCGAGGCGGCGGCCCGGGCCTGCGTGGAGTCGGTGGCGGAAAACAGCTCCGACGGCGTGCTCGCCACGCTCTTCTGGGCCTTCGCGGGCTCTCTCCTGGCGGGTTTCCCGGGAGCGGCGCTTTTTCCGGTGCTCCAGCGCGCCGCCAACACCATGGACGGCATGTGGGGCTACAAGAACGAGAAATACCGGTATTTCGGAACCGCCGCCGCCCTGACGGACGATCTCTTCAACTGGATTCCCGCGCGGCTCACCTTCCTCTGCACGGTGGCGGCCTGCCGCTTCGTGGAGGGCGCGGACGCGGCCTCCGCCTGGCGATCGGGCCTGATCTTCCACTCGGCCCACGAAAGCCCCAACAGCGCCTGGGGCGAGTCGGCCTATGCGGGCGCCCTGGGCCTCAGGCTGGGCGGCCCCTCGGTCTACGGGGGCAGGATCATCGCCCACCCCTGGATGGGCTTCGGGACGCCCGAGGCGGGGCCGGAACACATCGACCGGGCCGTCCGGCTCATGCTGGCCTCGGCCTGGACCATGGCCGCCGTCCTCTCCCTGATCCTCCTGGCCGGGGGCCTCTGTCTCTAGGCATCCGGCGAAAAAAGCGTCTTTCCTTCAGACCCGCGGCGAAAGGCCGGGGGTCTTTCCTTTCCGGGCCTTCCGAAGAGCGGGGAAATGAGCGGGGGCGCCCGCCGCGGGTCTTTTTCGCGGCGGGCGCCCCCTGAGCGTCACGGGAAAAGGAGATCAGTGCGTGTCGCCGAGCAGACCGTACTTGCGGATGTCGCGGTAGAGCTTGCTGCGGGAGATGCCGAGTTCCCTGGACACGCGCACCTTGTTGTAGTGGCAGCGGATAAGGGCGTCCTGAAGCATCTTGCGCTCGCCCTCGGAGGAGTGGAAGGTCACATAGGCCGTGCCGTCCTCGACGCGTCCGTCGGGCTCGGGCCGGGACACGGGGGCGGGCTCGGGCTGGATCTGGGGCGCCAGGCTCTGGAAGCGCAGGGGCAGGTGATCCATGCCGAGTTCCAGTTCCTCGTCGCCCATGAGGAAGAGGGCGTGGGTCATGATGTTGCGCAGCTCGCGCACGTTGCCGGGCCAGGAATAGAGCCGGAAGGTCTCCACGAGACCGTTGGAGAGGGTGATGCGGCGGCTGCGCTCAAGCCCCAGAGAGAGCTGCATGAAGTGGCGGACCAGAATGAAGAGATCGTCGCCCCGGTCGCGCAGGGGCGGAATGTTCAGCTCGAAGACATTGAGACGGTGGTAGAGGTCCTCGCGGAAGAGGCCCAGGCGGACCATGTCCAGGAGATTCTTGTTGGTGGCCGTGACCAGGCGGAAGTCCGAGCGCAGGCTGCCCTTGTGGCCGATCTTCTGGATTTCGCCGCTTTCCAGCACGCGCAGGAGCTTGGCCTGCACGCCCAGGGGCATTTCGCCGATTTCGTCCAGGAAGATGGTGCCCTTGTCGGCCTCCTCGAACTTGCCCTTCATGCCGCTGGCCCGCGCGCCGGTGAAGGCGCCGGCCTCGTAGCCGAAGAGCTCGGATTCCATGAGCTCGGAGGGAAGCGCCGCGCAGTTGACGCAGACGAAGGGGCCGGCGGAGCGGGGCGAGGCCGTGTGGATGGCCTGGGCCACCAGCTCCTTGCCGGTGCCGGACTCGCCCAGGATGAGGATGGGCTCGTCGCTGCGGGCCACCTTGGCGCCCATGACGCGCAGGTTCCGGATGGGGCGGCACTGGCCGATGATGTCCTCGAAGCGGTGGAGCTGCTTGCCCTTCTCTCTCTTCCTTTCCTTCTCCTCCGGAGCGCAGGGGTGGATCTCCACGGTGCGCATGCTGTCGATGAGCCCCCTGAGGGCCTCCCGGTCCGAGGTCATGGGGACTGTTTCCAGGAAGACGCCGCGGTAGGCACGGGCGTCATCGAAGACCGGATAGCTCATGGAAATGACGTATTCACTGTCCTGAGACTGCTTCAGGCAGATGGAGACCTTATGGCGCTTGAGGCTCTCTGCGAATCCCCTCCTGTCCATGGGGATGCAGTCGCTGATCTTCCTGCCTGTGACCTTCTCGGGCAGTCCATACATGTTCACAAAGGCAGCATTGCAGTACACGATCTCCATTTTTTCTGAAACAAGCGCCACCGCGATATGCAGATTTTCAAAAATGCCGAGTTCTATGCTGTTGCGTATCTGTTCGTAGGGAATGTTGTCTGCATGTACGGAATTTTTCATCCTACCTCCAGGCAGCGCGGCTTCCCCGGCAGGGGAACGCGCGCCGCACGGTCCCGGCTTTTTCCGCCCGCGCAGTAGACGGAGGGCCGGGGGACTTCCCGCAGGCTGGACAGGATTGGGACCTGAGGGAAGAAACTGAACGCCTGCCGCGGCGAAAGCCGGACCGTGACGCCGATGTTCCGGGGGAGAAGGGGGGATCGGCATCCGTCCGGGCAGTCCGGACCCGGCGGCAGGCGTCGGCCTGGCCGGGACGGGCGGGCGGGGGGACGCGCCGGGGCCTTTCCGCGCTGGCGAAAAAAGGCCGCGGCTCTCTGAAGGACAGCGTTCAAAATGCATACCATTCAGACCGATTTTGACCGGTCTTCGGGCATCGGGAAAAAAGAATCCTTTTGCACAGCCTTGGGAGGCATCGCCTTTCCCCGCCGCGGGCGCCCTGGCCGGGGGCCGCGGGAGCCGGAATCCCGGACTGTGCCGGGAGAGGGACAGGGAGAAGGGTCGTCTCCCGGCGGGCCTTTGCGGGAGGCGGACAAAAAAGCCCGCAAAGCAAAGACCTTGCCGGGGAACGGCTCCGAAAACGGAGGCCTCGTCCCTGTTGCGGCGGGGGAACAGTTTGTTTTGAAAAAACTGTCCCGGATAGGTGACAAAGTGTCTCACAGCCTCTCTTTTCTGGCAAGGGAGAACTGTACTTTTTTTGTGGGATTTGAGGGCGCTGAAAAATTCTTCCCCGGAGGCTTGGCATTTCCGCCACTGAGCGGGCTTCCCCTCCGAAGGGCGTGGCAGTTCTGCTACTGTCACGGTGTCAGTACAGAGACGAAAACGCCCGCCGATCCGGCATCACAAAATCCGTGCCGGCGGCGGGCGGTTCTCCCGGAAAGGGACCCGGTCCGATCAGAGCAGACCGTAGTCGTGGAGTTTCTTGTAGAGCTTGTTGCGGGAAATGCCCAGGGCCTTGGCCGCCAGGGACTTGTTGTAGCGGCAGCGCTCCAGGGCCTGGCGGATGGCTTCCTTTTCCGCCTCGGCGCTCACTTCGGAAAGGCCCTTTTCCGGACCCGGGGCGGGTACGGGCCGGACTCCGGGATCGGGCGCGGGCGTCTGCTCGGAGGGCGGCAGCTGCGCCGGGATCTCGGGCTGGGGCTGGGCCGTGCCGTCCAGGCCGCTCACGAAGCGCTCGGGGAGCTCGGCCGCCGTGAGGATGGTGGCGTCCGGGGGCATGGAGTAGAGGGCGTAGGTGAGCACATTCTTCAGCTCGCGCACATTGCCCGGCCAGCGGTAGCGGGTGAAGAGATCGTAGACCTCCCTGTCCACCAGAATCTTCTTGGCGCGGCTGCCGCCCACGCACTGGTCGACGAAGTAGCGGACCAGGAGCGGGATGTCCTCCAGCCTGTCGCGCAGGGGCGGAATGGCGATTTCGAAGATGTTGATGCGGTGGAAGAGATCTTCCCGGAAGCGGCCTTCCCGCACCATCTGGGGAAGGTTCTTGTTGGTGGCGCCGATGAGCCGGAAGTCCGAATAGAGGGGGCCGCGGTGGGCGATCTTCTGGATTTCGCCCGTCTCCAGCACGCGCAGAAGCTTGGCCTGCACGAAGAGGGGCAGCTCGCCGATTTCGTCCAGGAAGAGGGTGCCGCCGTTGGCCATTTCGAACTTGCCCACCAGACCCCCGGACCGGGCGCCCGTGAAGGCGCCGGGGTCGTAGCCGAAGAGCTCGGACTCGATGAGCTCGGGCGGCAGGGCCGCGCAGTTCACCGTGACGAAGGGCTTGGCGGCCCGGGGGCTCGCCATGTGCAGGGCCTGCGCGGCCAGTTCCTTGCCGCTGCCCGACTCGCCCCAGAGCAGCACCGGCTCCTGACTCACGGCGAAGCGGTGCCCCAGACGCTTCATGGCCACCAGGGCCTGGCTTTCGCCCACGATGTCCGCGAAGGTGAACAGACGCCCCACCTGCCGGGACTTGACCTGGGCGAAGTGCTGGGCGGCCTCCTCCAGATTGTGCACCGTCTCCATGAGGGTCTGCAGCTTTTCCCGGCCCAGGCTCAGGGGGATGCACTCGATGACCACGCCGCAGAGCCTGCCCCCGTCGTGGACGGGATAGCGGAAGGAAATGCCCTGCTCGTTGTTCACCGTGAGACTGGAGGAAATGACCGGCTTCTCGGTGCGGATCACGTCCATGACGCCCCGCTCGCCCGTGATGAAGACGTCGGTCACATTCTTGCCGATGACGTCTTCCGTGACCCCGAACATCTCCAGAAAGGACTTGTTGCAGTAGAGGAAGACGCCGCGGTTGGAAAAGAGCGCCACCCCGGTGTGGAGCAGGTCAAAGATTCCGGACCGGAGATAGTCGGCTATTTTTTCAAAGGAGGCCTTGCCTTCAATGCTCATCGACATGGGGATGCTCCTCCCCGGCAGCCGTCCGTCCGGCGCGCGCCGGAACCGGCCCCTGGCCGCCTGGCTCGGACCTTTTCCCGGGAAAGGGGGAAGAGCGGATCGCGCCCTTCGGGGAAAAGGAAAGAAATCACGGCGCGAAGCCCGGGGGGAAGCGCGGGGCTCGCCCGCGTTCTTCGCCGCCCGCGCAAGCCCCGCGGGCGGAAGGGCACCGCACGGGGCTGCCCCGGAGGCCGGTCAGCACCATCCCATATCCATGCCGGTCTCCGGCGCCGGCAAAAATTCCGCCTCGCGCCGTGATGAAAGTCGTCTGTGATGCCGGCAGGCCGTCCGCCCGGCCCTGACGCGCCTGCCCGACGCCGGCCGGGAATGACCGGCCGGAAAAAAGCCGCGCCGCCGCGGCTCTTCGCCTGACGGAGGGACGGCGGACCCGAAGCGGATGCCCGGACCGGGAAGGGGCCCGCCGGAAGGGGAGTCCGTCCGCCCGCCCCGCGGGAGAAGGGAACTCCACCTTAGCAGACATGACGCCGGGAACGCAACAGCCACCCGCGGGAAAAAAGCACGGCATTTCAGTCTGCAAGCGCTGCCGGCCGCGAAGAGGCGCAGGGTGCGGCGTCCGTCTCCTCCAAAATCCCGGCTCCCGGCATGAACGACGGGGGAGCGGCTGATCGCCCCGATGCCGCCGCCTGAACAGGCCTGCGACTGCACAAAAAGACCCGCGGGGGATATGGGACTCCGCCCCGGTTTTTTCTGCCATCTTTCCGGAAATCTTCTCTTTTCCGCTTTCCATGCCGAAGACCCTGTTCCGGCTGACGCCCGGTCTATCCGCCGGCTGCGCCCGGGTGATACCCTCCCCGAGGCGCAGGCCCCGCAGCGCCCTGGCGGGAGACGCGTCCGGGAAAAGCCCGGAGGCGCTGACCGGCTTCTCTCCCCCGGAATCCATCCGGAGCGCTTCACGCGCGGCAAAGGGGGAGCAGTTTCTCTCATCATCGTCCATCCACCGGCCCCGCGGCTGCGCGGGCGCCCCCGCCTCAGGGACAGGCTCATCCCCCGGGCACTGTCCCTGGTGTCCTGAGTGCCTTCGGCAGACCCGACCCGGGTTCTGTCCGGCCCCCGGGCGCCGCTGCGGCGGCCCGCCGCCCCCTTGACCCGGGTCCCTTCGTGAGATATGGGTGTTTTTTACGTGCCGGAGTGGTGAAACTGGTAGACGCAGAGGACTCAAAATCCTCCGAGGGCAACCTCCTGTGAGTTCGATTCTCACCTCCGGCACCAATTTTTTCCGGAAAGAAACACTCCCCCCAAAGGCCTGAGGCCCGGAAGCGCACGGTGGACATACAGGGAAAACTGCTCATCCGGGATCTGCGCCGCCTGGGGTCGGTCCTGCCGGCCGGCATCTGCCGGCGGCTCGCCGTCCTCTTCGTCTGGATGCTCGTTCTGGCCGCGGTGGAGGTGCTCTCCGTCTTTTCGCTCTCCTTCCTGGCCATGAGCGTGGCCTCGCCGGAGCGCGTTCTCTCGCACCCTCTGGCGCAGCGGGTCTTTCAGGAACTCCCCGGACTTGACGCTCTCTGCCGGGACACCCGCGTCTTCATGCTCCTGTCGAGCTGGGTCGTGGTGGGGCTCATCGCCCTCAAAAACCTCCTCTCCGCCTGGACGCGCTGGCGCTGCTCCGTTCTCGGGGAGAGCGTCGCGGCCTACGCCGGCAGCCGCATCATGGCGGGCTTCCTGCGCAGCCCTTACCTGCGGCATCTCTCCGGCGACAGCCAGGCCATGTTTCAGGCCCTCTCCTGGCGCTGGCAGCTGACGGGCTTCGTCACCCACATCCTCAATGTCTACGCCTGCGGCATCACGGCCGCGGCCCTCTTCTTCTGCCTCATCTCCGCCACCCCGGGCGTCATTCTCTCCTGCCTGACCCTCACGGGTCTCGTCATCTACGCCACCTACCGGAGCATGAAGACGGCCATCGACCGCAGCAGCCAGGCGGCGGCCCGCCTCCAGGCCGAAGAAAACCGCACTGCCCTCACGGCCATGCGCGGCATCCGCGAGGTCATTCTCTACCGCCGCCAGGACAGCTTTTTCGGCCGCTACCGCGAGGCCTCCCAGCGGGCCCTCAGACCCGGCGCCTTCCTGCGCGTCGCCCCGCCCATTCCCACCTGGGTGCTCGAGACCTTCGGCTTTCTGGTCATCCCCGTCACCGTCCTGCTCCTCGTGGTCTTCCGCGACGCCGACATGGTCACCATCACGGCCGTCATCACCATGATCATGCTGGTGGCCTGGCGGGTGCTCCCCATCCTCAACCGCGCTCTCGGAAGCTTCGTCGAGCTGCGCACCCTGCGGCCCATGGCCATGGCCTGTCTGGACCGCCTGGAAGAAGCCGGAAGAGCCCCCCTCCCCCGCGCGCCCGCGAAGGCGCCCGCCCTCTTCCGCTTCGAGCGGGAAGTGCGCCTCGAAAACATCTCCTTCCGCTATCCCGGCGCCGAAAGGGACAGCCTCTCCGGCGTTTCCCTCACCGTTCCCCGCGGCGGGCTGACGGGCCTCGTGGGCCCCTCGGGCTCGGGCAAATCCAGTCTGGCCGGCATTCTCTGCGGCCTCTTCCCCCTCATGGGCGGAGAAATGCTCGCGGACGGCCGGGTTCTGAGCCCGGAAGAGCGGGAGGCCCTGCTCGGGCACACAGGCTACGTCTCCCAGACCCCCTATCTCTTCCGGGGGACCCTCGCCGAAAACGTGGCCTTCAGCGAGTGGGGACGACCCGTGGATCGCGCCCGCGCCGCCGAGGCCTGCCGGCTCGCGGCCCTCGACATCGCGGAGCCGGACAGCCGGGGCCTGGACTGCCCCATCGGCGACAACGGCTCGGGCCTCTCCGGCGGCCAGGCCCAGCGCGTGGCCATCGCCCGGGCCCTCTACGCCCGGCCCGACATCCTCATCCTGGACGAGGCAACCTCTGCCCTGGATCTGCGCACCGAACGGGCCATCATGGAGACCGTGGAGGCCCTCGCGGGCCGGCTCACCATCGTCATCATCGCCCACCGCCTGAGCACCGTGGAGCGCTGCGGACGGATCTTCTGGCTGGAGGAGGGACGGCTCAGGGCCCAGGGCCCGCCCGAAAAACTCCTGCCTCTCTACGCGGAAACCCTCGCGGCCGGACGGAAGGCCGGCCCCGCGCCGCAGCCGGCCTGAACGAAATACTCTCTCCGAAGAGAAAGCCTCCCGGAATCCTGGACTCCGGGAGGCTTTTTTTCACGCTTTTTTCAGACGGCCCTACTCGTCGTAGCCTTCGTGGTGCAGGCGGTGCCAGCGCCAGGCCGAGTCGATGATGGCCTCGATGCCGTAGACCGGCCGCCAGCCCAGCAGTTCCTTCGCCTTTTCGGCCGAGGCCACGAGCCTCGGGGGATCGCCGGGCCGCCTGGGCTCCACCACGGCCGGGATGGGATGGCCCGTCACCCGGCGGGCGCTCTCCACCATTTCCCGCACGGAAAAGCCCTGGCCGTTGCCGAGATTGCAGATGGCCGAGGCGCCGCCCGCCGCCAGATAGTCCAGGGCCCGCAGATGGGCGTCGGTGAGATCGAGGACATGGAGATAGTCCCGGATGCAGGTGCCGTCGGGGGTGGGATAGTCGTCGCCGTAGATGGCCACATGGCCGCGCCGGCCCAGGGGAACCTGGAGAATGAGGGGAATGAGATGGCTCTCCGGCCGGTGATCCTCGCCGATGGCCCCGGAGCGCAGGGCGCCGCCCACATTGAAGTAGCGCAGGGCCACCCAGCGGATGCCGTGGGCGATTTCCGTCCAGTGCATCATGCGCTCCATCATGAGCTTGGTCTCGCCGTAGGGATTGACGGGCCGGCAGGGCGCGTCCTCGGGGATGGGAACGCTCTCGGGCTCGCCGTAGACCGCTGCGGAGGAGGAAAAGACGAGCCGTCCGCAGCCGTGACGGACCATGGCTTCCAGCAGGCTCTGCATGCCGTAGACATTGTTGTTGAAGTAGCGGAGCGGGTCGCGCATGCTCTCGCCCACCTGGATGAAGGCCGCGAAATGGAGCACCGCTTCCACGCGGTTTTCCGTGAAGACCCTGTCCAGATCCGCCGCGGATCGCACATCGCCGCGGTAGAGCCTCGCGGCCGGATGGAGGGCCGCCTCATGGCCTGTGGAAAAATTGTCCAGCACCACGACACTCTCGCCGCGCTCGATGAGCGCCCACACATTGTGCGAGCCGATGTAGCCCGCGCCGCCGATGACCAGTATGCTCATGCCTCTTGTCTCCAGCCAGGCAGATGAAAATGGGGGGGGATGGGGCCCGCGGGGCCCTTTTCCAGAGAAAGACGGTCAGTCCCCTGTCTGAGGAAGGGCCTCCTCCGCGTCGCCTGAAACCGCCGCGGGAATGTCTTTTTCCTCTCCGGGCCCGGGCAGGCGCCACTCGCCCGGCAGAGGCGCCGTCAGTCCGGCCTTTTCGCCCAGCCAGGGATTGAAGTAGCCGAAGCGCAGCCAGGGACAGAGCTTCCGCAGGCGTTTCATGAAGGTTTTCAGGCCCATGGAGGGTCCCAGGGGGAGACCCTCCAGAAGATCGAGATAAAAGTCGGGATCGATGTTGAGATTGCGCCACTGGATCATGCTCACGCCCGTCTCTCCGGCGAGGCGCGCGAGGGCTTCCAGTTCCTCCTCCGTGTCCGTGACGCCCGGGAAGAAGAGGAGGTTCAGGGAGACGAAAAGCCCGTGCTCCCTGGCCGTTTCGATGGACCGGCGAACGTCCGCAAAGCCGTAGCCCCGGGGCCTGTAGTAGCGCGCGTAGAGCTCTTCCCTGGCGGAATTGAGGCTCACCCTGAGGCTTGTGAGACCGGCTTCGGCGAGCCTCGCCACGGCCTCGGGCCGCGAGGCGTTGCTGTTGCAGTTCACCGTGCCCGTGCCCCCCAGTTCCCTGAAGCGCCTCGTGCTTTCGCAGAGAAGATCCGGGTTCATGAGGGGATCGCCCTCGCAGCCCTGGCCGAAGGAATAGATGGGGGTCTTCCTTTCCCTGGCCTCGTGGATGCGCATGACCTCCACGATTTCCTCGGGGGTCGGCGTGAAGCCGAGCCGGCACTGGGGGGTCACCGCGATGGGAGAACCCTCCTCCTGCTCGGAGATGCAGCCGACGCAGCGGGCGTTGCAGGTCCTCGAGGTGGGCAGAGGGGCTTCGAAGCGGCCCAGGGCGAAGTTTCTGGCGGCCGGGCAGTCCCAGCGCAGGACGCAGTCCGAGAGAATGTGATCCACCAGGCGGTTTTCCGGATGCTCAGCCAGGAGTTTCCGCACCATCTTTTCGATGCGGCCCGCCGGGATCCCGCGGAACTGCTGCCGCTGATCCTCGTCCACCTTTCTCGCGCAGATCCAGAAGCGGCCCCGGGCGAAGCCCACGGCGCCGTAGGCGAAGAGGGGGAGCAGGGGAGCGCCCTCCTCCTTCACGAAGGCCGGGTGCGCCGACAGGGTGTGGGCGGGCGCCGCGAAGGCCGCCACGGCCAGTCCGCCGGCCTCCGCGCACTCTCCGGTTTCCGGATCCAGCCCCACGGCCCGGCGTCCGGGCAGAAGAAAAAGCTCGCTTTCCCGGGGCAGCGGCATGAGCTCGTCCGGTCTCGGCAGGCCCCATTCCCGCCCCCGGCGCACCACCATGCGCAGTTCAGGGATGTCGCAGATGTTTCCGTCCTCGTCAGCCGCCACGGCGCAGGGCTGGAGGTCCCGCTGTCTGTCCTTTGTGCTCATGTCTTCTCTCGGGGTCCCCCGCGGTCCCGCCCCGAAGGGGGCGGCCCCGCCCAGGGGCCCTCGTCAAGCGGCACTCTGCCTGAAAAGCGCCCGCCTGGCAAGGGCGGGCAGAGCCCCTGAAAAAACAGGTTTTTCCAGGTGTCTTGCTCTTGCGGCGAGCCTGAACTATAAAAACGGCGCTTCCTGTGAACAGAGACCCGGAAAACCATATCCCGGGACAGGATCTGCCGTGCCCGACCAATCCCTCTCCAGTCTGCCCGAACTCCCGGATCGACCCCGGAAACCCCGGCGGGGAACAGGGAAAAAACTGTCCCCGCTTTTCAGCGCCCTCAGGAAAAGACTCTCCCTGAGCGCGGGCCGCCGGCGTGTCCTCGTCCGCGTCCTGCAGGCGACGGGCATCGCGCTTCTTTCCGTGACGGCGCTTCTTCTGGCGGCCCTGCTCTTTGTCCAGGTCAATTTCGACCGCTTTTCCGCCATGGCCCAGGAGGAGCTGCGCCGCAGCACGGGCTGGGAGCTGAAGTTCGCCCGCGCCTCCATGAGCGTCTTCCCCCTGCCCGCCCTGCGCCTGGAGGAGGTGGAGCTGCGGCCCGGGGACGGGATGGTCTTCTGCGCGGAGAGCGTGGATCTGGTGCCGAGCCTCGTGGCCCTGCTGCAGGGAAAAGCCGCCCCCGACTACATCCGCGTGAAAAGCCCCTCCTTCGCGGGCCGTCTCCCCGTCCGCCTGACGGATCTGGCCGGGCTCGGGCGGGGCTCCGGAAAGGGATCGGGCGCGCTGGAGCTCCCGGCCCATGTGAAGCTCAGCCTCTCGGACGGCCGGGTCGATGTCCTCGACGCCGACGGCTCCCTGCTGCGCCTCAAGGGCCTCGACCTCGACGCGAGTCTGGTTCACCTGCCGCCCCTGGAAAACCCTCTGAACGGCGTGAGCCTCTCCCTGGCTCTCGAAAGCTTCCAGTTCCAGAGCGCGCGGTACGCCGCCTGCCTTGCCGATCTCTCCCTCCAGGGATCGGCCTCCCTGGCCGATCCTCTGCGCAGCCTTTCCGGCCGCCTGCGGGTCCGCAGCGCCTTTTCGCCCCTGCACACGGCCCTTTCCTGCGATCTGAGCTTCGAGCGCTCGGAAAAGGGCCTTCAGGGATCGGGATTTCTCCGGGGCTCCTTCCAGGTGGACGGCACGGCCATCCCCTTCGCGCTCGCGGGCAGTCTTTCTCCGGCGGGCGGCGGCACAGCCGATCTTCCCTACGCCGACATGGCGGAAAAGCTTCCGGAAGGCCCCCTGGCGCGTCTGATGCTCACGGAATTCGTCCTGGGCGAGGACCGCCTCCAGCTGGACGGGCTGGCGCCTTCGGGCTCCGCCGCGCCCGCCCTGGCCGGCCGGCTGAGCTTCACGCATGTCAGCCTCACCCGCTGGCTCACCTTCGCCCGCCATCTCTCTCCCGGGCTCCAGATCGCCCTGGACGAGATCTCGGACGGCCGCCTCGACTTCTACCTGGATGCGGACACCCTGGAGGTGCCCCGCATCCACGCCGTCTCCTCGGGGAGCGTCTTCTCCGGCAGAGGCGGCGTGGCCTCCTGGCGCAATCCCGTCATCTTTCTGGATCTCACAAGCCCCTTCGTGGACCTGGGCAGGGCCATCCCCGAGGCCGTGGGACGGATCCCGGGGGCCCCCTTCTTCGGGCACAGACCCCTCACGGAACTGAAGGGAAGCGATCTGGCCCCGCCCGAAAGCGCGGAGAAAAGCGGCCGGGCGGAAGCGCCCGGCGGGAACCCGGCCCCTGAGAAGGCGATCCCCGAAAAGACGGAGGAGCCGCCGCGGCCTCAGACGAAGGCCGTGAAACAGCCGCCGAAGCCCCTCGTCGACTACGACATCAGGCTGGGAGCCGAGGCCATCCACTACGGCTATGTGGATCTGAGCAAAGGATCCGTCATCATCCATCCCGGCGTCACGAGCAGGGGCGAAGGCGCCTGCCGGCTCGACTTCACCACCGCCCTCTACGGCGGCCGCTGCGAGGGCCAGGCCTTTTTCAGCGGCGAGACCGAAAGCGAATACGAGTTCTCCGTCACCACAGCCAATGTGAACATGGCGGGCCTCAGGGCCGCCATGCCCTTCCTGCCCGTCGTCAGGGGCACAGGCCAGAGCCGGCTGAAGGTGGAAAGCCGCGGCTCCGAAATCAGCCGCTTCCTGGCCAATCTGCGCGGCACGGCGAGCGTCATCGTGAACAGATCGGGCTACGCCGGGGGCATCGCCGCCCTGGGGCAGTGCCGCACGGAGATCAGTCTCGATCTGGAATCGGCCGCCTTCCGGCAGTCCTCCCTGGGGCTCAGCGGCCGCTGGGACGTGCACCTCCACGGCGGCGCCTGGTCGGCCGAGGCCGCCCTTCCCGGCATGATCTGGTTCGGCGGCCAGGGCGTGCGCTTCGAAGGCGTGCCGGTCTCTCTCGCCTGCAGAAATCTCGAGGCCTTCGCTCCCTCACAGCTCAAGGGAAAGGATATCCCCCTCACCTTCTCGGGCCTCACCTCCCTGGACACCGGCAGAATGAGTCTCGGCGTGGAGAAGGCGGGCATCTCCTTCCCGGGCCTGCGGCTCACGGGCAGTCTGGGGATCAGGATCAACAGGCAGGCCGCAACCGTGACGGCCCAGATCGGCAAGGCCCAGGCGGAGGTGATCCCCCTGGCGCAGGCCGTGGCGGGCAGATCTCCCGACCTTCCCGCCCTGTTCAGGGAACTCACCTTCACGGACACGGTCTTCGAAGCGGCCCCGAAGCGTCTGCGTCTGGCGAAATTCAGCACGGCCGTGGACGGCATTCCGGTCTCGGGCGAGATCGCGGCGTCCTTCGAAAAGACGCTGCCCGATCTGACCTTTCAGGTCCGCTGCGGCCATGTGGATCTGGACCAGCGCCTGGGCGGAAAGGAGAAGGGGAGCGGAGCGGGCGCGAAGGGCGCGAAGAAGACCTGGGACTTCTCCTTCATGAAGGAGTTCACGGCCTCGGGCAGGCTCCAGGCGGCCTCGCTCCTCGTCAAGAAGGTGCTCATCCAGTCCCTGCAGGCGAATCTCAGGCTGGACCAGGGGAGACTCGCCGTCACCGGCGGCACGGGCACGGTCTACGGCGGAAAGCTCACGGCCTCGGGGAACATGCGCTTTGACAGGGGGCTCGCCTTCGACTCAAGCCTCCAGGTGCAGCAGTTTGACCTGGGCGACATGCTGCGGGCCCGCAAAACCAGGGGACTCTTCACAGGCAAGCTTGATTTCCGGGCGGACATCTCCTCGGTCATGACGGGCCCGGGTGAATTCACCCGATCCCTCAACGGCAACCTCGCCTTCACGGGGGGCAGATGCTCCTACCAGGCCGTCCACGACGACTTCCGGCCCAAGGGCGAGCCCACCTTCTTCACGAGCGCCTCCTCGTCGGCCATCCTTGAAAAGGGCGTCCTGCGCACGAACGACTTCCAGCTCAGGGGCACGAGCCTCTCCCTCACCGGCCAGGGCTGGTTCGATCTGAACAGCGAAACCATGGACGCCTCCTTCACGGCGGACATGACGGGCCTGCCCTACATCCCCGTGCGGCTCCACGGCAGCTTCGACAAGCCGAAAACCTCCATCAGCGGCGGCGGCATCCTCCTCAACGCCATCGGCGGCCTCGCCAAGGGCTTCTACAACCTGGTGGGCGGCGTCCTGGGAGGCATCGCGGACATCTTCCGCTGAGGCGCGGACAAAGCGCGCCCCGGGCCCCCCGGAAGGCCCGGACCTTGCGGGCAAAGTCCGTGCGCCTCCTTGACACGGGGCCTTTCCGGGCGTAGAAGAAAGGAGCTTGTCACTTTTTTCACACTTCCTATCCAGGAGCGGACTGCATGAACATTCTCATCTTCGGCCCCAACGGCAGCGGCAAAGGCACCCAGGGCGAGCTCGTCAAGCAGAAATACCAGCTGGCCCACATTGAATCCGGCGCCATCTTCCGTGAAAACATCAAGGGCGGCACCGACCTCGGCAAGCAGGCCAAGGCCTACATCGACCGCGGCGATCTGGTTCCCGATTCCATCACCATCCCCATGGTTCTGGACACCCTGAAAACCAAGGGCAAGGACGGCTGGCTCCTGGACGGCTTCCCCCGCAACATGGTGCAGGCCGAAATGCTCTGGAAGGCCCTGGTGGACGCCGGCATCAGGCTGGACTATGTCATCGAGATCCTGCTGCCCCGCGAGACCGCCCGCAACCGCATCATGGGCCGCCGTCTCTGCCGGAACAACAACAACCATCCCAACAACATCTTCATCGACGCCATCAAGCCCGACGGCGACAGATGCCGTGTCTGCGGCGGCGAGCTGACCACCCGGTCCGACGACCAGGACGAGGCCGCCATCAACAAGCGTCATGACATCTACTACAACACCGTGGACGGCACCCTGGCCGCGGCCTACTACTTCAAGAACCTGGCCGCCGAAGGGAAGACGAAATACATCGAACTCAACGGCGAAGGCACCATCGAGTCCATCAGAAACGAACTGCTCTCCCAGCTCGCCTGATTGCGTCCCCGTCTGCCGAAAGAAAACAGGGCGGCTTCTCCTTCCCAGGAGAAGCCGCTTTTCTTTTCCGCTTCTTTTCCGTCCCTGGCGCGGGGTCTTCAGGTCCCGCGCATCCTGAGGAGGGAAAAGAGCAGGCTCAGGCCGCAGAGGCCGGAAAAGACGAGAAAGCCCGTGCGCATGGCCTCCAGGAACAGGGGCAGGTTGCCGGCGTTCACGGCGGCGTCTCCCAGGAAGGCGCGCAGGGCGCTCGTGGCGATGACCATGCTGAGCACCATGCCGCCCGTGCGCATGGTGCCCACCATGCCCGAGGCCTCGCCCAGATGCTCCCGGCCGGCCGAGCCCATGATGAGCACGGTGTTGGGGGTCACGAACAGGGCCATGCCGAGGCCGTTGGCGGCGAGGATGGCGGCGACCTGCCAGAGGGGGCTTGCCGCATCCAGGAAGACGCCGCAGAAAATGCTCACCGTGGTGATGAGGATGCCGGCAAGGGCCACGGGAGGCGCTCCCACCCGGTCCGAGAGCCAGCCTCCGGGCCAGATGCAGAGAATCTGGACCATGGGGTTGATGAAGATGACGCTGCCGGCCCGGGCCGAGTCCATGCCCTTCACATACTGAAGATAGAGACTGAAGAAGAAGGTGAGGGCGAAGAGCGCGGCGTAGGTGGTGAAGGCCGCGAGACTGCTCAGCACGAAGATCCGGCTGCGCATGAGCACCCGGATGTCCAGCAGGGGCATGGCGCAGGACCGGCGGCACTCGACGGCCAGGAAGGCCGCCAGGGCGAGCGCGCCTGCCCCGACGGCCCAGGGCCGCCAGGCCCCGGGCATCTCGCCGGCCGCCCCCAGCACGAGCAGGCTCAGGGCGCAGGCGAACAGGACGAGACCCGGCCAGTCGTAGGGATCGTCCGGCCTGTCCCGCCATTCCCGGCGGACCAGGAAGAGCATGAGGAAAAAGCAGCAGAGCGCCCAGCCCGAAATGCCCCAGAAGAAAAAGCGCCAGCCCAGAAGCTCGTTGACGCAGCCGCCGGCGAGGGGGCCGATGGAGAGCCCCACATGGACGCCCGTGGTGGTGATGCCGAGCAGCCGTCCCCGGATGTCCGGGGGCGAGGAGGCCACCAGCATGGCGAGGGAACTGGTGGAAAAGGCCGCCGTGCCCATGCCCTGGAAGAAGCGCAGGGCGATGACCGAATGAATGTCCGGGCAGAAGCCCACCAGCGCCACGGTGGGGGTGAGGATGACCATGCTCATGAGGCAGACCCGGCGGCGGCCCCACTTGTCGCCGGCCCGGCCCATGGCCAGGTTGAAGATGGCGAGCGCCAGACAGTAGACCGTGCTCACGAGCCCGAGCTCCGCCGCGCTGCACGCGTACTCCCGGCCCAGGGCCGGCAGAAGCACCGCCACGCCCGACTGGAGAAAGGGCGTGAGCACCTGCATGGAAAGAACGGCGGCCACCAGACTTCTGAGGGTGCGCCGATCTTCCGCGGAAAGAGAGGCGAAGGACGAGGGCATGGGAACTCCGGACGAGGGGCGCCCGGGAAAAGGGCGGGCGCGTTCAGGGTGCATAGCAGTCCGCCCCCGCTTCGTCAAAGCGGCGGCCTTCTCCCGCACGCTCACGCGGCAACGCTCTCTCTTCACGGGAAAATGTTGACAGCCGCGGAACGGGGCGGGTAGAAGAAAAGAAAAGTTAAATGTCAACATTTATATGTGATATGTTTCCCAGACGGAAACCCGCCCTTTCACGCACAGGGGAACCCGACGGCCGGCGCGTCCGCCCGGAAGCGGAACCGGCGTCCCGTTCCTGCAATCCCCGCACATGGAGGAGACCATGAAACGCATAGGGCTGCCCATGCAGATGGGCATCGGCATGATTCTTGGCATTCTCGTGGGTCTGCTGGCGCAGAACATGGGACTCTCGGCCGCCTGGTTCAAGCCCGTGGGCCAGCTTTTCATCAACCTTATCCGCATGGTGGTGGTGCCTCTGGTCTTTGTGACCCTGGTGTCCGGCGCGGCCAGCGTGGGCGATGTGCGCAGCCTCGGCCGCATCGCCGGCAAAACCCTCGTCTACTACCTGGTCACCACGGCCGTGGCCATCGTCATCGGCCTCATTCTGGCCAACCTGCTCGATCCCGGTCTGGGACTCGATCTCGCCAAGGACAACCTGAAGGCCAAGGACGTGGCTCCGCCCGCCCTCTCCGCCGTGCTCCTGGGCATCGTTCCCATCAATCCCATGGAAGCTCTGGCCAAGGGCAGCATGCTGCAGATCATCTTCTTCGCCCTCTGCATCGGCCTCTCCATCGCCATGGTGGGCCAGAAGGCCGAGCCCGCCGCCCGCTTCTTCGACGCCATGAGCGAAGTCATGATCCGCGTCACCAATGTGGTCATGCTCTACGCTCCCATCGGCGTCTTCGGCCTCATGACCGTCACCGTGGCCACCCACGGCGTGGCCGTCCTGCTGCCCCTCATCAAGCTCGTGGGCATCATGTACCTGGCCTGCCTCTGCCATGTGATCCTGGTCTATGTGCCCTGCATCCGCTTCACCGGTCTGAGCGTGCGGACCTTCTTCAGAACCATCTCCGCGCCCATCATGATCGCCTTCACCACCTGTTCCTCCGCCGCCGCCCTCTCTGAAAACCTCATCGGCGTGCAGAAGCTCGGCGCCTCCAAGCAGGTGTCCACCTTCTCCATCCCCCTGGGCAACACCATCAACATGGACGGCGCGGCCATCTACATGGGCATCGCCTCCATCTTCGCGGCCCAGGTCTACGGCATCCCCATGCCCATGGACAAGCAGCTCTCCGTGCTGCTCATGGCCGTTCTGGCCTCCATCGGCTCCATGGGCGTGCCCGGCGCGGCCCTCATCATGATCACCATGGTCTTCACCCAGGTGGGCATCCCCCTGGAAGCCATCGCCCTCGTGGCCGGCGTTGACCGCATCATGGACATGGCCCGGACCACCATCAACGTCCTCGGCGACGCCACCGGCGCCGTCTTCGTCTCCAGACTGGAAAACGATCTCGACCCCGAACGGGGAGCAAAGCTGGACGCCTGATCCCATGACCGAAAAAATCGCCGGCATTCTGGGCGGCATGGGGCCCGAAGCCACGGTGGATCTCATGCGGCGCATCCTGCGCTTCACCGAGGCCCGTGACGACGCGGATCACATCCGCTGCATCGTGGACAGCAACCCCAAGGTGCCGTCCAGAATCCGGGCGCTTCTGGAAGGAGGCGGCGAATCCCCCGGCCCCTGCCTGGCCGACATGGCGAGGCGCCTGGAAGCCTGGGGCGCCGACTTCCTCTGCATCCCCTGCAACACGGCCCACAACTGGTACCGGGAGGTGGCGGACGCCGTGCGCATCCCGGTGCTCAGCATCATCGATCTCACCGTGGAAGCCATGGCGAAGCTCCGCCCCGGAGCCGAAAGGGCGGGCATCCTGGCCTCGCCCGCCGTGCGCCTGACAGGGCTCTACGAAGCTCCCTGCAGGGCCAGGGGCATGATCCCCGTCTACGCCTCCCCGGAACAGGAAGCCCGCCTTCTTTCCATCATCAAGACGATCAAGACGGGCGACACGGGCCCCGCCGTGACCCGGGCCTACGAAGAGGTCATCGCTGATGTGCGGGCCCGGGGCGCCCAGGTGCTGGCCGTGGCCTGCACCGAGCTCGGCATCCTCCGGGACGTCTCCTACGGACTCCCCGTGGCGGACGCGGCGGACGCCCTGGCCAGAGCCGTCGTGGACACGGCCAAGGGGCGGATCCCCCTGCCGGCCCGCCGGCCTTCCCCGTCCTGATCCTCCCCCTTCCCCCAACCTTACAGCACACAAGGATCACAGACATGAATCTCGCCCAGTTCCCCCGACGGGGATATGTCAGAACGCCCACGCCCCTCGAAGCCCTGCCCAGATTCTCGCGGGCTCTGGGCGGCGGGGTCAACATCTTCATCAAGCGCGACGACCTCCTGCCGGGCACCGGCGGCGGCAACAAGACCCGCAAGCTTGATTTCGCCATCGCCGACGCGCTGGCGAAGGGCGCTGATTCCATCATCACCTGCGGCGCCGTGCAGTCCAACCACTGCCGCCTCACCCTGGCCTGGTCCGTCAGGGAGGGCCTGGACTGCCATCTGGTGCTGGAAGAGCGCGTGGCCGGCAGCTACCACCCCGAGGCCTCGGGCAACAACTTCCTTTTCCAGCTTCTGGGCGTGCGGAGCATCACCGTGGTCAAGGGCGGAAGCGACATGCCCGCGGCCATGCGGAAGGTGGCGGACCGCCTGGAGGCCGAAGGGAAGAAACCCTACATCATCCCGGGCGGCGCCTCCTATCCCACAGGCGCCCTGGGCTATGTGCAGTGCGCCCAGGAAACCATGCAGCAGATGTTCGAAACCGGCATCAGCTTCGACCACATCATCGTGCCGAGCGGCAGCGCCGGCACCCACGCGGGCTTCCTCCTGGGCATGCTCGGCTGCCGCATGAACATTCCCGTCACGGGCATCGGCGTCAACCGCAGAAAGGCCGTGCAGGAAGAGGCCGTCCGGTCTCTGGCGAACAGAACGGCCGAGCTTCTGGGCGCGGGCTTCACGGTGCCCGCGGAGGCCGTGACGGTCTTTGACGACTATGTGGGGCCCGGCTACTCCCTCCCCACGCCGGGCATGGTGGAAGCCGTGAAGCTCCTCGCCCGCACGGAAAGCATCCTGCTCGACCCCGTCTACTCCGGCAAGGCCATGTCGGGCCTCATCGACCTGGTCCGCAAGGGGCATTTCAGACCCGGCAGCAATGTGCTCTTCCTGCACACGGGCGGCGCCCCCGCTCTCTACGCCTACCTCGACACCTTCCGTCAGGGAGACTAGGGCGCGGGCGCATTCTCTCTCCTCTTCCGAAGCCCCCGGCATCTGGTGCCGGGGGCTTTTTCTCCCTCGCCCCAGGACTTTCCCGGGAGCGGTCGGACTCCCGCACGGGCCCTCCGGCCGGGAGGCCCCTGGCCGGAAAGAAGGCCGGGGCACGGCCCCGAAAGGCGAAAGCTGCCTTTCACGCCGGACCGTCTTCTCCGGGTTTTGGGGATTCCGCCTGTCCCCGCCCTCGCGGCGGCGCCGGGGGAAGGGGTCTCCTCCCTTGACTTTCCTGCCGCCTGACGTACCTTCCTCGGGAAAATTCCCTGCGGAGTCCCGGCATGACCTCCTCCAGATGCAAAACCTTCAGCGGCCAGGCGCGCGAATACATCAAGAAATGTCTGCTGGACGGAAGTCTCAGACCCGGAGATCCCATCAAGGAAAGCCTCATCGCCGAGGCCCTGGGCATCAGCCGCGGGCCCGTGCGCGAGGCGCTCATGCGCCTCACCCAGGAAGGCCTGGTCATGGGCTCACCCCAGAAATGCCGGCACATCCGGGCCATGACGGCCCAGGAAATCGAGGAGAGCTACTTTCTGGGAGGCACCCTGGAAGGCGTCTGCATCGTCCTCGCCCTGCCGGATCTCAACGAGGAGGACTTCCGCTGCTTCGAGGCCATTCTGGCCGACATGGAGGAGAAAAGCCGCACCGCCCGGGGACTTTCCGACATGAGCGAGGCGGACGAAAACTTCCACGACGCCCTCATGCGCAAGTGCCGCAACAAGCTCATGGTGGAGACGGCCCGCAAGGCCTGCTCCCACATTTCCAAATTTCTCTACTACAAGGCCTGGGACAGACTCTTCACCCCGGAAGAGTTCATCCGGCGCCACCGGGTCATTCTGGAAGCGGTGGCGAGCCGCGACCCCCAGCGCATCGAAAACACCCTGCGGGAACACTATCTGGAGGCCGGCCGCAGACTCGCGGACGCCCTGGATGTTCTGCCGGGCTGACGAAGCCCGGATCCCTCCGCCCGGTCTCCGCTTCCGTCCCTCCGACGGCTTTTTTCCCTGGAAAGCCCCCGGTCTTCTCCCGGCCGGGGCTCCTTTTTTTCCGTCAGCTCAGAAAACCCTGGATGCTGCAGAGGGTGTCCGGCACCACGGAGGCGAAACGGCCGTAGAGTTCTTCGATGTTGGCGCCGGCCTTGACGGCCAGTTCCAGTTCCAGGGCGCAGGCGGCCAGGCGCTTCGCGCCCGCTTCGGCCGCGCGGACCCGTACGTCATGCACGGTGTCCAGCGCCTTCTTCGTCAGTTCTTCCTGCTTTCCGGTACCGGCTCCCTGCCCATTCAGGACGGCAAAGAGCGTGGTCACGCTCTCGTTGGCCAGAGGCAGAAGTTCCCGCAGCCGGCGCTCGTAGGCTCCGCGGCTTTCAAAGCGTCCCAGCGCCTCCCGCCAGTCCAGAATGTCTTCAGTCATGGTTCTCTCCGCAAAAACGGGTTGTGCGCCGGCCTCTTCCTCCGGGAGGAATGCGGCGCGTCCTGGGATGGTCAGTCGCGGCTGAACTGGCCGCCTGCCACATAGAAGGTGTTCTCAACGATGAAGAGCGCCCTGGCGTCGATGTCAAAGACCAGGTTCTCCAGACGCTTGAGGGCCATGTTGTTGGTCACGGTGAGCAGGATGTCCCTGTCTCTGCCCGAATAGCCGCCCTTGCCGCGCAGGAGGGTCACTCCGTAGTGCTCGCTCACCATGACGGCCTCGGAGATCTCCTCGCCCCGGTCGGAGATGACGAGCACGATCTTGCGGTGGTTGAACATGCCGAGCACATATTCCAGAACCGTGGAATTGATGTAGATCATGATCATGGACGCCATGACCCTGTCGAAGTCGTAGCCCATGAGGCAGCCCAGGGAGAAGACGACCACATTGACGGCCAGGGAGAACTGGCCGATGGGAATGTTCCAGCGGTTGCGCAGGATGACGGAGATGATGTCGATGCCGCCGCCCGAGCCCAGGGAGCGGAGCATGAGACCGCCGCCGAGACCCAGGATGACGCCGCCCAGAACGGCGGCGTAGAGCTCGTCGTTGACCGGCACCACATAGCCCACATGGCTGAAGAAAAGGCCCGCCAGGGTGGTCACGAAGGTGCCGTAGAGGGTGTAGAGGAGAAAGCGCCGGCTCACGAAGAACCAGCCCACGGCGAAGAGCGGCAGGGAAAGAATGAGGTACCAGGCCGAGGCCGAGAGCTGGCTGGAGACGAACTGGGCGAGCAGGGCCATGCCCATGACGCCCGTGGCCAGAAAGCCGTGCTGGGGAGAAATGCACTGCAGACAGACGGCCTGGATGATGCCGCCCGCCGTGAGCAGGAGCAGGTTCCACCAGACGGCGTTGGCGAGGCGGGGATTGCGGGTCTGCTTGAGCATGGATCCTTCCTAGCCCGCGAGCTGGGGCCAGATGTTCCAGAGCATGCGCAGGGCCACCAGGATGAGGAAGCAGGCGAAGCCCTTCTTGAGCCTGGCGGTGGGCAGGGCATGGGAGAGACGGGCTCCCAGGGGGGCCGTGCAGAAGCTCGCGCAGGCGATGCCCGCGAAGGCCGGCAGGCTCACGAAGCCCAGACAGGCGGAGGGCAGATCGGGCGTGCCCCAGCCGCCGGTCACATAGCCGATGGTTCCGGCCACGGCGATGGGGAAGCCGATGGCGGCCGAGGTCCCCACGGCGTGGTGCATGGGCACATTGCAGAAGGTCATGAAGGGCACCGAGAGGGTGCCGCCGCCGATGCCCACGAAGCTCGAGACGAGGCCGATGACCCCGCCCGCGCCGGCCGTGCCCAGGGCCCCGGGCATCTCTCTCGTGGCCGGAGGCCGGTAGCCCGAGAGCATCTGGGCCGAGACGCAGAAGAGAAAGACCACGAAGAAGGCGCGCAGAAAGAGCGTGGGCATGTGGGTGGCGATGAGACCGCCGCAGAAGGTGCCCACCAGGATGCCGGGGGTGATGCGTTTCAGAATGTCAAAATGCACGGCCCCGCGCTTCGCGTGGGCCCGGGAGCTCGAAAGAGAGGTCACCATGATGCTCGCGAGCGATGTGCCCAGAGCCAGCTGGTGGATGACCGTGGAGGGATAGCCCAGGCTTGTGAAGACGATGTCCAGCATGGGCACGATGACGATGCCGCCGCCCACGCCCAGAAGTCCGGCCAGCACGCCGGCCACGGCGCCGCAGCAGAGAAAGACCAGAATGGAAAGAAGCATGACTCCCCTCTTCCGCAAATGGAGACTGATGACGGCAGACGAAAAGCCGGAACCCTTTGCGATCCCCCCGGGGAAAAGAAAAAAAACGGGCCCGGTCAGGCGCCTTGATGTCGCGCCTGCGCCTCTCTGCCGGAAAAGCGTCGCTCTGTAAAGTTCTCTTGTCTCTTTTCTGCGCCGGACGCAAGGCAAAAGAATGCCCTCTTTTTTGTCCCTCCGGGGGAGAAAGGGGATCCTTCCGCGGCATCTCTCCATGCAACACTTCAGAATTCCTGATTTTTGCCCCTGGAAAGCCCCTTTCCCGCCGGCTTGCCTTTTCTCCCGGCCTCTGCCATAAGAGATGCCCGGGAGAGGGCGTCCGCCCTTTCCCTCCCTGTCCGCAGCCGGAGGAGGCATGGCCGTGATAACCGTTCCTGTCCAGCGGCCCTGGGCCGAGCGGCCGTCTTTCCTGAAGACGGAGGCACGCCTCCCTTTTTCCCGTCCCGAGCGAGCGTTTTTTCCTTTTCCGCCGCAGGGGCGGTTTTTTTTGGCCCCGCCTCCTTCTCTCCCGGCCCGCGGACCTTTTCTCCCGATGTCTTCAGCCGACTGATTCACCAGTCAGGAGCGCGCTTCTGTGAGCACTGACAACCGCTATCTCTGGAACCACAAGGATCTTCTGGACGTCTCCCAGCTCAGCCGCGACGACGCCCTCCACCTCCTCGATCTGGCCGCCAGCTTTCAGGAAATAAACAGACGGCCGGTGAAGAAGGTGCCCACCCTCAAAGGCAAGACCGTGGTGCTCTTCTTTGTGGAAAACAGCACGCGCACCAAGACCAGCTTTGACGTGGCCGGCAAGCGCCTTTCGGCCGACACCTTTTCCCTGGGCAAGACGGGCTCGAGCCTCAACAAGGGCGAGAGCCTCAAGGACACCGCCCTCACCCTGCAGGCCATGAGCCCGGATGTCATCGTCATCCGCCACCCCAGCAGCGGAGCCGCCGAATATCTGGCGAAGCTTCTGCCCTGCAGCATCGTCAACGGCGGCGACGGCTGGCACGCCCATCCCACCCAGGCCCTCCTCGACAGCTACGCCCTGCGTCAGGTCTGGGGCTCGGACTTCACGGGCAGAACCCTCCTCATCCTGGGCGACATCGAGCACAGCCGCGTGGCCCGCTCCAACATCTTCCTGCTCCGTCTTCTGGGCGCGAAGGTGCGGCTCTGCTCGCCGAAGACCCTCCTGCCGAGGCAGGTCGGACAATGGGACTGTCCCGTCTATTCCGATCTCGACGAGGCCGTCGAGGGCGTGGACGCGGTCATGTGCCTGCGCCTCCAGCTGGAGCGCCAGGAGGCCGGCCTGCTTCCCGATCTCTCCGAATATTCCCGCCGCTACTGTCTGACCCCCGCGCGCCTCGCCCGAGCCAATCCCGGCGCCCGCGTGCTCCATCCGGGTCCCATGAACCGGGGCTGGGAAATCTCCAACGAGATAGCCGACGATCCCCGCTGCCTGGTGCTCGATCAGGTCTCCGCCGGCGTGGCCGTGCGCATGGCCATTCTCTATCTCCTGGGCACCCGCAGCGACGTCTGAGGACGCCTCCGGCGCCCGCGGCTTCATTCCGCCGCGCCCGCCTGACCGCGCCCCGCATCAAGGAACAACCATGAAATTCTGTCTCAGCAACGCCAGATATCTCGACGCCGCCGTGGATCTGCTGGTGGAGGACGGAAAAATCCTCACCCTGACCCCCCACGGCCACGCGCCCCTGCCGGCGGACGCGCCCGTCACGGACGCGGGCGGCCTCGTGCTTCTCCCGAGCCTCACCGACTGCCATGTGCATTTCCGGGATCCGGGCTACGAATGGAAGGAAGACATCGCGACGGGCCTGGAGGCCGCCGCCCGCGGCGGCTTCGGCACGGTCATGTGCATGCCCAACACCAATCCCGTCAACGACTCCGCCACCGTCACCCGCTACATGCTGGACAAGGCGGCCCGGACCCATCCCCACGGGCCCAGACTCAGACCCGTGGCCGCCGCCACCCCGGGTCTCGCCTGCAAGGGCCTCTCGCCGCTGGGCGAACTCAGGGACGCCGGCTGCGTCGCCGTGAGCAACGACGGCAAACCCATGTCGGATACCGAGCTCATGCGCCGGGCCATGGAATACGCCTGGGACCTGGGCCTGCGCTTCACGGACCACTGCGAAGATCCCCAGCTCGCCCCGGGCTATCTCATGAACGAGGGCGAGATGAGCGCCGTGCTGGGCGTCATGGGCCAGCCCGTGGTGGGCGAGGCCCTGCAGGTGGCGCGGGACGTCATGCTCGCGGAATACCTGAACATCCCCGTCCACATCGCCCATGTCTCCTGCGCCATGGCCGTGGACGTGCTCGAATGGGGCAAGAAGCGCGGCGCCCCGGTGACGGCCGAGACCTGCACCCACTACCTGCTGCTGGAGGAGAGCAGCATGGCGGGCTACAACACCCTCGCCAAGGTGAACCCGCCCCTGCGCACGGCGGCCGACCGCGCGCGGGTCCGGGAGGCCGTCAGAACGGGTCTCATCGACATCGTCGTGACCGACCACGCTCCCCACGCCGCCGTGGAAAAGGACACCACCCTGGATCTGGCCCCCAACGGCTACACGGGCCTCGATCTCTCCCTGAGCCTCATGTGGCAGCTGGTGCGGGAGGGCGAGCTCACCCAGGCCGACATCGTGCGGCTCATGGCCCACCGCCCCGCCGAAATCTTCTCCCTCCCCTGCAACCGCTTCAATCCCGGCGATCCGGCGGACTTCTTCCTCTTCGATCCCGAGACGGAATGGGTGGTCTCTCCCGAGACCCTGCATTCCAGAAGCCACAACACCCCCTGGCTCGGCCAGACCCTCAAGGGCCGCGTGATCCATCACTGGCTGGGCGGGCATCAGCTCTTCTGAGCCTGAAGGAGCGACGAAATGCCAGTGCGCGCGCCGGCCGTGGCGGGCCGTTTCTACCCGGGCGAGCCGTCCGTCCTCACGAGGACCCTGGAACAGGCCTTCGCCCCCTGCGGGGCCGCTGAAAAGGACACCCCCCTGGCCCTCATGCTGCCCCACGCGGGCTATGTCTTCTCGGCCGGAGTGGCCGCCCGCACCCTGGCGGGCGTCAGCCTGCCGCAGACCCTGGTCATTCTCTGTCCCAACCACACGGGGCTCGGCTCCACGGCCTTCGGAGTCTGGACGAAAGGCTCCTGGCGCACGCCCCTGGGAGAGATCGCCGTGGACGAAGATCTCGCGGCCCGCCTCTGCGGGGAGCCTCCCTTCGCGCCCGACACGGCCTCCCATCTCCGGGAGCACAGCATCGAGGTGATCCTGCCCTTCCTGCAGTTTCTCAGGCCCGGGAATCCGCCGGAAATCGTCCCTGTCTGCATCGGCACCCAGAACCCGGCGGCCCTGGCCCTGGCGGGCCGGGCTCTCGGAAAGGTCTGCGCCGGGCCCCTGCAGGAGGGACGGGTCGGCCTCCTGGTGAGCTCGGACATGAACCACATGGAGGACGAGGAAACGACGCGGAAAAAGGACGCGCGAGCCCTGGACCGGGTGCTCGCCGAAGATCCGGCGGGTCTGCTCGACCGCTGCCGGAAGGAGCGCATCACCATGTGCGGAGCCGGTCCCATGGCCCTGGTCCTGCACGCCCTCGCTTTCGTGCGCGGCGCGGCGAAGACGCCCCCGAAGCTCATGGCCCGCGACACCTCGGGCAGCGCCTTCGGAGACTTTTCCCGCGTGGTGGGCTACGCGGGCGTGCGCTTCTACGCCTGACCTGAAATCTTCACGAGAGACGCAAAAAAGCCCCCGGGAGAACGATCCCGGGGGCTTTTTGTTCCGGACTGGTCGGGATGGCCCGATTTGAACGGGCGACCCTCTGGTCCCAAACCAGATGCGCTGCCAGACTGCGCCACATCCCGAAAAAGAAAAACCCCGCAGCGCCTGGCGTCGCGGGGAACGGTTTCTTTCTGGGGCGAAAGGAGAGACTTGAACTCTCGGCCCTCTGAGCCACAATCAGATGCTCTGCCAACTGAGCTACTTCCGCCATGCAGAGAGGCACCATACGCAAAAGCCCGCTCTCTGGCAAGCCCCGCGGAGGCCCTTTTCCTTTTTTTTCGGAAAAAGAGGATCCCAAGGCCCCGGGAAAACCTCGCCCCTCTCTTTTTTTTTTCTCCGCTTCGGTCTATTCTCAGTGTCACGGAGACGCGCAATGACCGTTCTGCCGCGTCTCCAGTCCACTTTCCGCCGGCGGGCTTTCCGCCGGCCGCTCCCGGGTGCTTCATGGACAAACTCGTCATTGAGGGAGGCCGGCCCCTTGACGGCGTCATCGCCGTCAACGGTTCCAAAAACGCCGCCCTCCCCATTCTGCTGTCTTCCATTCTCCTGGAAGGGCCGCAGGTCTTCCGCAATGTTCCCGTGCTGCGGGACATCCGCACCACGCTCCGGCTTCTGGATCTGCTGGGCTGTCACTGCGAGCGTCAGGGACACGAAGTCCGCATGACGCCGGGACGCCTGACCTCCGAGGCTCCCTACGATCTCGTGCGCACCATGCGGGCCTCGGTGCTCTGCCTGGGGCCTCTGCTGGCGAGGCTCGGCGAGGCCCGGGTGGCCCTTCCCGGCGGCTGCGCCATCGGCACGCGGCCCGTGGACCAGCACCTCAAGGGTCTGGAAAAGATGGGCGCCCGCTTCAGCCTGGAAGAAGGCTACATCGTGGGCAGCTGCCGGCGCCTGAAAGGGGCCTCCATCCATCTGGACATGCCCACGGTGGGCGGCACGGAAAACCTCATCATGGCGGCCGTGCTGGCCGACGGCGACACGGAGCTCTGCAACGCGGCCCGCGAGCCCGAGATAACGGATCTGGCCGACTTCCTCGTGAGCTGCGGAGCGAAAATCAGCGGCCAGGGGAGCTCCACCATCCGCGTCACGGGGGTCTCCTCCCTCAGGGGCACGGAGTACGCCGTCATGCCCGACCGCATCGAGGCCGGCACCTTCCTCGCCTGCGCGGGCATCACGGGCGGCCGTCTGGTGCTCAGAAACTGTCCCGTGGAAGCGCTGGAAGCCGTCATCCGGGTCCTTGAGAACATGGGCATGCGCTTCCGTCAGACGGAGGAGGGCTTCGAAGCCTCCATGTCCGGCAAGCTCCGGGCCACGGACATCCGCACCCAGCCCTATCCGGGTTTTCCCACGGACATGCAGGCCCAGGTCATGGCCATGATGTGCCTGGCCGACGGCATCAGCCTGGTGGACGAACGCATTTTTGAAAACCGCTTCATGCACGCCCCGGAGCTCGTCCGCATGGGCGCGGACATCCAGATCTCCGGGCACACGGCCCTCATCCGCGGCGTGCCCCGCCTCAAGGGCGCCCCGGTCATGGCCTCGGATCTGCGGGCCTCGGCCTCGCTCATCCTGGCGGGCCTCGCCGCCCGGGGCACGACCCAGGTGCGCCGCATCTACCATCTGGACCGCGGCTACGAGCGCATCGAGGAAAAGCTGAGCGCCGCGGGCGCCTCCATCCGCCGGGAACACGAAGACGACTGAGCCTGAGGGGCGGCAACGCCCGCTCCTCTCTTCCCTCTTCCCCCCGGACGCTTTCCGCCGGGGACCGGCCGCTGTCCTTTTCACGCTCCCCGGGAACGCGCAGCCCCTCGAGGCCGCGCCTTTTCCCGGACCGGGAGGTATCACCGATGAAGAACTTCCTCTCCCTCCGCGCCCTTGTCCTGCTCCTGGGCCTCTCCTTCTGCCTCCAGGGCTGCGCCGTCTACAGCACGGCCACGGACGAGCGGCTCATGGACACCATGGCCTCGGACACGGGCATCACCACGAGTCTCAAGAAGGATCTCATGGCCGAGAAGATGTCGGACGGCTGGAGCATTTCCGTCTACTCCTACTACGGCCATGTCTTCCTGGTGGGCGAAGCGCCGCAGAAGATGCGCGAAAAGGCCGTGGCCATCGCCAGGAAGAACAAGAATGTGCGCACCGTGACGCCGCACTGGTTCGGCAGGCGTGACGGCGACAGCGACTTCGTCCTGCGCACGAAGCTGCGCACGGCCCTCATCGGCACCTCCAACCTCAATTCCACCCGCATAGACACGGCCGTGAACAGCAACCGGGTGGTGCTCCTGGGCGTGGCCACCAACGAGGAGGAGCGCAAGACCGCCATCCAGGCGGCCCGGGAAGTGTCGGGCGTCGAGACCGTGACAAGCTACCTCATGCTTCCGCCCAGGGACGGCGAAAAGACGGAGCCCAAGGGCGTCATCTACAAGGGTCTCAACTACAAGCCCGGCAAGGACAAGGCCAAGGAGAAGGCGAAGCCTGAGGAAGAAAAGCCCGACGGCGGCGTCTCCCTCAACTGAGGATCCCCTGCCGATCCCCGCGGCGGGCGACCCGTCCCCGGGTCCCCCGCCGGCCTCTCTTCACGCCTGTCCTCAGGCCTGCCAGACGCCAGGCAGAAGCTTTCCGCAGCCGGGGCAGCGGCCGTCAAAGGGCTGCTCCACCGAGTAGCCCCTGCGCCGCACGCAGAGCCCGCCGCAGGCGGGGCAGCGGGTGTCGCTGCATCTCTCGTCCCGGATGTTGCCGCTGTAGACAAAGCGCAGGCCCTCTTCCAGGCCCGCCTCGCAGACGCGGATGATGTCTTCGGACGGCGTACTCCTTCTGTCCCGCATGTTGTACTCCGGATGGAAGGCCGAGACATGCCAGGGAGTGTCGGGCCCCAGTTCGTCCCGCACGAAGCGGGCGATGGCCCTCGTTTCCTCCTCCGAGTCGTTGAGGCCCGGAATGATCAGGGTGGTCACTTCCAGCCAGATGCCCATTTCCCGCATGCGCACGAGATTCTCCTGAACCTGCCTGAGACTGCCCCGGCAGATTTTCTCGTAGAAGGATCCGCTGAAGCTCTTGAGATCCACATTGGCCGCCGTGATGCGGCCTTCCAGGCTTTTCAGGGCCTCGGGCGACATGGCGCCGTTGGTCACGAGAACGGTCTTCAGGCCGGCCTGAATGACCCGCTCCGTCAGTTCCGTCACGAGTTCCCAGAAAACCGTGGGCTCGTTGTAGGTGCAGGAGACGCTCGGAATGTTCCAGCGCCGGGCGAAGGCGACGGTCTCCTCCGCGCTGAAGACGCTCGCCTTTTCGAAGTGGCCCGTTTCCGGCACGTTGCGGGAGATGTGCCAGTTCTGGCAGAAGCGGCAGTCGAAATTGCAGCCCCAGGTTCCCAGAGAGAGGGTCTCCGAGCCCGGCAGAAAATGGTACAGAGGCTTTTTCTCCACGGGATCCACATTCAGGCTCGACACGATGGCGTCCACCATGGACACGAGGACGCCGCTTCTGTTCCAGCGGACCCTGCAGAAACCCCGATCCCCCACCTTGATCCGGCAGCGGCGGAAGCAGAGCGTGCAGCGCACAGTTTCCCCATCAAGCCTTTCCCAGAACATCGCTTCACGCATGTTTCCTCCCCGCCGTCCTCCGGACGGCTCTTCCGATGACGCCTGTCCGTGCGGAAATTGCCTTGCGGGGCCCTTCCTGCTAGGTACTGGCTGCCCCGGGCGGACCTCAGGGTTTCCCCGGGCCCTTCCTCCCGCACAATTCCCTCCAAGCCTATCCTGTCCGGGATCCCGCCGCAAGCCCGGACGCGCCTTTCCGCCCATCCCTGGCCTCAGGCCGACAGACAAAAATTTTTTCAAAAGGGTTTTTTCTTGGGATCCGGGCCAATGTCTGCTAGGCTGTCTTCCGCAGCAAGGAGAACCCCATGACTCTTGAACGGTCCAAGGCCTATACGGCCTCCGGCGTCAACATTGAGGCCGGCAACGCGCTCGTGTCCACCATCAAGGACCTGGTGGCACAGACACACACCAAGGGCGTCCTTTCGGACATCGGCGGCTTCGGCGGTCTCTTCCGCCCGGACACGGGCGGCATGTCCACCCCGGTCCTCGTGGCCTCCACCGACGGCGTGGGCACCAAGCTCAAGCTGGCCTTCCGCTTCAACCGCCACGAGACCGTGGGCATCGACCTGGTGGCCATGAGCGTCAACGACATTCTGGTCCAGGGCGCGTCACCTCTCTTCTTCCTGGACTACTTCGCCACGGGCAGGCTCGACATCGAGGTGGCGAGAACTGTCATCGCCGGCGTGGCCGAAGGCTGCAAGCAGGCCCAGTGCGCGCTCCTCGGCGGCGAGACGGCGGAAATGCCGGACATGTACGGCGAGGGAGAATACGATCTCGCGGGCTTCTGCGTGGGGCTCGTGAGCAACGACCGCCTCATTGACGGATCCGACATCCGGGTGGGCGACGCCGTCATCGGCATCGCTTCCACGGGCATCCATTCCAACGGCTATTCCCTGGTGCGCAGGCTTCTCGACAAATCCGGCCTCCGGGGGGACGATCCCTTCCCGGGCGAGGAAGACCGGACCGTGGCCGATGTGCTGCTCACCCCCACGGCCATCTATGTGGACGTGGTCAAATCCCTGCTGCGGGATCTCCCCGTCAAGGGCATGGCCCACATCACGGGCGGCGGCTTCTACGACAACATCCCCAGGGTGCTCCCCTCCCAGGTGGAGGCGGACATCCGCTTCGGATCCTGGGACATTCCCCCCGTCTTCCGCTGGCTGAAGGAAACCGGCGGGCTCAGCTGGGCGGAGATGTGCCAGATCTTCAACACGGGCATCGGCTACATTCTCGTGGTGCCGGAAGAGCGCGTGGAAGAGACCATCGGCCGCATCCAGGCCTTCAGCTGCAAGGCCTGGAAGATCGGCAGCATCGCCATGCGTTCGGCGGACACCGCGGAACAGATTCAGATCGACTTCGGCGGCGAAAACTGAGCCGCCGGGCAGGCCGGACCCCCAGCCTGCCCTTTTTTTCAGCGCGAGGAGGTCTTCCCATGCTGCGCGTCCGCGTCCCGGCACTTCTGCTGATCCTGGCCCTCGTCCTCGTCAGCTCGGCCTGTCAGCGCAAGCCCAAATCGACGGCGGAGCTCCCCTATCTCCTGAGCCCCCGGTATTCCGTGGCGGTCATGCCCTTCACCCAGCCCGTGAGCACGGCCGAGCTCATCACGGGAACGCTCCCGCAGAACCAGGGCATCATCCAGGCAAGCCAGCTGGCCGAGCTGGACGATCAGCTTCAGAAGCTCCTCCTCGCCCGGAAGGGCCAGCGCGACCTGACCTTCGGCCACAAGGCCCCGACGAGCCACGGCTCGCCCACCCATTACCACGCGGCGAGCCAGCCTCAGGCGCTCGCCGCCTGGGCCGAGGCCGCCCGGAAGACCGGCAAGGACTTCATCCTGGTGCCCCAGGTCCTGGACTGGCACGACAGGGAGGGCTCCAAGGCGGGCGTGACCTCCTCGGCCAGCATCCATCTCGTCTTCTATCTCATCCGCTCGAGCACGGGCACCATCCAGGACCGGGCCATCTATGAAGAGAGCCAGGTTGGTCTCACGGAAAATCTCCTCACCGTGGGCGACTTCATCAAGCGCCGGGGCGCCTGGATAAGCGGCGTGGAGCTCGCGGCCGAAGGCATGCCCAGAATGCTCAGGGATCTGGGTCTCAACTAGGGACCGGGTTTTTCCACGGTCAAAAAAACAAGGAAGAAAAAATCATGATTGTGCTGCCGGCTGTGGACATCAAGGACGGGGCCTGCGTGCGGCTCAGACAGGGCAGGGCCGACGAGACCACGGTCTTCTCCCCCGACCCCGCGGCCGCGGCCCTGGCCTGGGAGCGTCAGGGCGCCCGCTTTCTCCATGTCATCGACCTGGACGGCGCCTTCGGGGGCGAGCCCAGAAACAGGGACCTCGTCCGGAAGATCTGCTCGACGCTCCAGATCCCCGTGGAGCTCGGCGGCGGCATCCGCAGCATGGAAACGGCGCGGGCCTATCTGGACTCAGGGGTGACGCGCATTCTCATCGGCACCGTGGCCATGGAGGATCCCGACCTGCTGGCGAGGCTCTGCGAGGCTTTTCCCGGCCGCGTCGGCGTCTCCCTGGACGCCGAAAAGGGCATTGTCAGGACAAAGGGCTGGACCGAGAGCTCGGGCGTCCGGGCCGTGGACAAGGCGGCGGAACTGGCCTCCCTGGGCGCGGCCTTTCTCGTCTACACGGACATCGAGCGCGACGGCATGCAGCAGGGCGTCAACCTGGCGGAGATGGAGACCATCTGCGAGGTCTCGCCCGTGCCCGTGCTGGCGGCCGGCGGCGTGACCACCCTGGACGACATCAGACGCCTCCATCCCCTCTCCGCCAAGGGGCTCGAAGGGGTCATCAGCGGCCGGGCCCTCTACGAAGGGACCCTGAACCTGGCAGAGGCCAACGCCTGGCTGGCGGAGCAGGAGAAATCCCCGCCGCGAAGCTGACCGTTTTTCAAGGAACAAGGCCGCCCCGGGCGGCCTTCTTTTTTTCCGGGGCTTTTCGTCCGCGGCAGAGAGCCGCACGATGACAAGGGGGAGACAGGAGGGCGATGGGCGCCCGGGGGAGCACACCCCGGTAGCGCACGGGCTTGCGGAGGCCACCCTCTCGGCGGCCTCTTCCCGTGCCCGGGAGGGCCCTCCCGCACAGGTTGCGGGCGGACGAAAGGAGGGCTGCCCGGAAGGAAGGGGTCTCCCGGGAGAAGCGCCGGGGCTTGAGAGGAAGCTCCGTTCCGGGGGAACGCCCGCTGCTTCCTCTGAACATCCTCCCCCGAGGACAGAAAGCCGGAAAGGCCGCGCGAAAAAGCTCGGTCACACCCCCGAAAATACCAGGGGAGCGGAGCTGCGCGCATAAACCGGGGGCAGGATCATCCGGAGCCTTTCCGGG
>CAZFTQ010000004.1:50071-59987 GCA_964522365.1 uncultured Desulfovibrio sp. | reverse complement strand
GGTCCGCAGGGAAGCGGGGGCAAAAAAAGGGGGCGCCTCAGAAGGCAACCCCCTTGACCAGCGGCCGGACGGGCAGGATCCGGCCGCACTTTGGCATTGTCAGCGGAGCACGACCAGTCTCTGGCCCACGCGGAGCCCCTGGCCGTCCAGCCGGTTCCAGCGTTTCAGATCGTCCACGCTCACATTGAGCTTGCGGGAAATCTGCCAGAGATTGTCCTTGGGCTGAACGCTGTAGGAGGAAGTCCCGCCGCTCTTCCTTGCCGCGGAGGCCTGGGCCGTGGCCATGCCGCCGGGGATGGTCAGAGTCTGGCCCACATGCAGGGCGTGGGGATCCTGGAGATGATTGGCGGCGAGAATGGCGGCGACGGAGGTATTGTGCGTTCTGGCCACGCTGCTCAGGGTGTCGCCGCGGCGCAGCGTATAGAGCCTGCCGCCCCTGGCCGCGGGCCTGGCGGTGGCGACAGCCCTGGCGTTCATGCGCACGGGCCTCGCGGCGTAGGCCACGGCCTTCTGGCCGGCCCAGCTGGGCACATAGGCGTTGGTGGGCTTGGTGGCGTGGCTCACGGGAGTCAGAAAATGAGGATTGTAGCTCTTGAACTCGCTCCAGGGGATGTCGCAGCTGCGGGCCATGGCTTCCAGGCTGGTGCCGGGTTCCAGACGGACTCTGGTCAGACCCGTCGTGGCGCCGGGGGAGACCTCGGCGAAGCCCAGTTCGCCCAGATTGTTCATGATGGCCGCCACAGCCAGGAATCTCGGCACATACTGGCAGGTTTCGTCACGCAGCCTCGTCTGTTCGTCCAGACGGCCGTTCTTGGCGATCACGCCGAAGAAGGTCCGTTCGCCGGCGGCCTTGCAGGCGCGGCTCATCTTGCCTTCGCCCGCGTTGTAGGCGGCGATGGCCGTGGGCCAGTCGCCGAAATCGTCATGGAGCTTCTTCAGGTACAGAGCCGCCGCGTGGGTGGCGCGGAAGATGTCGCAGCGCTCGTCCTGCCACTGGTCCAGCTGGAGCCCGTACTTGGTGCCGGTGAACTGCATGAACTGCCACGCGCCGGCCGCGCCGGCCCTGGACCGGGCCTGGGTATTGTAGCCGCTCTCCACCATGGCCAGATAGGCCAGCTCTTCAGGGAGATTGTAGGAGCGGAAGACCTGCTTCGTGTAGGGGAGGTACTTTTCGGACCGGCTCAGGAAGACATTCATGATCCGGCGGCCGTCGCGCAGAAAATAGGCGGCCTGCTGTTCGATGTAGGGATCGGCCGAGGCCGGCAGAGAGGCGGCGATGCTGCCCTTGTTCTTGGCCAGAATGGCGCGTTCGGCGTCGGAGAGAGGACTCTGGCCGGCGGGAACCAGCATGTCGGGGCCCGCAGGAGCGGGCGCCTTGGAGGCGCAGCCCGTGCAGAGGCAGGCAAGAAAAAGACAGAGCGCCAGCATCCGTCCCCAGTTCACTGTTCCAGTCTTCTCAGTCGCTCCGTTCATTTCCGCACCGAATCCCGTCATCTTGCCTTCAGGAAGGGCATCGGGTACATCAGATGGCCCGACACCAGATTCCTTCAGGATTTTGCTTATGAAAACCAACGATTCCGCTTTCCTTCCCGGGCTCAAGCCCGTGCTTGAGCTCCTCAGGGAGACGCCGGAACGCGTAGACAGCGTTGTCTGCCGCAAGGGGGCCCGCTCTCCGGAAATCCTCGAGATCCAGAAGCTTTGCCGCCAGAACCGCATCCATTACTCTCTGGTGGAGCCCCAGGCCCTCGACCGGCTCTGCCGTCAGGGCGGGGAGGTTGCCCACCACCAGGGCGTCGCAGCCCGGCTTTCCTGCCTGTCCACCGTGCCGCTGGAGAAGTTCCTGGACGAAGCGCTGTCCGCCCCCGTGCCCCTTGTCATCGCCCTGGATCAGGTCAAGGACCCCGGCAATGTGGGAACGCTCGCCCGGACCATGTACGCGCTGGGCGCGGCCGGACTTCTGCTCCCGGAGCACAATTCCGCCTACCTCGGACCCGCCGCGCTGCGGTCCTCGGCCGGGGCTCTCAGCAGCCTTCCCGTTTCCCGGGCCACCAACCTCGCAAGAGCCCTTGACGAGGCGGAGGAGCGGGGCTTTGCCGTCTACGGGACGGGTCAGCGGCCGGAGGGCCCCTCGCTGAATCCCTTCTCGGAAGGGCTTCAGCTTCCCGCAGTGCTGGTCCTCGGCAGCGAGGAGAAAGGACTGCGGCCGGGCGTCGCCAAGAGGTGCTCGCGCTGGGTGAACATTCCGTTCCGCCGCAGCTTTGATTCCCTCAATGTGGCCCAGGCCGGAGGCATCCTCCTGGCCCTGGCCATAGCGCACGACGCCCGTACACCTTCCCTATCGGCCGATTCTGAAAAAGCTTAGGGCCTTTTCGGGACGTCTGACCGGTTCCGCGGTCAGGCGCTCCCCCTTTCCGCGGAGTCCACATGTTCGACAATCTGGAGCGCTTTGAGGCCCGGGCCTTCTTCTGTCTGGTTCTGGCGGCCACGGGCCTCTTCGGCTGGCTTCTTCTGCCCTTTTTTGACGTCTTTCTCTGGTCCGTGGTCATAGCGGCCATTTTTTCGCCGCTCTTCAGACATCTGCGGACCCGCAGGGGACTTCAGCCCAATCTGGCCGCCCTGTGCACGGTGCTGCTGGCGCTTTTCGTCATCATCCTGCCCATAGCATGGATCATCTACTCCGGGGGCAAGGAAGTCGCCTCGATCCTGGAACAGCAGAACACGCTGCGGCAGGAATTGCTGAACGGTCTGGACAATCTCAACAAGACCTCTCCATTTATCCACAACCTCTTGGAAACATGCGGCTACGACAAGGCGACCTTCACTCAGGGACTGGGAAAGCTGACCAGTCAGATCGGCTCCTTCCTGACCAGACACTCCCTGGACGCGGGCGGCAGCGCCCTTGAATTCATCTCCAATCTTGTTCTGGTGGCGTACATCAGCTTTTTCTTCATCCGCGACGCGCACAGCCTCAAGGCCCTGCTCATCCGGGCCATGCCCTTCGGCGACCACCGCGAACGGCGTCTCATCTCCCGCTTTTCCCAGGTGGTGCAGGCCACGGTCAAGGGCAGCCTGCTCATCGCCATGGCCCAGGGCGCGCTGGGCGGCTTCATCTTCTGGTGGCTGGACATCAAGGCCGCCGTGCTCTGGGGCATGATCATGGCCGTCCTCTCCCTCATCCCCATGGTGGGCTCGGCGCTCGTCTGGCTGCCCGCGAGCCTCTACTTCCTGGTCACGGGGGCTTATTTCAAAGGTCTCGTCCTCCTGAGTTTCGGTTCCTGCGTCATCGGTCTGGCCGACAATGTCCTGCGGCCCATTCTTCTGCGCAAGGACACCCGGATGCCGGACTACCTCATCCTGGTTTCCACCCTGGGCGGCTTCTCTCTCTTCGGCACCGACGGCTTCGTGACGGGCCCGCTCCTGGCGGCCCTCTTCTTCTCCGTCTGGCAGATCTTCATTCAGGAGAATCTTGACGCCCAGAAAGGGCAGGCCGCACCGGTCAGGGACGGCTCCGCCGGCGAGGAGGTACCGATCCCTCCGGCCGCTCCGGACGCGGCGGGAGACGCCCTCCCCGCGCCGGTTCCCCGGAGCCCGGATCTCCCCGGAAAGAGCCGGCCCGCCAGACGGCTCAGATGCCTGCGCGCCGAGGCCCGGGCGAAGAACCCGCGCCTCGCGAGGCCCGCCGGCGCGCAGCGGCGGCAGCCGGCCAGGAAACAGGCCCTGACCCGGGCGGAAAGCGCTCAGCCCGGCGGACCGGCATCTGCCGAGCCCGCCCGCAGGGAACCCGGAAAGCCCTTCTGGAAGCGCTTCTTCGGCTAGCTTTTTCCCCCTTGAAGCACAGGAAGGCCCGCGGATCGTTCCTCCGCGGGCCTTCTTCCTTTCAGACAGAAAATCGGAAACTTCCGGCTATTCGAGGTCCACGGGCATGTTCCGCAGGCCCTCCAGACGGATATGGGACTGCACTTCGGGGGCCTGCTCGTAGAGCCAGGGATCCCGGCTGCGGGAGAGGCCCTGCTCCACCAGGCAGTCCGCCATGCGCTGGCAGATATCCTCGATGATCACGGAAAAGTCCTCCGCCCTGTGCTCCACCGGGGAAAGGGCGCTGAGCTGGGCCAGGGACGCCGAAACGGAGGCGCCCAGGGGCGACAGTCCGGCGAGGGCCCTGTCCGCCCACTTGTAGAAGGGCATGTAGCGCCGGTGCAGAAGAAAGACCATGCTGGTGACGGCCTCGATGAAGCGCGCGCGGCAGATGTTCACGGCCGTGCAGGCGTAGCGGCTCAGCATGCGCGGCAGGTTGTACTGGCCGGCCTGGGCCGCGGCGACGCAGCGGGCCGCCAGTTTCTTGATGCGGATGTCCTCGGGGTAGAAGTCCAGAAGTTCCTTCCGGATGCCGGAAAAGACCCCCGAGGGATCGGCGAAGACCTCGCCGTTGGTGGCCACGGCGAGAAAGGTCTCGGGGACGGCGCGCCACTCGCCCACGGTGCGGGGACAGCGGGGCACATTGAGGTAGCGCCGGTAGAAGCCCTCCAGGGGCAGCGGCCCTACCCGGCCGATGCGATCGCCCGGGCCCATGCGCACGGAAAAGCCCTCGAAGGTCGAGGGCAGCCGGGCCAGCATCTCTTCCAGGCGGTCCTCATTCTCCTCCAGAACATCCCCGGGGAGCCAGAGGCAGAACGCCGGACCCCAGTCGTGGTCCCGGGAAATGTCGTCGTCAAATCCGAAGCATTCCGAGCCCTCGCCCACCAGGCCCACGGCGGCCTGGGGCACAAGATCCGGAATATGCCGCTCCATGAGTTCCCTGCCGTGCTCTTCGTAGAGCCGGCGGGCCAGATCCAGTCCCTTCACTGGCTCGTCCATGCGTCTCTCCCTGGTCTGCGCGGCCCCGTTCCGTCACACCTCCTCCCGGGCCCTTGCCCGGCAGGCGGACGGAGCGTAGACATGGCCTTCAGGAGCGCCGCGGCGAAGCGTGCCGGGGCCCGGAGGAGGCGCATGGACAGAGCCGCTCTTGTGCGAAGCATCATACAGAAAGAATGGGACTTCTTCCAGCAGACCCGGAACCGCGGAGGCCGGGCCTCCTGCCAGGATCAGCCGGGCACCTTCGCCGTCATGCGCGGGAGCCAGTTCGCGGTCTGGCCCGACGAGGCTCTCGGCTCCTACGCGGCGGATCTGACGGCGGCCGAAGAGGAAGGCCGCAATCCCGTCACGGAGAAGTACGCCCGCATGATGGCCAGCACCCATCCCGAGGAATACGAGGCCATCCGTGACCTGCTTCCGCCCCTTTCGGCCCGAAGCCTGGCCCTCATCGAAGAGATAACCGCCATCCACCTGGACTGGGAGGCCGACTGCGACAGGCTCTTCCCCCATGTGCGGGCCACGGGAAGACCCCTGCGCTCCGCCGAGGACAGTCCGCTGGCCACGTCCTTTGAGACCTATCTCCGGGGGGAACTGGCCACCTGCTCGGAGACCACTCTGGAGATCCTGGCGAGGCACGCCCGGGAGGCCCGGGCCCGGGGGCGCAATCTCGCCCGGGAGACCCTGGACCATCAGGCCCGGGGCTGCGGCTTCGCCTCCGTGGAGGCGCTGGAAGAAAGCCGGGCCCGCAGGGCCCGGCGGAAAGATCTCTAGGCCTTCCGGGACGGCCGCGGCCCGAAGATGTCGGTGCCCACGCGCACCGAGGTGGCGCCTTCCAGCACCGCCCACTCGAAGTCCCCGCTCATGCCCATGGAAAGTTCGGGCAGGGGCAGGCCCGTGGTCCCGCGAAGGACCTTGCGAAGGTCCCTCAGCAGGGCGAAATAGGGCCTCGCCGCCTCGCCCGCGTCAAAGACGGGCGGGATGCACATGAGTCCCTGCAGGGAGAGGTGGGGACAGGCGGCCAGCACATGGTCCGCCATGAACTGAAGATCCGTCCGGAGCAGGCCGCTTTTCTGAGCCTCGTCGCCCACATTCACTTCCATGAGCACCGGCTGCACATGGTTCAGGGCCGCGCAGCGCTTTTCCAGGGCGTCGGCCAGATGCCGGGAGTCCAGGGAATGGATGAGGCAGAAGCGTCCGCTCACCTGGGACGCCTTGCGGCTCTGCACATGCCCTATCATGTGCCAGCGCACGAAATCCCGGGCGAGGCCCGGCACATTGTCCAGGCTCCGCTGCTTTTCCAGGGCCTCCTGGACATAATTTTCTCCGAAGTCCCTCTGGCCCAGCAGAGCCAGCTCGGCCACAGCCTCCGCCGGATGAAGCTTGGAGACGGCGATGAGCCGCACTTCTTCCGCCCTGCGGCCGGCGGCCGTGACGGCCTTGTCCAGACGCTCCAGCACGGCCTCCCAGCGGGCCTTGAGAGCGAGCCTTGCCTCAGTTTCCATGGCTGCCTCCCAGATTCTCCGCCTCCAGCTCGGTGAGGAAGGCGGGTTCTTCGGTCCAGTGGTCCCTGACCTTGACCCAGAGCTCCAGGTGCACCTTCGTCTGGAGGAGCTCCTGAATGTCCCTGCGGGCTTCTGAGCCGATTTTCTTGATCATGCTGCCCTGACGGCCGATGACCATGGACTTGTACATGGGCCGGCTCACATAGATGACGGCGTAGATGAGGGTCTGGCCCGTGGGCGCGCCCTCTTCCCAGCGCTCGATGGCCACGGCCGTGCCGTAGGGCACCTCCTCGCGCAGGTGGAGAAAAAGCTTTTCCCGGATGAGCTCGGAAACCATGAAGCGCACGGGCAGGGTCGAGATCTGATCCTCGGGGAACTGGAGGGGCCGCTCGGGGAGCCGCGAGGCGATCAGGGCCTTGAGGCCCGCCACGCCGTCCCGGCTCAGGGCCGAGAGGGGATAGATTTCCGCCGAGGGCCAGATTTCCGAGAGCCTGGCGAGCAGGGGGAGCATGCGGCTTTTGTCGGCGAAGAGGTCAATCTTGTTGACCGCCACGATGACGGGCCGCGTCTCGCCTTTGAGGGCCGCCACCATGGGCGCGAGTTCCCTGTCCAGAGCTTCCGGGTGCAGCAGGAAGACATGGGCGTCCAGAACGGGGAGAATGACGTCCGCCTGACGCAGGCTTTCCCAGACGGCCCGCATCATGGTCTTGCCCAGATGGCCCCGTTCCTGGGCCAGACCCGGGGTGTCCATGAAGACGATCTGCAGGTCCTTTTCGGTGAGGATGCCCACAATCTGACTGCGCGTGGTCTGGGGCCTGGGCGTGACGATGGTGACCTTCTGCTCCATGAGGGTGTTGAGCAGCGTGGACTTGCCGGCGTTCGGCGGGCCCATGAGGGCCACCCAGCCGCAGCGGGTGGGAGAAATGCTCACGAAGAAAACTCCTTGCGCCTGACGGAGGGAGCCCCGGGCTCAGAGCCCGGCCCTTGCCGCCTCTTCGGGATAGAGATCAATGATGCCGGCCTGGAAATCCGCGAAGCGGTCCGCCAGCACGGCCTCTCTGGCCCGGCGCGTCAGCGAGAGAAAATAGGTCAGATTGTGGAGGGAATTGAGCCGGTAGCTGAGGAGCTCCCCGCTCACGAAGAGATGGCGCAGATAGGCCCGGGAAAAGGTCCGGCAGACGTAGCAGCCGCAGGCCGGATCCAGGGGGGCGTCGTCCTCGGCGTACCTGGCGCCGCGGATGTTGATCTTGCCCGTGGAGGTGTAGAGGGTGCCGTTGCGGGCGTTGCGGGTGGGCAGGACGCAGTCGAACATGTCTATGCCCTGGCCTATGCCCGTGACAATGTCCAGGGGGGTGCCCACGCCCATGAGGTAGCGGGGCTTCTCCTCGGGGAGAAGCGGCGCGGTGTGGGCCAGAAGCTCGTACATTTCCGGCTTGCTTTCGCCCACGGAGAGGCCGCCTATGGCCATGCCGTCAAAGTCCATGGCGCAGAGCTCGGCGGCGGAGCGGGTCCGCAGATCCCTGAAGAAGCCGCCCTGGACGATGCCGAAGATGAGATTGGAGGCCGTGCCCCGGGGATAGGCTCTGAGCGCCCGCTCGGCCCAGCGCGTGGTGAGGGCCAGACTTTTTTCCGTGTAGGATCTGTCCGCGCCGAAGGGCACGCACTCGTCCAGCACCATCATGATGTCCGAATTGAGGGCCCGCTGGATCGCGATGACCTTTTCCGGGGTGAAAAGATGCTTCGAGCCGTCCAGATGGGAGCGGAATTCCACGCCCTCCTCCCGGATCTTCCGCAGGCCGCTCAGGCTGAAGACCTGAAAGCCGCCGCTGTCCGTGAGGATGGCGCCGTGCCAGGAGGCGAAGCCGTGGAGGCCGCCGTGCCGGCCCACGAGCTCGTGGCCGGGACGCAGGTAGAGGTGGTAGGTATTGCCCAGAATGATGGGGGCGCCGATGGCCGCCAGATCGTCCGGCGCCACGGCCTTGACCGAGCCCGCCGTGCCCACGGGCATGAAGACGGGCGTGGGGATGTCCCCGTGCGCCGTGCGCAGCACGCCCGCTCTGGCGCTGCCGTCCCTGTGTATCAGCGTAAAGGCGCCGGCCATATACCCTCCTGAAAAAGCCTCCGTCAGCCGCCGCCGGCGTCCGACTGGGCTCTTGTCGCCCAAATTCTCCGCAGAGGCAAGGGGAGAAGGCAGGATTTTGCCTTGCGTACCGCGGCTCAAGAGTATAAAGAAATCCAGCAAATACAAATTTTGCCGCGCTTTTCCGCACAGCGCCCGTTCCACACCCCCCCCCAAGTCCGCTCCGCACTGAAGGATACTTCCGCACATGCCCTGCAGCTTCACTCAGGCCCGCTGTCACATCGACCTTTCCGCGCTCCTCAGAAATTTCCGACGCTGCGGCAAGCCTGAAAAGCTCATGCCCGTCCTGAAATCCGACGCCTACGGGCACGGCATCCTCAGAGTGGCCGAGGCCCTCACGGACGCGGGCGCGAGGCGCTACGCCGTGGGCTGCGCGGACGAAGGCCGCTTTCTGCGCGAGGCCGGGCACAGGGAAGAGATCCTGCCGCTCCTGCCTCCCGCCAGCGAAGAGGAATGGACCTGCGTCAGGGAATACGGGCTCACTCCCCTTGTCTGCAGCTTCGAGGGACTGGAGCGGGCGGCGGCGGCCGGCACGGCCGGATCGCCCCTCCCCATCGCCGTCAAGGTGGAAACGGGCATGCACCGCATGGGCTTCCGGGCGGAACAGATCCCCGCGCTCATCGACCGCCTGCACGCCCTGCCCGCCGTGCGGCCGGTCATCGTGGCCTCCCACTGTTCCTGCGCGGACTCGCCTGACAAAAAGCACCATACGGCCAGACAGATAGGCCGTTTCTCGGACATCGCGGCCGCCATGCTGGAGGCCTTTCCGGGCATCAAAAGGAGCCTCTTCAACTCGGCCGGCACCCTGGACACGGCCTGCTGGTGCGACATCTGCGACATCGCGAGGCTCGGTCTCATGCTCTACGGCGGCAATCCCTTCGCCGGCACTTCGGAGGAGCACCTGGGAAAGGCCTTTGAATGGGTCATGAGCCTGAGTTCCGTGGTGCTCCAGGTGACGGAACTGAAAAACGGCGAATCCGTCTCCTACGGCAAGACCTTCAAGGCGGACAGAGAGATGCGTCTGGCCGTGGTCTCCGTGGGCTACGCCAACGGCATGCCGAGAGCCCTCTCGGGCAGACTCCACGCCCTCATCCACGGACGCCGCGTCCGGGCCGTGGGCCGCGTCTGCATGAACATGACCATGTTCGACGTGACGGATCTGCCGGGCGTCCGGGCGGGCGACGAGGTCTGGCTGCTGGGCGGCGAAGCCGCCGAGGGCGAAAGGCCCGTGACGCCCTTTGAATGGGCGAGCCTCCTGGACACCATTCCCTACGAGATCGTCTGCGCCGTGGGCGTCCTCAACCCCAGGGTCTACCACGGCTGAAACACCGGACAGCCGGGGGACGCATGACGGCCCCCCGGACATTTCCGGACCGGGCCCCGGGCTCCCCGCCTCGTCTGCGTGAGGGCGGGGGTCTTTTTT